>JAFGKR010000304.1 GCA_016928515.1 Bacteroidota bacterium | reverse complement strand
GGTGAAAGGGTGAAAAGGTGAAAGGGTTAGAAGGTGAAAAGATGAAAGGGGGTACGAGGCGAAGAGGGTCGTTTTTCGGTGATGACTCAGCGCTTGGCGAGCCAATGCAGGGGATTCTGCTTGATCTTTTCGTACCAGAGTTCGAAATGCAGAACGGGGCCGGAAATCCCTTCACCGCTTTTTCCGATCTGCTGTCCTGCCTTGATTTTCTGGCGCTCCTGCACGGAAATTTCAGAGAGATGGGCGTACACGGTCAGGAAGTTGTCGTCATGGTTGATGATGACCAGGTTGCCGTACCCGGCGATGAAACTTCTGACAGAAACGGTTCCGTCTGCGATGCTCCTGACCGCGGAGCCGTTCGGAACCGCAATGTCAATGCCGTTACTGATCGTCACCGTGCCCCAGCGGGGATTGGTGTGTTCCCCGAAGAATCCCACGACTGATCCCTGGGAGACCGGCCAGGGCAGACGCCCCCGCAGACGTCCGAACGCAGTGTTGGAAATGGCTTTACTGGGCAGCGGTGCTGGTTCCGCTTTCCCTTCTTTGGCCGCTGTCCGCTTGCGTTCCGCCTCGATGCGTTGCCGCTCCCGTTCAATGAGGTCGGCTATCAATCGTTCCACCTTACGGGCGGCCGCCTGCTTCCGCTTCAGTTGCGATTCATAGGACTGTACATCATGCCGCACTCGTGTCAGCAGTCTTTTGTGTTCGTCCACCTTCTGCTTGAGCTGAGACTCCTCGATGCGTTTTTCCTGGATGGCGAATTGCTGCTCTCTGAGCTTTTCCTCCAGCAGCATTTTCTGCAGCTCGATCTTGCGTTTGCGCTGGCGGATCTCCTCGGCGTTTTGTCGCTGCCGCTCAGAGTAGGCTTTCAGGTACTTTGATCGGATGAACATCTCGTTGATGCTCTTTGAAGAGAGCAAAAGTTCCGTGTCGTGAGTGCGACCGCGCTTATACATGCTGACGATCATGCGCGCGTACTCGCGCTTCAGCCGCCTCAATTCCTTCTCTGCTGTCGCGAGGTTGAGCTGGGAGATGGCGATCTCCTTTCGATTTTCGGCAATCTCTTCCGTCAGGCGGGAGAGTAGTGAGCGGATGAGGGAAGTTTGCCGGTCATAGTCGTCGATTCGCTGCAGCGTGCTGCGCTCACGACGTTCTCCTTCCTTGATACGTTTCTCATAGCGCTTGATTTCTTCACGGAGATGTTCGAGTTCCTCCTGCTGTTTCCGGACACTGCTGCCTCCTTTCTTCTGCGCGGATGCAGGGTTGACCAGCAGGGGTCCCAGGAAGACTCCTCCGAACAGAAGGACAAAGCAACAACGATGGAGAATTGTCATGTACATGAATGGAATCCGTCCAATAGCCAAAAGCTAACGGATTTTCAAAGCGAAAACAAGTTGATTTAGGGCGAGTTACGCGGATTGCATAACAAGATGGTTGAGCTGACGGACAGATGCGCATGTCAAAATAGCAGTCGTGGTCCATACAACTGAGATGCGAAGGTATCCGCGGTGGATCTCCAGTCAGAAGGAAATTTTGCGCGCGGATTTCGGATAGGAAAACGTGAATTCGACCGGAAGATCGTTGATGGTCTGGGAGGAATAGACCAGCGAGAAGCTCTCGTCTGTGGAAGGACGGTTGATGCTGACCACCTGCGGAAGATAGAGATCGGATTTTTTCCGGAAATCACGGAAAATGATTTCCTCCAGAATCCTTCCGTCGGCGTTGCGGCGCGTGTAACGCTGAACGGCGAGATAATCGAGGTCCACGACATACTCCTGTGTTTCCCCATCGATTTTCCATCGGAGGGTGTAAGCGCTGCCGTCGAGCGCCGTGGCCGGAGCATCGTTGCGAGGGACCAGACCGAAGCCGAGCGTTCCGGTCATGATGTCGAGAATGTCGGAGAAGCTGAGGGCAAGTCGCAGGAACTTGCGAAGATTGTGGATCGTGGTTTCCCCTTCCGCGACGGTGTTCTCCCAGCCATTGTAGAAGACGAAATCGTTGCACGTCACCATAACGCGAGCGAGCGTGACACCAAAGGGGCCGCTGATCTCCAGCTGAAGGCTGTCGGGCTTGAGCACGGTCAGAGCCACTGAACCGCTGTTCGAGATCTCAGGGGAATCGATGGAGATTTTTCCGTACCCCTCCAGCGAGAGCAGGGCAGAATTGCGTTGCTCGACCAGTTCCATGACGCGTGAGTATTCAATGGGTTTGCTCGTGTCGATCGCTGGTGTACTCGCACAACCGGCGAAGAGGAGGGAAATGGCAAGGATCAGGGAAGCGGATGAAAGACGCATAGAAAAATGGAAGAATATATGGAATGGAACATCGTTTATGGTTGCGCAGGAAGCTGTTCGAGACGCTGCCGCAAGTCCGCATTATCGGGATGACGACGAAGGCCCTCCTCCCAGACACTGCGTGCCGAAGCTGTGTCGCCTGCGAGTGCGTGGATCTCACCGAGCATCAACAGAAGCTGTACGTCCGCCTGTCCACGTCGATGGAGATCCTCAAGAATATCGATGGCTTTCCTGTATCGCTGCCGTGAAACCAGAGCCCGCACGAGTATGGCCGCGGCCTCTCGATTGTCCGGGGCCAGCTCAAGCACCTGTTCGAATGATTCGATGGACGCGTCGGTGTTGCCTTCGTTGAACAGCACGGCACCGCGGAACCAGAGGGGGCGCCAGTCTTCCGGAAAGGCCGCATGAAGTGTATCGAACACTGCGATGGCCCGGACGATGTCGGTTTGTTGCTCCAGAGCCTTCTGGAAATACAGCTTCCCGATGCGCAGTCGATCTTCATGTCCGACGGAGGTGTTCGATGCAAGCGGGTAAAGCAGATCCGAAGCAGCCTGCCATGCTCCCGCCTTCATTCGTGCCTCGGCGAGCAGGATGCGTGTCGGCAGATCCGCGCTGTCGCGTCGCACGACATCAGTCAAAACCGTGGATGCAGAATCAGCATGTCCGTGCGAAAGATACAGTTCGCCCAGCATGCGTTTCCACTGCAAAACGTCCGGTCGCCGGAGCGTGGCCTGCCCCAGATGGTCTATGGCGGCGCTGCTGCGATTCAACGCAAGAGCACAACGAGCGGCGGCAGCATGAATCTCTGCATCGTCGTCGTACCCGAGTGCGGCTTCATAAGCAGTGAACGCCTTTGTGAAATCCTCCTGGAATTCATACATCGATCCCACGACGAACATGTTGAATGCAACCTCGGCACGTTGTTCCGTATTGCGTCCCAGCGCGTCGGTCAGCGAGGGAGACGAACTCTGCGCAAAAAGCCTGGGGGAGAGCAGAAACGGAAGCAGAAGAAGCGGCGGAACCGCAATGATAAGAAATCGAAAAAGACGACGTGTCATATTCACGGACGGAATATACACAGAGAAACGACGCCGGAACAAGGCAGAAATACGCACGTTTCCGTTTCCTATTGACTGGAACCCAAGAATTCTTTACATTCGTTATTCTGGAAGAGTGAAGAATACGTGAGAACAGAAGGAACAAAGATGTACGCGATTGTCAATATCAGCGGGAAGCAGTTCAAGGTGACGGAGTCACAACAACTCTATGTTCCGCTGCTGGAATCCGAGATCGGAAGCACGGTCGAGTTCGACGAGGTCATGTTGTACTCCGACGACGCCGGAGTGGTTGTTGGTACGCCGAGTATCGATTCCGCCACGGTGACGGCGAAGGTGCTCGAGCATATGAAGGACGACAAGGTACTGGTGTTCAAGAAAAAGCGCCGCAAGGGGTACCGGAAGCTCAACGGTCATCGTCAGCAGTATACGCGAATCGAAATCGACAGTATCAAGAAATAATTGCGTGGAGTAAGAGATGGCTCATAAAAAAGGACTCGGCAGCTCGCGGAACGGTCGCGACAGCAATCCGCAATATCTTGGCGTGAAAACCTTCGGCGGTGAGCTGGTGACTGCGGGATCAATTCTCGTTCGTCAGCGCGGTACGAAGTTCCATCCCGGCAATAACGTCAAGCGTGCGGGAGACGACAGTCTCTTCGCGTTGGTCGACGGCAAAGTGGCCTTCGAGCGCACCGGACGCGACCGCAAGCAGGTGAGCGTGTACCCGGAGGATTGAGCATACGGATTTTTCTCCCGGGGAGACGAAAAGGGGTGTCGAAACGGCATCCCTTTTTTCGTATATTTTTCCTTCTGACAGAAGCTCACTCACATATTCATGAACAGGAGAATTTCCGCCATGCGTACACGCCGATTTTTCCCGCTCCTGCTGCTCCTTGCACTGCCCGCCGTAGTCCTCGTTTCCGGTTGCAGCGACGACGACGATAATCCCGCAGATCCGAACAAAGGCTATCAGCAGGTCAATATCCGTCTCCACTCCGGCGACCAGTTTACTTACGACCGCTACGACCTGGATGAAAACAACCAGAAGGTCACGACCAGCAAACGCAAATACGACGTTTCGTTCTTCAAGGGGAACAGCCTGCTCATTAATTACAATGACTGGTTTTATCGCATCGGCAAAGATCTTTCCACCAACGAGCGCGATACGCTGCTGCTCCGAACGGAAACGATCACCCGTTCAAGTGACGGCAGTGCCTATACCGAATCGGTGATGGTCTACGGCTTTGTCTATCAGATGCTGCAGTACTTCATCGGTGAAATCATCAGGGAGTTCAATCCCTCCGGCATCCCCACCATTCCGGGACAGACCTGGGATGTCATCGCCCGCTATTACGACGGCGACGGCAACGCGCTTGACCCGGGAGCCGAGTGGGAAATCGGTCCGGAAGGCGGCATCACCATGAACTTTACCTTCAGTGGACAGGTGATTCCCGTGGAAGCGACAATCAAGGGGAAGCTCGAGGCGCGTGAAGAGAAGGTTATGGCAGGGAACAAGGAAGTGACGACCTGGAAATCCAGCGTCACCGTGACCCTCGATGTCATGAGCAGCGTGCAGCTCAGTATCCCGCTCATCTTCTGGTTCTCCGATAATCCGAGTACCATGGTCAAATATGAACAGCAAAGCGCATCCGTCATGCTCCCCTTCCTCGGAACATTGACGCTTGATGGTGAGACACAGGAACTCGTGTCCTGGTTCTGATCCCGGTCATATATTTCTGAGGAAGTACTCACGCAAGATACCTGTCCTCGGGATGGCCCAGCCGATGCATGCACTGTTTTCCCGCAGCCGCCTTTCCGGGCGGCTGCCTGCTTTCCGGGTGGCTGCCTGACCATTGGACGAAGGATTGGACGTAAAAAAAACAGGCCCGGAATTCCGGGCCCGTTCGCCTGATAGTGATGAGTGGTATAGGGAGGTGGGAAGGAGTTTTATGCGGCTGGAGCCGCATTCCCGATACTGTAAAGGAGTTTACAGTACCACTCACACGCTAGATACACAATCGAAATGCCAAAATCAAGTCCTGACGAAAATATTTTTTTCACTCGTCACTTTCCCGCTCCGGCTTCCTCCCGGCAGGTACTTGCTCCGATGAGGGAATAGAGGGGGCAGCTCCGGCTTGCTGCGGTCAGTAGAGGTATGATGCCGATCAATCCGATGTACCGAATCCCGCCTTCCAGCAGGAACACGAGGGAAAGCAGGACGATACCGAGGATGATACGGATCGTACGGTCGATCGAACCGACATTTATCGTCATGGAAATCTCCAGGTTGTCAGTGAACACGAGTGAACACAGGATCGAACAGATTGTACGGATTCTCTGTGATCATTTCATATGGGATGCACAACGGAGGAAAACGGCGCGCCGGTCACCGGAACCGAACCTTCAGGCGCGTGTGGAGGGACAGTGGTTGCCGGACAGATCGGTCGTCCGTATATTCCTGCAGCACGGCTCTCCTGCCGGTAGAGCACTCTTCCGTTCACTCCCAGAGATTCCCCCCACATGAAGCACCGTCATGCACTCCGCAGCCTCATCCTGTTCCTGTTCGCGATGAACACCGCAGCCGCAGGACCGGGCGATACTCTTGTCGTACAGACTTTCACATGGGACTGGCCGGTGAATCCGGGATGGAATGCTCCCAGGGAAGGCTGGTTCGACTTTCCCGATGACGGCGGGCGCTACGAAAAAATTCTGATGTACTATTCGCTGAAATGTGACCCATCGCAGAATCCGGCCTGCGGGGAGTGGGATTACCTCACCTACACGCGTCTCTATGAGCATACCGGCGTGTTTGATTCCAACCAGGTGACGCATCCGAATTTCATCGTCAACGGACGCACACCCGATACGCTGGCATACATGATCAATCCATCCTACCGTTTCCTGCCGCGTATAGAGCAACGCATCGTGTATGACGATACCACCGAATTTGCGACCGGCTCCCTGGGCAGCGGCAGCGAGGAGCTGACGACGGTGCTGGGCGCCGCGGCGCCGGACAGCCGAAGCTATCTGCTGTGGACAGGCGAAGAGCTGGATGCCGCAGGTATCGCGAAGGACGACATTACCGCTCTGCGCCTGCACGCCGGTCCAGGCGACGGACGCATCCATCGGCTCACCCTGCGCCTGCGACGCTATACGCTCGCGGGATGGCAGGACGACGTCCCGCTCGGCAATCCGGGCTGGGTGACCGTCTACGACGGCGCGATGGAACTGACACCGAACAGCTGGAATACCATCCGTTTCGTGCGGCCGTTCAGCTATTGGTCCGGTGCCATTCTCGCGGAATTCACCATCGATCGAATGGACGGAGCGGGGATTTCCCTCGTGGCGAGCGACCTCGGCGAGGATCGAACGTTCACCGCGCGTGAGAGCGACGGTCTGCTCTTCTTTGATCAATACAGCCACGTGAACTGCGGTTCTTTTCCCGAGCTGAATGATGCGCAGGCATTTACACTCGAAGCATGGATGCGGGCCGACAGGTTGCGGAACTGGTCAAACCTGATCATCAAGGGATCTGCGAACGAAAACCGTATCGGGATACAGTTCAACGCGCCAGAAGGTGGCCGTAGCGACGTGTACTGCCTTGTCGGCAACGGAGAGAATTCCTATGGCCGCACGCAGAATCGTCCCGTGAAGGAAGGATCCTGGGTCCATCTCTCCATGGTGTACGACGGGACACGGAACACCCAGGAGGATCGGCTACGGCTTTTCATCAACGGAGAGCGGCAGTTGCTCGGTTTCAATGGCACCATCCCGGCATTCACCGCGATCAACGACGCGGATTTTACTATTTCCTCCTTCAAGGCGGATGCCCTCACAGGAACTATCGACGAAGTACGAATCTGGAGGACTGCGCTGACGGAGGAACAGATACGGCAACGCGC
Source organism: Bacteroidota bacterium (assembly GCA_016928515.1). GTDB lineage: Bacteria > Bacteroidota > Ignavibacteria > SZUA-365 > SZUA-365 > BM516. The sequence goes on along the minus strand of JAFGKR010000304.1, from coordinate 13,618 downwards.
TTTCCGACAGCTCATTACCGCAGATCCGCTTTTCGATCAGTTGCTCGCGTATTATGACTTCAACGACGGAACCGGCGTGACGGCCTCTGATCGCGCGGGAGATCGCGATGGGAAACTGCTGTTCCCACAGTGGCAATCCTACCGCGGTGATCGTGTCAAGGGATTCACGCCATCGCCCTTGCGTCCCAACGTCATTTTCGAACAGGGGGAGTTCACCAGTCACATCGAGGAAACGTTGGCCGTGGACACTCTGGAACAGCCCGGCCTGATGGTTATCCTCTACGAGGATACCGCACGGGCGAACATCCCGACCGATACTCTGTTCGTGTGGCCACCCTATTCCACCTACACATTTGCGCAGGACGGCAGTGTGGTGGATTCGCAACGGGTAATCCCTGACGGACATTTATTTCGCAATGACCACTTCTATTACGACACGCCGTTTGAGCTGGTACGCCACTATGAACTCGGCCGGTATATCACGCCATACGGAATCGGTCTGGATCTCGGGGAGGGATGGACATGGGTGTACGACGTCACGGATTTTGCTCCGCTGCTCGCTGATTCGGTGCACCTCACGGCCGGAAATTTCCAGGAGCTGCTTGATATGAAGTTCGTGTTCATCGAGGGCACGCCACCGAGAGATGTTATCAAGGTGGAGAACCTCTGGCAGGGGACGTTCGCACTGAACGTGTTCGAAGAAAAAGTGCCACCCCGCACGGTTTCCCTGGATCCGAGAGCGTCGATGTTCAAGCTGCGCACGTCTGCAACGGGACACGACTTCAGCAATGCGACCAACTGCGCGGAATTCTGTCCGAAAATCCACAGCGTGGAAGTGGACGGCACACAGCGATGGAACTGGCAGATCATCCAGGAGTGTGCCGACAATCCCCTGTATCCACAGGGCGGTACATGGATCTACGACCGCGCCGGATGGTGCCCGGGTATGGAAGCGACTGTCAAGGAATTCGAACTGACGGAATTCATCCAGGGCGATCAGGTGGAACTGGATTACGATTCACAGTATGATGAGTTCGGGCGATATGTTTTCGAATCCCAGCTGGTTTCGTACGACACACCGAATCATCAAGTGGATGCCGCCATCGATGTGATCATCGCACCGAACAACGACGCGCTGCGCAATCGCTTCAATCCCACTTGCGGCCGTCCGCGCATCGTCATCCAGAACCGCGGCGCCCAGGAGCTGACCAGTCTGCGTATCGTCTATGGTCCGCGTGGCGGAAATTCGAACACCTACGCATGGACCGGCAGTCTCGGATTCCTCGAGAAGGAAACCGTAATCCTCCCGTCCTTCGACTGGGGTGAGTGGGGAACGGAGAACATCTTCGACTTTCGGATCGAAACTCCCAACGGTGGTTCGGATGAATATCCCTCCAACGACACACAATTCAGTTTCTTCGAAACAGTTCCGATGTTCGATGCACCACTGGTTGTGCGCTTTGCGACGAACAGCGCCCCGTACGAGAATCGCTGGGAGGTCCGTGACCGTGACGGCAGTGTCGTATACAACCGGAGCAGCTTCGGCGGGAATCGCACCTACTACGACACACTCGATCTCGTACCGGGATGTTATGAGATCGAACTTTTCGACAGCGGAGACGACGGCATTTCCTGGTGGGCGAACAATGATGGCGACGGCTCGTTCCGCATTGCACCCGTCGGTTCCGGCTCCTGGTACAACGTGAATCCCGATTTCGGAAAATCGATCCGCTATCCCTTCCGGTATTCCAATCTGGTCGCCGTCGAGGGATTGACGCCTGTCGGGAACGGCGTTGATCTGTATCCGAATCCGGTATCCGATCTTCTGACCATCGATTACCGGGCGGACAATGGCGGGATGCTGCAGTACACCGTGTACAATATGCTCGGAGAAATGGTGCTGGAGGGGGAACCGCGGCAGGTGAGCGCAGGGATGTATCGCGAGCAGCTGCCGGTGCATGCGCTGCAGCCCGGAAGCTATGTTGTCGTCATCGCGGACGGGTCAGAGATTTTCCGCCGCATGCGCTTCGCCGTCGTTCGCTGAGTCCTTGTCATCAGGGTGCCTGTCCCGCCAGGTTGTATACCTGAGAAGGAAGAACTCCTCTCCCTCCGTCGCCTCCAGTCCCAGTCTTCCGGGGACCGATGGTGTGAATCCTGTTCGTGCGATCAGTGCGAGCGAACGAGTATTCTGCGGAACGGTGCGCGCGATGATTGTTCGCATGTGAAGGGTCTGAAAACAGTAGGCGATCAGCGCTTCGAGCGCTTCCGTCGCATACCCGCGTCCCTGGAATTCGGGCGTGATAGTCATTCCGAGTTCAGCGGCGTCGATGGCTTCCAGGGGAACGTGGATGCCACAGTCACCGATAAGACACTCCGAACGGTGTTCAACAATCGCGAATTGGTACCAGATACCGGGCATGCCGGGGGCGAGTCCCTGCAGTTCACGGATGAACCGGCGTACCTCCGACTCGCGAGCGGGTCGCCACATCTGATACCGGACCACCTCCGGATCGGAGCGATAGCGAAACACCGACGCACTGTCGGTGAAACGCAGCGGCCGGATGAGCAGGTGTTCCGTTGTAATCTGGAATGTCATCGTGTGCGTGTTCCGTTCATGGCAAATTGCGCCGAAAAATTAATGTTCACAACCCCCGGTACAGTATTGTACACGTTCATGCAGTATGCTATGTTTGCTCTCTACGATGTCCGCAGCGCGTCTTGCCAGAGCACGATACGGTCACCGTTCACGGTTTATCCACAGCTGCGGTTTCACCCACATGAGCCAGATGGTTCAACCCGGGGCACCGAAAGAGTCGCGCATCGCCTATTACATGCTGATGGGCATGCTCGGGATTTCCTTCCTCATCATTATCGTCTTCGTAGTGATGATGTATCTCGAGTGAGGCTTTTTCCGGGACGATCCGTGTGCATGAATCATGCATGCGACAGCAAACGCCGCCGTCCCGCGGCGTTTTGCTTTGTAATGCACTTTTAATTTCCGGGTCTTGGTGGAAGTGCATGATTTCGGTACTATTCTCTGGTCTTTGAACCGCCTCTCGCCGCTCTCTGCAGCTGACCCTTCCTTTTCGGGTGCACGGAGGCGGGATGCCGATCCTCACAAGGCAGATATGCAGGTATGATACATCAGAAACAACATCAGGTTAGTCAATGAGATCCTCAGGTCCCTGTTTCCTTGCGGTCATGTGTCTTTTCCTTTTCACGGCGTCCCATCTGGCGGCGCAGGATGGCAGCGGCATGACCGATACGGGCGAGCGCTATGCATCGGTCCGTCTGGTTCTGAACACCCCGGCAGGGAACAGCCGGTTTACGCTCTCCACACGTCACATCCTGATCTGCTTTCACGAGGATATCCCCGCAGACAGGCAGCAGCACATCCTTGCCGAGGAGCCGTTGCTCCAAGCGGCGGATGCGGAAGACATGCTTCCCGCACCGCGCATCGTGATTGTATCGCTGCAGGACGGCATCTCCCGGCAGGAAATCACCGATCTCCTGGAGCGGCTGCATTCGCTGCCCGACATTCGCTATGCCAATCCCTTCCTCGTCGCCGAAGACGGCACGGAAATGGGGATTCAGGATCGTTTCCACGTGCGTCTCCGCAGTAGTGCAGATGTCACCATGCTCAATGCCATGGCGCATGAGTACGGTGCGGAGGTCATCGGACAGGAAAGTCACGATCCCATGGTGTACGCACTGCGCATCGCATCCCACGCACGCGAGAACGCCTTCGAATTGTCCGCGCGATTCCAGCGGAGCGGAACCTTCGCGTGGGCCGAACCGGATTTCCTTATCCTGATGCAGCGCATGAACACGAACGACCAGTACGTTTCGTATCAATGGGCACTGAACAATACCGGATCTTCCATACAGTATAACGGGACACCGGGAGCAGACATGGGCGTATTCAGCGCCTGGAACCGGACGACCGGTTCCGCTTCCGTCAAGGTTGCCATCATCGACGAGGGAGTGGATCTGCTTCATCCGGATCTCATGGCAAATCTCCTCCCCGGTTACGATGCCACGGGGCTGGGAAGCAACGGCGGACCGCAAGGCAACGATGCACACGGTACGAACTGCGCCGGGATCGTTGCCGCAGTCGGAAACAACAATATCGGTATCGCCGGTATCGCCTACAGCTGCAAGATCGTCCCGGTACGCATCGCGTACGGATACGGCTCTGGGTGGGCCACTACCACGTCGTGGATTGCAGACGGAATCACCTGGGCCTGGCAGACCGCCGGTGCAGACGTGCTGAGCAACTCCTGGGGAGGAGGATCACCATCCTCGCTCATCAACGCCGCCATCGACGGAGCCACCACCTACGGTCGCGGTGGCAAGGGAGCATCGGTGCTCTTCTCGGCCGGGAATGGCAACGGCTCGGTGAAATACCCGGCGAATTACAATGCCACTATCGCCGTCGCAGCGATGAGCATGTGCGATAAGCGGAAATCTCCGACGTCATGTGACGGTGAAACATGGTGGGGCAGCGATTACGGTACGAATCTCGACGTGGCTGCGCCCGGCGTGAAAATCTATGCGACGGATATCAGCGGACCAGCAGGGTATACCAGTGGGGATTATACACCGAATTTCAACGGTACGTCCAGCGCCTGCCCGAATGCGGCCGGTGTCATGGCACTGATCTATTCGGTGAATCCGCTGTTGACGCATGCGATGGCGCGAGACATCCTCGAGCAAACCACACAGAAAGTGGGTGCATACACCTACAGCAGCAATGTCGCCGGCCAGCCCAACGGCACCTGGTCCTACGAACTCGGGTACGGGCGTGTGAACGCCTACGCAGCCGTGAAGCAGGCTGACCTCTCCATTTGTCTGACCGATATCGAGCCGCCGACCATTACCGCACCGCCGGATCTTCAACTCCCGACGGTACCAGGACAGTGCGCATATCCCGCAACGCAGGTGAAGCTCGGGACGCCGACGGTAGGTGACAACTGTCCTCATACGCTGGTTGTCACCAACGACGCTCCGGCGGTCTTCCCGGCCGGGACCACGATCGTGACATGGACGGTGACGGACGGAAATCGCAACCAGGCCTCCGCAACACAGCGAATCACGGTGACGGATGTGGAACCCCCGACGATCACCGTCTGTGCTCCGAATCGCATGGTGGAAGGTGATACACAGGACAGGGCATCCATCCCGGACTTCCGAAGCCAGATACTCGCGAGCGACAACTGTACGGCTGCGGCAAGCCTTGTGGTAACGCAATCTCCGGCCCCGAACACTATTGTGGGTGCCGGTGTTCATCCGGTGGAGATCACCGTCGCGGATGCGCAGGGACTGAAAACCAGTTGCTCCGCCCAATTCACCGTCGTGCGTCGGGTGGAAATCGATCCGGCAGAGACGCTTATCCTTGCTTCCGGTGCCTGCAAGTATCCGGTGCCCGTGACACGAAACGTGCGCATCGAAAACAGCGGCGGGAATTTCAACAGCGGCGTTCTCCGCTGGAATGCGTCGACAAGTGCGACGGAGATTACCTTGCTTACCAGCAGCGGCACCGAGGGACAGGATCTGGAGTTCCAGGTGGATCCCGGGAAACTTGCGACGGGAACCCACGCGCGCACGATTACGGTCACCGCGTACAACAGCGTGACGATGACTCCGGCGAGTAATTCCCCACTGACCCTCACCGTCAGCATCCAGGTGGAACCGATCGGAACGGTGTCCGTCACCCAGGCCGTCGGCGCGGGTTGGACGCCCTTTCTCAACAGCAGCGGACACAAGATTGCCGAGGTGAAAAGCAACAGCGGACCGATCAGCAGCATGACCATCACCATGTATCCCTGCATGCTGCCACGGGGCATCAACCGGTTGCGCTACGTACGACGGTATTTCACCGTTACCACCGGGGCCGGGAATCCAAACGTCGACATCCGCTTCTACTACACCAATACCGAGGCGATGCCGATGGTGAGTCATCCCGCAGCGCTGCACGTGTATCAGCGGCCCTCGTATCTGTGGGTGGATATGGGTGGGATCTCGAATCCGCTGCAGAATTTCGTGCAACTGACAGGCCATACGAATCTGGCCGGCGAGTTTGTGATGGCGCACGGCTGGTTCCCGAAGGAGGCTGAGACCGTGGTGCTTCCGGACGACATCCAACTCGCGCAGAACTATCCCAATCCGTTCAATCCGTCAACGATTCTGTCATTCTCCATTCCTGCCTCCATGCATGTGCGGTTGAGTGTCTACGACATGTACGGTCGGCGTCTTTCGGGTCTGGCGGATGCGATGCACGAAGCGGGCACGCATCAAGTCGTCTTCGATGCCTCGGGATTACCCAGTGGTACCTACGTTGCCGTGCTCGAAGCGGGTGGGCAGGTGCACAAGAGGAGCATGCTGCTTCTGAAATAGTTCTACCCGGACGATTTCCTCCAGCAGGCGAGGAAGACACGTGATCGTCTGCCGGAAACAGGAACGCCCCCGTAATCACGGGGGCGTTTTTGTAATCCCTTCCATGAAAACCGGATCAACCGTCGAATCGCCACCAGAGTCCGATGTAGGGGAGGACGAGCCCGCCGATTCCCTTCGGCGAGAAATACTGAAGTCCCAGCTTCAGGCGGAATACTTCCCAGCCCCAGAGTACGCCGCCGCCGAAGCGCAGGCCTTCGAAGGTGACGTCGTATCCGACGTCACCGACGAACTTCGTCTTGTTGGAGAGGCTGTGCTCCACACCGACGGCGACGGAGGTCCCACTCGTGGAAGCGGTCGCTTCCGCATCCTCGATGTCTGCATCGCCCTCGAAATAGCTGTAATTCCCCGAGAAATGCATTCGGGTCTTCGGGCCGATCGACGTCGTGTAAGCCAGGTATGGTGAGAGTGAGGTGAAGGAGACATCCCCCTCAGCTCCGAAGAGGTCCAGGTCGAAGTACCCGAATCCGAGTCCGGCTGCGAAGGCCTGCCGCTCCGTATCAATGAACGACACCTTGAGATCAGCATTGTAGAACTGGAAGATGAACAGCAGCAAATTCGTGCCGATCTGAACGTTGTCGGTAATGCCGTATTCCACCGGACCGATGCCGATCGAAAATTCTCCGGAATTCAGCGTGTTGCCTGTGGGCATGAAAAGATTGCTGGTAATTGGACGTCCTGCAAAGCCCTCCCTCTCCTGCGCAAAGGCGGCTGAGGTGACCAGCAGAACAGTGAGAACGCATATTGAAACAGATTTCATGGCAGACTCCTCTGTGATTACATTGTGACTGAACGGATCCGGGAATTGAGAGCGTTCTACGCGCTACATGCGAGAATTGTTGCGCAAAATGTGAAAACTGTATCAGAATAAAAAATATGTCCCAACACCGGCCACGGAATGAAACACCAGCCGGCTCTCATCGTATACTCCTGATTGCTCCGAGGGATAATCACGGGGCATCAATGCGCTGTGCATGTTGAATTTTGCACACATCTTGAGGATATTACATTTCAAACACATTTCACAGGAGGAACACCATGAAACGGTTTCCGACCGCGGCGGCAATTATGAGCTGCCTGTCCCTGCTATTGATCGCCTGCTCACCCAAGGAGGAAACAGTGATTCCTCGCGCAGATCTCTTCGGAAATCCCGATAAAGCCGGACTGCAAATCAGTCCGGATGGACGCTATATCAGCTATCTCGCACCGGTGGAGGGCGTGCTCAACGTCTGGGTCGCTCCGGTGGACAATCCAAAGGACGGAAGGGCTGTGAGCAAGGACACCGTCCGTGGTATCCGGCAATATTTCTGGTCCTACACCCCTGGCCGGCTGCTCTATCTGCAGGATGACGGTGGCGCTGAGAATTGGATGTTGCACGCTGTCAATGTCGAAAACGGGGAGGACATCAATCTGACCCCGTTCGAGGAGATTCTCGACGCAGACGGAAATCCCATCATGCTGCCGAGCGGGAAAAAGATGCGACCGACAGTGCGTGTGGAGGAACTGAGCGTCGATATGCCGGAAGAGATCCTGATCGGGCTCAACCTCCGGAATCCCCAGTTCCACGATATCCACCGTCTGAATATCCTCACTGGTGACATGCAGATGGTTCAGCAGAACGACGAATTTGCCGGCTTTGTGACCGACGACTCCTTCGCGATCCGTTTCGCGGTCCGCAACACTCCGGACGGAGGAAAGGAATACCTCCGTGCGGACGGTTCGGGAGGATGGGAAGCGTGGATGACCGTCGGGATGAATGATCTTCTGACGACCAACATCATTGGCTTTGAGAAGGGAAGCGACGTTTTGTACCTGATGGACAGCAGAGATCGAAATACGGCGGCGCTTGTGCGGATGGATCTCGCCTCGGGTGAGAAGCAGGTCCTGGCACAGAACGACAAAGCCGACATCTCCGGCACGATGCGCGATCCCGTCACACATAAAATCCAGGCGGTTTCCGCGGAATATGAACGCGAAACCTGGCAGATTCTCGATGAGGCGATTCAACCGGATATCGATTATCTGCGCACAGTAGTGGACGGAGATCTGAGCGTCACCGGCCGCACACAGGATGATCGTCTCTGGACCGTTGCCTATGTGACGGACAATGGCCCCGTACGATACTATCTGTATGACCGCGATAAAAAGAAAGCCGAGTTCCTCTTCACCAATCGGTCCGTCCTCGAGAAGCACACCCTGGCCCGAATGTGGCCGGTAGTCATTCCCGCACGGGACGGCCTGGAGATGGTGAGTTACCTCACTCTCCCTACCTGGAAGGATGAAGACGAAGACGGGCGTCCCGCCGAACCGCTCGCGATGGTGCTGCTTGTGCACGGCGGTCCCTGGGGTCGCGATTCCTGGGGATACAATCCCATCCATCAGTGGCTGGCCAACCGCGGGTACGCCGTACTCAGTGTCAATTTCCGCAGTTCCACCGGCTTCGGCAAGGAATTCCTCAACGCCGGCAATCTCGAGTGGGCGGCGAAAATGCATGACGACCTGTTGGATGCCGTGGATTGGGCGGTGGCCGAAGGAATTGCAAAGGAGGACAAGATCGCCATCATGGGCGGGAGTTATGGTGGCTATGCAACGCTGGTCGGACTGACATTCACACCCGATGTATTCGCCTGTGGAGTGGATATCGTCGGTCCGTCGAATCTCAATACACTACTGGGCAGCATTCCACCTTATTGGAAACCCATGCTCGACATGTTCGCGACACGCGTCGGGGATCCGCGGACGGAAGAGGGGCGCGCGCTGCTCGAAGAGCGCTCACCGCTGAACTACGTTGACAAAATCACCAAACCCCTGCTGATCGGTCAGGGAGCGAACGATCCACGTGTCAAGCAGGCCGAGGCGGATCAGATCGTGAAGGCCATGCAGGAGAAGAACATCCCCGTAACCTATGTACTGTATCCAGACGAAGGACACGGCTTCGCCCGTCCTGAAAACAACCTGTCGTTCTTCGCCGTCACGGATCAGTTCCTCGCACAGCATCTCGGTGGGCGTACCGAACCCATCGGCACGGATTTCGAGGGATCGAGCATCGAGGTGCCGGAAGGTGCGGCGCTCATTCCCGGACTCAGCGAAGCGCTATAGGTGCAGCGGGTATCTCCCTGATATTGTAAAGTTCCCTTGTTGCGCAGGAAAGAAAAACGACCGCCGAGTGCGGTCGTTTTTCATGGAGTCGTTCCGTCTTTCCACAGCCGCATTCGTCGAATGCTGCCGTACAGCGGATATGCCGCCAGCCGGCAGAAGCGGAGAAAGCCCGATACTGGCTGCCCGTACGGTTCGGGAAACGGGAGTACGCGATCAGGGGGTGGGACCGTTTCCTCGTCTGTCAGACTGTCCGCGATCCATTCCGGATATCGGGGCGGGAGCCTGTCAGAGTTGAATGGGATTGCCGTCGGGGCCATGGGCACACTCTGTCTGAGACATGTTGGCAGATTCGCTCCAGGATTCGAGAGTCATGCTCTTTGTGGTGGTCGCTCGGAAATAACCTACCGCTTTGATTCCCGGAACGCAATAGGTAGTACTACCCATTTTTCAACACGACCGTTGGAGATGCGAGACGCCGGCTCGCTCACTGCTTATTCCATACTCCGATCTCGGTCCAGGCATCCAAAGATTGCTTTCCCGATTTCAGCATGGCTCTTGACTTTTACCGCGGGAATGTGCAAGTAGCATCCATACACAAGTAGTCTGTTTCGTGTGTTCTGAGTCCCCACCGGAGAGTCCGGTGGGAATGAGGTGTATTCGTTGTCAGCAACCTGGAGGAATTGAAATGATGTGCAGAGGATGGATGATGACAGTGATCGTTGCGGCCGTTCTGTTGGCTGGATGCGGGCAGGATCCCGCATTGCAGTATCAGCCTCTGTTGGACAAGCTTCTCGAGTACTGGAACACCGGATCGTTTGAAGGAATCGAAGCCGTGCTGCATGAGGACTTCGAACTTCGGATGGTACCGCGATACGAGCCGCAGACGGGCATCGAGGCTTTCAGGGAGGAAGTGACGGCATGGCATGAAGCGTACCCGGATTTTACCGTCGCAGTCGACGAAATCGTCTATGCGGACAGCGCTGCGACAATCCGATGGACGATTACGGCGACGCATACCGGAGAGGGAATGCGGTCCCCGACGGACCGACGCGTGGTGGTGCCAGGGATAAGCCTGATCCATTTCCGGGACGGGAAGATCGCCGACGAGTGGATTGCCGGGAACGCCCAATACTGGATGGAGCAGCTTGGTTACGTAATGATGATGCCGGTTCAGGAACCGGAGGAATAGTCTCGGTATCTCATTTCCACGAAACCAATGGCTTCCCGCGATTCCCGTGCATGGTATCATCGGGATGAAGGTGCGCGCCTTCGATGGGAGTAATCCAAAAGATGCAGATGGAACGTGGAAGCGTGGAAAGGGGCAGAACGTGAAACCGCCCGCGGCTGCGGACGGTTTTCGGGGCAGTGCACCCAACGGGATTCGAACCCGTGTTTTCAGCGTGAAAGGCTGACGACCTAGGCCTCTAGTCGATGGGTGCCTAGTCTATAAATATAACTTGAAGCCGGTATGTGTGTCAAGAGCGTGGGAAAGAAATTCAGGAAATGTCCGCTGGGAATGGATGACAAGATGTCAAAATGGCAAAATAGCATGATGGCAAAATCTTGCCATCGTGTCATCTTGCCATATTATGAAATCTTGCCCACGATGCTCTGAAACCGCAGCCGCCAGACCATGGTGACGGCCTCGCGGACGATTTTCTTCGACATCTTCGAAATGCCGACGCGGCGATCCATGAAGATGATGGGGATCTCGTGGATGCGGAATCCTTTCTTCCAGGCCTTGAAACTCATCTCGATCTGGAACGAGTAGCCGTTGCTGTGAACGCGGTCGAGATCGATGGCCTTGAGAACCTCGATGCGGAAACACTTGAAACCGCCGGTGGCGTCGCGGACGGGGAGTCCGGTCACGATGCGCGTGTACTGATTCGCGAAGTAACTCAGCAGCAGGCGCTTCATCGGCCAGTTGATGACGTTGACGCCCTGGATGTACCGCGATCCCAGTACGAGGTCGTATTCCTCGATCGCCTCGAGGAACTTCGGCAGCACACCGGGATCATGCGAGAAATCGGCGTCCATCTCAAACACGCAGTCATACCCCTCCGCGATGGCATACTTGAACCCGGCCACGTACGCCGTGCCGAGGCCCATTTTCTTCTCCCGTTCGAGGAGATGGATGCGCGGTTCGCCTGCCTGCATCTCCCGCACCGCGGCGGCAGTGCCGTCCGGTGAACCGTCGTCCACGACGAGCACCTCCAGGCGGTCGTCCTTTCGGAGAATCTCCGGGACGATGCTCCGGATATTCTCCAGTTCGTTGTACGTCGGAATGATGACCAGTGCGCGCTTCATGATCTGCGGTGTGTTTCCCGTATGCAATGTTTCGGGGCAGAAACAGAAATATCCGAAGATTTTCCATGAAGTCAAAGCAGCATTGGGGAGGCGGGGAACTGGGGAGGCGGGGCGTGATCCAACGGATCGACGATTATTCGTATATTTCATTTTTCCCATCGATCACGAAAGGCAGAGGCAATGAGGGTACTTTTTTCGATTCTGGTCACCAGTGCGTATATCTTTTGCGCCGGCGCCGTGGCGCAGACCGCCGATCACGTGGTGATCAGCGAATTCGCCACCCGGGGCGGCAGCGTCGGCAATCAGGCCGGGGAGTTCGTGGAGCTGTACAATCCCACCGGGACCGCGGTCGATGTCTCCGGCTGGGAGCTGCAGTATCGCTCAGCCTCAGGCTCTTCGTACAGTACGCTCGCGCGCATCCCTGACGGGACGCGGATGCGCGCGAAATCCTTCTACCTGATCACCGGATCGAGTTGGGGCGGCACACCCGTGGCGGATGTGCAATGGGCGGTCTCCGGTCTGGCGGACAACGGAAGCATCCGTGTCGTCGACGGCAGCGGCCGTCCGGTGGATCGCGTGGGCTTCGGTTCCGGGAACGATCCCGAAGGATCCGCGGCTCCGAATCACGGCACTTCGGCCAATGACAACAGTGTCGAACGAAGGGCCTCCGCGTCATCAACTGCCGCCACACTCGCTGCCGGCGGCGCGGAGGAATTCGCGGGGAACGGATGGGACACGGACGACAATGCCGCCGATTTCGTGGTCCAAATGAACGGTCGCAATCCCCAGAACTCCGCGAGCGCCGCGGAACCGCTGTCGGCGGACGGTTCAGGATCCGCATCGACCACCGTGCAGCAGGTCAATGCGGGCGACACGCTTGATCTTCCGGTCGATTTCACCCCCTCACCGGAATTCACCCTCACTGCGATGAAGCTGGTGATCCCGCATGGATTCCTCTGGTCCGGCGATGAGGCCGATGTGGAAACCGATTCCCGGCTGCAGGCCGAGATCTCGGTACAGGAAGACACCATCCTCCTCGACCGCCTGAGCTTCGCCGGGGAGGCGGCCACGATCACGATCCGCAAGCTCGTCGCACCATCCGCCACGGGAAACTACTCCGTCGTGATTCTGACCTCCGGCGGCACGAACTTCCTTCCGATCCAGAATCCTCCTGCCGTGTTCGTGAAGGGCGGACCGATCCCCATCGCCGAGGCACGGGAGAATGACGTCAACGGCGTCCCGGTGAACCTCGGCACCGTCGTGACGGTGAACGGCATCGTGACCGTGTCGGACCAGTTCGGCGCCCCCGCCTACATCCAGGATCATACCGGCGGGATCGCGGTGTATGACTTCACGTTCACCCAGGCGGTGAATATCGGCGACGAAGTGACCGTGACCGGCACCATCACGCATTTCAACGGACTGACGGAACTGGAAAACGTGACCATCGACGCGCAGCCGTCCACCGGCAACACTGTGACACCGGAGGTGGTGACGCTTGCCGATCTGCTCGGCGACGGACAGGGCGGGGATGAGAAGTACGAGGCCGAACTCGTCCGCATCAACAGCGTGACGGTGAATACCAACGCATGGGGAGTCAGTGGATCCGGTGTGAACTACACGCTGTCGGACGGCACACGGGAACTCGACGTGCGCATCGACAACGATGTGCCCTTCGCCGGTCAGCCGGCACCCGGCGGCAGCTTTGACATTATCGGAGTGATCAGCCAGTATCAACGGAATTCTCCCTTCGTGGGGG
>JAFGKR010000303.1 GCA_016928515.1 Bacteroidota bacterium | reverse complement strand
TCCAATTGCATCCATGCCAGCCCGCCAATTCTTGAACATCGCGATTATCGACGCCGATTTTTCTACCCGGAAGCTACTTGACTGGACTATTCGGCAGTCATGGGGACATCGTGCGTCCACCTATCCCTCGACAGACGCATATCTTGCACAGCCGGCTGCAGATGCCGATGTCGTTCTGCTCGGGATAGCACCGGCAGAACGAAATCCGGCTTCGGAACTGCAATCAGTGTTGAAACGAAATCCTTCGGTGTCTGTGATTCTCGTCTGCAACCGTGAGGACAATGAATCCGCTGCCGCTCTCCTGCATGCAGGAGCGTGGGATTATTTTACCCGTCCGGTGGACCTTCTGCGCATGCAAGGCATTCTCCTGCATCTCCGCTCCGTTCGCGATATCGAACGCAACCTGTCGCGGAAAAAGAACTCTCACCCAAAACCACAGAACATCGGACAGTCGGCAGTCACGCCGGATTCCGTTCCCTCAATGGACCATGCAAAGGAGCGGGCTATCAGGCGAGCGCTGAAGGCGTCGGGAGGAAACGTCAAGGAAGCCGCCCGGTTGCTCGGCATCGGACGGACAACGATTTACAAACTGATGCACAAGTTTTCCATCAACCCTCGTCATGACTCCTCGGGGCCGTTGTAACTTTTTCATTTCTAGAGTGTTACCGTGTTATTGATTCTGTTTCTCGCATCCGGTTTTCAATTCATCTCATCGCCGCTACCGTGACGGCTGTATTCTTCTCACATCCAGGAGTGAACGATGCGTTTCTTCCATGTCTCTCTGCTGGCTCTCATGTGTGTCGGTGTCTTCTCGTCGTGTTCTGACGACGAGGCGAATGCACCACAAACTGCCACAGTCTCGGGTGTGGTACGAAGCACGGGCGGTAAAGCGCTTGCGGATGCGAATGTTTCCGTGGAGCGTCACAGTGACGGCCGGGAACTGGGCAGAACCCGCACGGATGGCACGGGAGTGTTCGTCCTCCGCGATCTGCCGCTGGTTCTCATGGATCTGCGCATCGAAGCCACCGGGTTTGAGCCACTGGTGTTTGAATCCATGGATCCGGTGAATGCGGCGGAATCGATGCAGGATCTGTCCATCTCTCTAACGGCAGTGAATGATTCTGTCTGCTGCAACGGCGTACTGACGGTCACCGTAAAAGACCAGAACGGATCTCCGGTGCCCTCCGCTGTCGTACGATTGTGGAAAAGTGGCAACATGCTGCAGAAGATGTTTACGGATGCATCGGGTGTTGCGGTCGTTACGAATCTGTGTCAAGGGGAATACGGTGTCGACGTCACGAAAGATGGACTCACGGAGCGGGAATTCACCTTCGCGATCAACGAATACTGTGATCCGTACAGCAAAACGATTGAGATGGAGTTCCTCGCATGCTGCTCGGGTGTTTTCACACTCGTGGTGCGGGACGCGCAGAACAATCCTGTCACCGGTGCGAAAGTACAGGTGCGCAAGGGCAGCAAGGAACTCGAGGCCCCGATCACCAATTCCAGCGGTCGTATCGTTGTGGATGGCCTGTGCGCGGGCGAATACAATTATCGTGTCTCGAAAGAGGGATACAAGGTCGTAGAGGGGCCGTTCGCCATCGATACGAACTGCACCCCGGTGACGAAGGAAGCGATGCTGGAAATCACACCGCAGGTTTGCTGCAGCGGTGTGCTCACGGTGATCGTGCGTGATCCGCAGAATCAGCCGGTAACGGGTGCCCTTGTGCGTCTCTGGAAAAACGGCAGCAAAATCCGGCAGGTGCTCACAAACGCATCCGGCCTCGCCGTGTTCGACAGCCTCTGCGCAGCCGTCTACGCTGTCGATGTCCTGAAAGACGGTTGGACCGACCGGGAATTCTCGTTCAGTATCAACGAGAGCTGCGATCCGGTAACGAAAGAAGTGACGATGGAACAGAAAGGGTGCTGCTCGGGTGTCCTGACACTCGTGGTGAGGGACGCGCAGAACAATCCTGTCGCCGGTGCGAAAGTACAGGTGCGCAAGGGCAGCAAGGAACTCGAGGCCCCGATCACTGACGCCAACGGACGCATCGTGGTTGACGGCCTCTGCGAGGGCGAATACAACTACCGGATTTCGAAGGAAGGATATAAGGTCCTGGAAGGCGTCTTTGCCATCAACAACAATTGCGATCCGTACAACAAAACCATCGAGTTGTTTCCATGAGGTGATCTCGCAGTTTGCATCACCGATATAGACAAACGCCGTGCATCCTCAATGGGATGCACGGCGTTTTACGTGACGGCGGCGCAGTATCCTCGATCACCGGCGGATGAAGCAAGCCGTCGGAGGTGGTGCATGTCCGGAAACCGGGATTGCACGGAGGAAATAGCTGCCCGGCTGCAACGATGCCACCGGCAGACGCAACACTCCACCTGCGGGAATATCGACGGTCTTGTGGAAGACCGTTCTTCCCAGTACATCGTGGATCTCCACATGTTGCGCCGATCGCTCACTGTCGGTGAACCGGCAGGTAAGCACGTCGGCCACTGGGGAGGGATACAGCACAAGCGCCTGTCCGTCCGGGATGGGAGCGGAAGCCACAACCGTGGTCTGAAACGCATTCAGGGCCGCTTCGAGGACCTCATCGCGTCCTGCGCGCAACCCCTCTATGGTTGGACGGACGAAAATATCCGGTTGAATGCCGATCCGCTGCGTTGGCGTCCCATCGGGGTAAAATACACCCAGCCCGGTGAACGTGATGCGAATCCCTCCGGGAACGTACACCCACGTCACGTTGCCGTCCGATCCCCGGGTTGGAGAGCCGACCTTGACACACCGCGGTGCCGCATCGAGGAACATGCAGGTATACTCCGCATGACTAATGGCGTTCTCATCGAACAGAGCAAAAATGGGTCGATCAAACGTCCAACTGCCATTTCCGCCGAACCACGCGGTAATCCACTCGAGCATTCCGGGAAAATAGACATCGGGGCATGAGAACCGGGCGACCGGGACACGACTGGGCAGCAGGTATTTGCTCAGTTCGAAGATACTTCCCTGGGGATACCCCCGCACGTCGAATACGATTGCATCGTCATCGCGATGGACGTTCATCGTCCAGCCGACCTCCTCGGGTTTGAGCTTCACCAGGTCGATGTATCCGACCCGGGATCCGTTCTGCAGGAGTGTGTCGAACGTCAGGGGATGGGATCGGAGAGACCACACCGAAAAATGTTCGTTGCTGCGTTCGAAGGTCTCCGTGCGTGTCCCTTGCATGTCCTCGAGGACGATGGTCGAAGGGCCCTCTGGTCCCCGGCAGATTCGGGAGCCGAGACTGTACTCGAAGGCCTGCGGATTGGTTTTTTCCGAAATTGCCGCGAGACTGTCGCGCAACCGTTCGATGGGAATGCCATCGACCGCGTGCACGATGTCTCCGGGTCGGATTCCCGGGACGAGAGTGCGATCGATGACTGTCTGATCGTCGATGCGCCGAAGGGTGAACGGAGCCATGCATGATCCGATGTACTGGGTCAGCGGGATGGAGTTGATACCTGCGTGGGAGTCACAGGTTTCGAGTGCCATCTGGTATGCCGCGAGGTGATAGGACAGCGCATCTGATGCTTCCGCCCAGCGGACACCGAACTCCCGCAGAACGGCGTGCCAGTTGCTGTCGAGGATATCGCGGTAGGGAGAGTAATAGAAAAAGGCGTTCCAGAACCGGCAAAGAGCGAGGACCCGGAGATCCTCCGGCGGATAGGTATCCAGTGCATCGTAGTAGCGGTCATCAGCATCAAAGACTGCGTTTGATCCGCTGATGTTCGTGGTGACCAGGCAGTGCAGATGCAGACGGGCGAAATCCCGCAGTTCACGCACCCGTCTACCGAGTTCTCCGCAGTAGAACGTCTCATCCACCCATGAAAGATCGTAGAGCATGCTCTCCTGTTCGGTGAAGTGATCCGGTTCGTTTTTCGGATCCGGCATCTCTCCGACGATGTCCAGAAGAGCAAGGAGAGCTGCGCGCAACGCATCCTCGTTTTGCGCAGCACGAATCTGCGGATAGACACGCAGCAGCGCATCATCCCAGCTGAGTTTGCAATCCGCAATTTGCGGGTGGTAGTATTTCGCCAGTCCCCATACCCGGCAGAGATGCATGATTTTTTCTGATGCGAAATCCTGCTGTGCGCGTATCTCACCGGGCAGGAAAGAGAGCAACAGCAGACATGCGCAGCACACACTGACACGAATCGGAATCATGGCCGACCTCGCTGATGGATGATCCGTGGAAATTGCAATTACGGGACACGGAAATCAGCAATATGGTTACATCGACCGAAATTCGAGAAATTTTTCGTGATTGTTTGGATACCTTCGGCAGGATTGATAATTTGCACTATGAAAATCTCTTAATCCTGAGATTCAACTCCATATCACGTGAGTTACTTTGAGAGGTAATTGGATGTCAGAAAACTTTGAAACGGCCATCAGAAGCATGTGCGAGGGTGTCGGCAACGACAAGGCACGGATGATGGACATCGTCCGTGAGGTGCAGGAGACCTTCGGCTGTGTTTCCGATGATGCCATGGATCTGATCGCCGATCAGGTCCGGACGCCCCGCGTCGAAGTGGAAAGCGTTGTCACTTTCTACGCTTTTCTTTCAAAAAAACAGAACGGCACCGTTGTATTCCGGTTGTGCGACGATATTATCGACCGGATGTTCGGATTCGAACGTCTCAAGCATGCGATCACCGAAGAGCTCGGGATTGACATCGGCGAGACCACGGCGGACGGACGCTTTTCCCTGGAAACCACACCCTGCATCGGTATGTGCGATCAGGCACCTGCGCTGATGATCAACGACGAGATCTTCACCGAAGTGTCGCGCGACACGCTGCTCGATTACGTTGAGCAGCTGAAAGCGGGAATCACACCGGAGCGGCTTCGACGCAGACTCGGAGACGGGAACAACTCCAATCCGCTGGTCAGCGCAGCCGTCTCGAACAATATCCGGACACGGGGCGAAGTGATCTTCGCACCGCTCGAGTGCGGCAGGGCCCTGAAAAAGGCGTTGTCCATGAGTCCGAACGAAGTCATCCGTGACATCAAGACGGCGCGTCTGCGCGGTCGTGGTGGCGCCGGCTTCCCCACCGGTATGAAATGGGATTTCACGCGTGCGGCGCGCGGGGAAAGGAAATTTGTCATCTGCAATGCCGATGAGGGCGAGCCCGGAACGTTCAAGGATCGTGTGATCCTGACCGAAAGGCCGGAGCTGCTCATCGAGGGTATGGCGATCGCAGGATACGCCATTGGCGCGCAGGAGGGGATCATCTACCTGCGGGGTGAATACGCCTATCTGCGACCGTTCCTCGAAGATATGCTCCAGAAGGCCCGCAACACCGGAATGCTCGGAAAGGCCATTTTCGGGAAGCAGGGTTTTGACTTCGACATCCGGATTCAGATGGGTGCCGGCGCCTACGTCTGCGGAGAGGAGACCGCACTGATCAGCTCATGCGAAGGATTGCGGGGTGATCCGAAGAATCGCCCGCCGTTTCCCGCTCAGAAGGGATATCACGGCTATCCCACATCCGTGAACAATGTTGAGACCTTCTGTTGCGTCGCCCGCATTCTCGATCAGGGAGCCGGTTGGTTCTCCCAGATCGGATCGAAAGGAAGCACCGGCACGAAACTGCTCAGCATCTCCGGTGACTGCCGCAGGCCGGGCGTGTACGAGGTGCCGTTCGGGATCAAGCTCTGTGAAGTGCTGGAGATGGCCGGCGGTAATGGTGCGGTGGCGGTGCAGATCGGAGGTCCAAGCGGACAGATGGTCGGTCCGAAAGACTACAACCGCACCATTTGCTACGATGACCTTGCCACGGGCGGAGCGATGATGGTCTTCGGTCCGAACCGCAACCTGCTCGAAGTCGTCCATTACTTCATGGAATTTTTTGTTGAGGAAAGTTGTGGGTACTGCACACCATGCCGTGTGGGCAATGCGCTGCTCAAGGACCGTCTCGAGAGGATCATGGAAGGGAAGGGCGAACCGGCGGATCTGGACTATCTCGAGGATCTCGGCGTCACGGTGAAATCCACGAGTCGCTGTGGCCTGGGACAGACCTCTCCGAATCCCATCCTCTCGACACTGAAGAATTTCCGTCCGCTTTACGAACAGCTGGTGCACGAGGATCAGCCCTTCCAGGCGACCTTCGACATACAGAAAGCGCTGGGCGAGGCCAAGAGCATCGCCGGGCGGCCGTCCATGCATTTCGCCGAATAACACGTCATTGAACGAAACCGGAATAGAATCATGAGTGAAAACACCATCACGTTTGAAATCGACGGCGTCGAGGTGCAGGGAGCGCCCGGACAGACGATCATGCAGGCAGCCGATGCCGCCGGGATTTACATCCCGCGTCTGTGTGCGTTCGAGGGACTGCCGCCGCACGGAAGCTGCCGCATCTGTACTGTCAAGGTAAACGGACGCTTCCAGTCCTCCTGCACACAACCAGTTGCCGAAGGCATCATCGTTGAAAATGACACCGAAGAAATCCTGGAGTTCCGTCGCAATCTCGTCGACATGCTGTTCGTGGAAGGAAACCACTTCTGCATGTTCTGCGAGAAAAGCGGAAACTGTGAGCTGCAGGCACTGGCCTACCGGCTCGGTATCACCGCGCCGAAATACCCGTTCATGTTCCCTGCGAATCGTACAGTCGATGCCAGTCACAAGGACATCTTCATCGACCACAATCGCTGCATTCTCTGCGCACGCTGCATTCGCGCTTCGCGCGACCTCGACGGCAAGAACGTCTTTCAGTTCGTCGGCCGCGGTCCCGAAAAACACATTGCGGTGAACGCGCGGGCACGTCTGGTCGACACCGAAGTGGATGTCACCGACAAGGCGGTGGAAGTCTGTCCGGTCGGCGCCATCCTCCGCAAGCATGTGGGCTATGCGATCCCCGTCGGGAAACGCAAATATGATCATGCCCCGATCGGATCCGACATCGAAGCACAGAAACATTGACGAAGGAGCAGGAACACACCATGGCCAAACCCAAAATCGCAACCACGTCCCTGGCCGGATGCTTCGGATGTCACATGTCCATTCTCGACATCGACGAGCGCATCCTGGAACTGGTGGATATCGTGGACTTCGATAAATCCCCCATCAACGACATCAAGGAATTCACGGGTGAATGTCTTGTCGGCCTTGTGGAAGGCGGCTGCGCGAACGAGGAAAACGTGCGCGTGCTGCAGGATTTCCGCAAGCACTGCAAAATCCTGATTTCCCTCGGTGATTGTGCGATCAACGGCGGACTCCCCGCGATGCGCAACACCATCCCCCTCAAGGAATGCCTTGACGAAGCGTATCTCAACGGTCCCAGTGTATACAATCCCTCGGGACGCATCCCGAACGATTCCGAGATTCCGCTGTTGCTGAACAAGGTCTATCCCTGCCACGAAGTAGTCAAGATCGATTATCATCTCCCCGGCTGTCCCCCTTCCGCGGATACGATCTGGCAGGCGCTGACGGCACTGTTGACCGACAAGCCGATGGAACTTCCCTACGAACTGATCAAATATGATTGATCCCGCGGGATCAGTCGAGTAACGAACAGGAGAAAGCAACGTGCAAGATACACAAGATCTGAAACGGATTGTCATCGAACCTGTGACCCGCGTTGAGGGACACGGAAAGGTGACCATCCTGCTTGACGAACAGAACAGGGTCAAGCAGGCGCGGCTGCACATCGTGGAGTTCCGCGGTTTTGAACGCTTCATTCAGGGACGTCCCTACTGGGAAGCGCCCGTCCTGGTGCAGCGCCTCTGCGGCATCTGTCCCGTGAGCCATCACCTGGCGGCCGCCAAGGCAATGGACATGATCGTCGGTGTCGACACGCTCACACCGACGGCGGAAAAGATGCGCCGTCTCATGCATTACGGACAGATATTCCAGTCCCATGCGCTCCACTTCTTCCATCTAGCCTCACCGGACCTGCTTTTCGGTTTTGACGCCGACGTCGCGATTCGCAACGTGATCGGTGTCGCGGCGAAGCACAAGGATCTCGCCGTGCAGGGTGTGATGATGCGGAAATTCGGACAGGAAATCATCAAGGCGACTGCGGGGAAAAAAATACACGGGACCGGAGCCATCCCCGGCGGTATCAATAAAAATCTGACCATCGAGGAGCGCGACAGTTTTCTCAAGGATATCGACCAGATGCGTGAATGGTCACGTGGTGCGGTGAAAATCGCAAAGGACTACACGGTGGAAAACCTTGAAGCCATCGCGCCCTTCGGCTCGTTCGACTCGAATCATCTCTCGCTGATCCGCGAAGACGGTGCGATGGACCTGTACCACGGAAATCTCCGTGCTATCGACGCCCAGGGGAACAAGATCTTCGACCAGGTGGAATGCACACAATACCTCGACTACATCGCGGAGGAAGTGCGCGACTGGTCGTACATGAAATTTCCCTTCATCAAGTCGATCGGTCCCGAGAACGGCTGGTATCGGGTCGGTCCGCTCGCGCGCGTGAATGCCTGCGACTTCATCGACACTCCCGAGGCGGAAGCCGCCCGCAAGGAGTTCATGGCCGTCACCGACGGGAAACCGAACAATCTCACCATGGCGTATCATTGGGCGCGCATGATCGAAGTGTTGCATTCGATCGAAAAGATGCACGAACTGCTTGAGGATGCCGATTTGCAGGGTACGGATCTCGTCGTCAAAGGTGAGCGTCGTCCCGAAGGAATCGGATTGCTCGAAGCGCCGCGCGGCACGCTCTTTCATCACTACCGGGTCGACGAAAACGACCAGGTCACGATGGCGAATCTCATCGTGTCGACCACGAGCAACAACGAGCCGATGAACCGCGCTGTGACGAAGGTGGCCATGGACCATATCTCCGGAAAGCCGGAGATCAGCGAAGGGCTGCTCAATCACATCGAGGTGGCGATTCGCGCCTATGATCCCTGTCTCTCCTGTGCCACGCATGCACTCGGCAAAATGCCGCTGGTGGTGCGCCTCGTGGACGCGGAAGGGAACGAGGTGGCGAAGAAGAGCACGTGATGGAACGGAAGGGCAACATCCTGCTGATCGGCTACGGGAATCCGGGGCGTCTTGACGACGGTCTCGGTCCTGCCCTGGCCGCGGAGGTCGAGCGCTGGCAGCATCCCGGCATCCATGTGGATTCGGACTATCAGCTCACGGTCGAGGACGCGGGCGATATCGCCGCGTATGACATCGTGATTTTCGCCGATGCATCCGTCAACGGGAAAGAGCCGTACTTTCTTCATCCCGTGGAGCCCAAGCCTGCCCTGAGCTTCTCCAGTCACAGCGTGGAGCCGGAAGCCCTGATGCACATGGCGCACACGTTGTTCGACGGTCAGACGCGTGGCTATGTGCTGGGCATCCGTGGATATGAATTCAACGAGTTCGGCGAACGCCTTTCCGAAAGGGCAGCCCGGAATCTCGAACGTGCGCTGCAGTATATCGGGCTCGTACTGGAGAATCCGCAGCTGCTCGATGCGCCGCAGGACGCCGCATAGGTGTGGGCGTCATCCCTCATGCGAATACACGAGAAATCATCATATGGAGATGTACAATGAATGACGGTAAACACGTGATCCTGTACCTGGACGATGATCAGGACATGCTCGACGCCGTGCGCATCATTCTCGAAGCAAACGGGTACGAGATGGTGGAGGCGCACAGTGCCGAGGAGGGTCTACGGGTGTACAAGGAAACCAATCCCGATTTCCTCCTCGTCGACCTGATGATGGAGGAAGTGGATGCCGGCACAACATTCGCCAAGGAGATGAAGCTCCTCGGCAACAAAGCGCCGGTGTTCATGCTCAGCTCCGTCGGAGACAGCCTCGATGACAATACCGATTACAAGGAACTCGGGCTGGACGGTGTGTTCCAGAAACCCCTTCACCCCAAAACGCTGTTGTCGATTCTGAAGAAGAAACTGGGGTAGTGAACATACTCTCTGTGGGCACGGAAACACCAAGTCACGGAGACACAAAGAGGAATGTGAAATTGGGCCGAGCCCCCGCCTCATGCGGAGGCTCGGCCCCACTCTAAAGCACCGGGGGAAAGTCTATTCAGAGAAAATGAATGAGGACACCGCGAATGTGGCGTCCATTCTATCCATATAAATTTCAGGTTTATCTCTGGAAAGGTAAATCGTTGTACAGCAATGGATTTAAGCCGTCCTAAAAAAAATATTAGGTGAACCTAAAATGAGAGAAATCAGTCGAATATCCACTCGCCCTGGCGCTTGAGGCGCTCATCGAGCTTGTGGCGAATGAGCCAGTCCGCCGTTTCGGCCGAGGAGCGATGAACGTAGGGGAGATCGGCGCGGTTGGCCAGTTCACTGGTGAGAACGGCAACAACACTGGCGGCCTCGGAGAGATAATTTTTGTTGACGAGGTCGAACGTGTCGCCGAAATCGTGATAGGTTTCCACCATGTGCTTGTCGAGGTGGCCGAGCGGGGTGATGGCGGGAATGCCGGCAAGCATGAACGGTTGATGGTCGCTGTTCGTCCAGGGATGACTGATCACCCCACGGCTCATTTCGAACCCTCGCATTCCGTCGGCCAGTTGCCGGAGGAGCGGCATGAGATGATCGTTCCCCATCGCGTTGAAGCCACGCGGAGAGCCGGTCATGTCCATGTTGATCGCAGTGTGTATACTGTCGCTCCGATGCATTTCCACGTATTTCCGTGCACCCCAAAGCCCCATCTCCTCGCCGTTGAACCAGACAAATTCAATCGTCCGCTGATTGCGCGGACTGAGCGCATGCAGGATGCGTGCGACGTCGAAGAGGATTGCGGTGCCCAGCCCGTTGTCGATGCTTCCCTGACCGACATCCCAGGAATCGAAATGCGCGCCGACGACGATTTTCTCCCTGCGCTCGCCGCGCAGCGTGCAGACGAGATTGGCACTCTCCACAGGTGTGCAGTAGGATTGGACGGTGATCCGCATCTGCACAGGGACCTTGCGATCGAGCAGACGTCGCAGACGCTGTCCCTCTTCCCAGGTGATGCTGAATGCCGGCACTGCCGCTGCATCCCCCTGAAAATTTCCCATCCCGCAGAGGGTCATCCCGCCTTTCTTGTCGTTGATGAACAGCACCGCGCGGGCGCCCGCTCCTGCAGCGTGACGGATGACTTCGGAGCGCAGGAGTGCTTCTCGGCCCTGAAGAGATTCCTGTGTCACCAGAACAATCCTTCCTCCGGCGTCACAGGTGTCGAAATCCTCTGGATACCCGCGGTTCGCCCAGACAAGATGTGCTTCAAAGGCCGGAGTCCGATCGGTGTATCCCAGCGCAACGGCCCTGAACACGCGATCCGACGGAGCGATCATGCGCACTTCATCCTCACCGCGCACCCAACCCGGTACCATGAAGCGTTCGAGACGCGCTTCGACGCCATGTTTCTCCAGTTCCTCCATGAGAATCCGGAGACCCAGTTCGTTCTGCGGAGAGCCGATCCATCGCCCGCCCGCCTCGTCACTGAGGCGCATCAGCATGTCGTAGGATGCATTGTCCAGAAACGCCGAGCCGATCATGCGTTGATGCACAGTGGATGATTGCGACGCTGCGGTGCCGGTTGAGAGCAGGAACAGGATGGTCAGGAGTCGTATTTGCGATGTCATTGTTGTGGTATGTGAGTTGTGAAAAGGGCACGTTGCACATTTCAGATTGAAGATGACAGATCGCCACCTGCCAATCCTTCTCCGTTTGCCTGCGGCGTCCTCCGGCGGGCTTTCGGCGGTCGGCGGCTGTTTCACCCGCCGACTGCGGTGGTTTTCAGTTTGCCTGCCATCCATTTCCGTGCGAGGAACAGGGAGAGCGGGGAGAGACAGGCGATGATGCCGTAGATCAGCCAGAGCATCTCGGAGTTCTGTGGTCCTTCGGCAGGCACGTAATGTGCCAGCATGGTACCGGAGTAGAGACTGGTCAGCACCTTGGTGAGGAACCACGGGAACTGCGCGATCCCCATGTACTGGCCGGTTTTTCCTTCCGGTGCAAGCTCGGCGGCCAACTGCAGGAAACGCGGCTGCCACATGGCTTCACCCGTCGACATCAGAAAAATGTACGCGAAGAGCAATATTACATTGGGTCCGACGGCGAGGAGAAAGGTCGGCACTGCCATGACGAGCGTCCCGATGATCATCATCTTGTAGACATCCACCTTGCTGGTGAGTGCCGCAGCGATCGGTGTCAGCACGAAAATGAGCAGGGGATTCAGGTTGACGAAGAACTCCATATTCTCACTCACGAAGCCGGGGAATGCCCGATCGACGTACTGCGGCAGTGTCAGCCATTGATGTGCGAACAGTGTCTGGACGGGAATGAGAATGAAAATGAAAAAGGAGAACTTGACGTCCCGCAGTGGATGCTCAAGTATCCAGGTCTTCAGCCGGAACGGTTTCGCTTCCTTCGTCACGGCCTCCGCCGAACCGGTATTCTCCAGGCGTGCTGCGCGCATCGCGCGTTCCACGGTCTTTTTCGAGAGGATGCCGAAGATCAGGATGACGCTGATCGCCGTCAAGGCGGTGTACACCCAGTATATCCCGTTGATCCCGTATGCATTGCGGATGGGTGGCGAGATGAGGCCGGGCAGAAATCCCCCCAGATTCATCAGAGCATACAGCGCGGCATATCCCATCGCCGCATTCTTTTTCGTGGTGAATTGCCGTACCGCGGTGTAGGCGGCCGGCTGATACATGCCGTACCCGAGGATGACGAGCAGCAACCCTCCTGCGGATGCGATGTATATGGGTGACCACATTCCGCTACCGCCGAAGAGGACGCCGCCCGAGAGGAGGATGCGACCGAAAAACATCAGCAGAAGTGCCAGCGCAAGCGCGCGTCGTACACCCCAGCGATCAGCAAGTTCGCCGAGAAAGAACATCGCCAACGTGATGCCGCCGGTAAACGCACCGACGATCCATCCCGCCTGCGCATCACTCAGCCCGACGACTTCATTGAAGTAGATTGCGAGCAGCGTCAGGATACCGAAATAACACATCCCTTCAAGCAGATATGTCGCGTTCACCCCCCAGAGAGCACGCGGCGCCCGGGCGATGTATATGAACGGATCGATCAGCTGCTGCAGGGGACTTTTCGATTTCTCATTCGGCTCTTCCTGCATGGAGATCCCTCGGATATGGCATGGCAAACATGATGGCAGCCGGAATGCGGCAGGCACAGGCTCTCCGGACGAATATACGGAATCAGTGTACACTTTGCATTTTCCGTGCAGGCCGAGTATACTGTTTCTATACCCTTTTTTTTCATTGGAGATCGCCATGAAACATTTTTCGGCACTGTTCCTCTCCATATGTATCCTCGTCGCACTCACTGCCTGCTCGGAGGAAAACCCCAGTGTGCGGGTACGCAATGACCTCGACAAGAAAGTGAACGTACAGCTCAAGCCCGCTGCCGGGAACACGATCAATATCAACGATGTCGAGCCCGGGAGCACATCTGCCACCGTGGATGTGGAAGAGGGTGTCTGGACCGCAACAGCCGCTATTCAGTCGCTCTCCATTACTCCCGAGCAAACCTTCCAGGCGGACAATGATATGCTGTACACGGTCGTCATCGTCAATACGGATCCGCCCGGGATGCAGGTGCTTTCGGAAGATAAATGAGCATTGATCCGGCCGCGATGCAGGTGCTTTCGGAAGATAAATGAGCATTGATCCGGCCGCGATGCGGGTGCTTTCGGAAGACGAGGAAGTGGGAGAGAGAATCAGGTAATGGGAAGCCAGTAGCTGATCTTCAGCGCGATGAAATTTGCTCCGGGAGAGTCGAAGGAGCGGAGCAGATCTCCCGGACCGATGATGCTGCCTGTAGGGTGATAGCCGTACCGGTCCTGTTGCCAGACGAGGTAGAGCGTGCTGCCGCGCATCCATTCCCAGCGGAGCACGATATTACTTCGGAAGGAGAGAATGTTGAAATCGGGATCGGAAAAAGAAAAGGCCCCTTCCCGTTTTACCACCCTGTAGGCGCCGGCTTCCGCATTCTTTTCGATGCTTGGAGCGTCGGTACTGCCGTAAACGATCAGTTCTCTGCTTCGTGCTGCCGCCTGTTCACCGAAGCCGAGATAATTCCCACTCGCAGCAAAGGGCTCTCCGTACACCTCGAGTGTCAGGTCTGGACTGAAGGCGTAATTGACCCGAATGCGCGTGCTCAGTGTTCCCTGATCGATGGTCGAGAAGACGTAGGGGACGCCATCCACGAGTGCCCGGTCGGGGACGGGGAGATATTGCCTTGTGTTCACACTGCGCGTGTACGATGGGTCGATGGCGATATCCAGTCGACCACTCGCGCGGATGGTCAGTGAACAACCAAAGGAATAATTCCACGACCCGGTTTCATCCGAAAATGTCGAACCCGAGAAGCCCCATCGTGTTCTGTCCGCGTAGTCACTGTTGAGGGTGGCGTAGACATTCCACCCCGCGCCGGTTTCCATGAGCGGGCCACCGCGTGTCAGGTGGTCGCTCAGCGCTCGGAGACCGTAGTCGAGATATACGGCCGTCGTCCAGAAATTCTTCAATGTATTCCGGAAGGAGAAGCCGAGGCTGCTGTACTGGCGTATCCATCCGAAATTCCAGCCGTTCGATCCCGAGAATTCGAGAAGGTACATGTGGAACACGGATCCGGGAATGTTTTCTCGATAGATGATATGGGCGTACGTATCGATGTCATCCGCCGTCTGCAGACGTCCCGCATCGTTGATCTCGAATTCCGGTGATTCCGCTGTTGCGCCAAAACCCCAGAGCCAGTGCCGGCCGCTGTTTTTTTCGAGGCTGAGCGAGAACGTGTACCCCGTCATGGAGGTCCGTGCCGTATCCATGGTGAGATATTCGGCGTCTGGCCGCTGGAAATAATGAGCGCTGCTTCGCTGCACGTGTTCGATGGCTCTGGCGGATCCACGGACATGGCTGAAGCCCGCGAATCCGATCAGTTCGTATGTGCCCTGATCGAAGCGGAGTTTCCAGTCGACACCGCCGCTTGACGCTTGCTCGGTCAATTGATCCCGTGCGGCGGTCGTGCGGAGATCGCGCTGGACACCGGTCAGGATGGCGCCGATGGTTGATACATCCTCCCCGAATTCCTGCTGCAGCCGCAGGACGCCGAATCCACTGAACGGCTCGATCTCTTCCTCACTGTATGTCCGTGTCACCGGATCGTAGGTTTCGGAGAATTCGCGCTCGGTGACGGCCGTCAGCGCGCCGACAGAGAGACCGGAGGCGAGTCGTCCGGTCACTTTGGCTGCGCTGAGAATCGTGGTGTTGGATGGCTGCTCCGCAAAGATGGCGGAGGGTTGGAATTTTGGAGGTGCCCCGATACGTCGGGAATAGAAATAATCCGGTCCCTCACCCCGCAGCAATTGGCTCCCCTCGATGAAAAACGGTCGGCGTTCGCTGTAGAACGTTTCATAGGCGGAGAGATTGACTTCCGCGGGATCGGCCTCCACCTGGCCGAAGTCCGGATTGATCGTGGCGTCAAGCGTGAGATTGGGACCGAGTCCCATCTTGAGATCCAGCCCCGCATTCCCCATCCACGATGTTTCCTCATCGAAGGGATCCAGAGGATTCCGGCGCTGCTTGTTGGTCATGGCAAAAGCGGCATAGGGAGTCAGCTCGACGCGTGAGCTGGGTGAGATGCCGAAGATTCCTTCGAGCACTCCAAAGCGTGACGACCATCCCGTTTTGTTTTTCGGGATGAGCACCCAGTACACATCCTCGTTTCGTGAGGGAATATAGCGATTGATATTCAGTCCCCAGGTCTGAGTGACTGCTTCGCTGAAGCGCAGCTGCGAAAACGGGATGCGCATTTCTGCCACCCAGGCGCTGTCGGTCCACTGAACACGTGCCTCCCAGACGGGATCGAAAGAGTAATCCCGTGCGTGCTCCTGATCCGCCGCATGATAATAATCGAAGCGGACACCATCGGCAGTGACACCGAACGTATACGCAGTGCGCCGGTCCTTGTACGTGTCGAGGGAAATGATGATCCGTGCGGAATTGCCGGTGTTGTCCCTCCGGCTCATCGTGGACTGGATTTCAACAGGATCATCGACGAACATGACCGCTGCGATATACAGCGCCCGGTCGTCGTAGCAGAAGCGGACCTCTGTGCGGAGAGTCGAGGGAGCCCCCTCGACGGGCTCACGCTGCAGGAACGCGGTGGCGGGTGTTGCTGACCTCCAGCATGCTTCCGTCAATCTCCCGTCGATGAACGGTTCATCACCTTCGAGCCGCTGCGCGAGGATTCGCGCACTGCTGTCCGATGAACTCGGTGCATGCCGCGTCTGCGTGCACGCTGCGGCTGTATTGCACAGGATACCGCTCATCAGAAGCAGCGATCCGGCGAGGATATGAACAATGAAACGGTTCATCCAGGTCGGGTGGAGGTTGTAAGACCCTGATTTTCTGGAGAAAGAATCAGCAATCAGTAAATGGTCTGCATACGGAACAGATCCAGGACGGAACGAATTACGAGGAATATACAATAATGAGATGTGGAATCCTCATTTCCGCGAATAATTTCGCATGTGTGCTGCCGTATTGTACGCGATTCCGGGATTCTGTAACATAGATTCGACAGGTATGCAACAACACCGGAACAGACATGCAGAAGGGTCCATCCAGCGGAGAGACGGTTTCGTGCCTCGTGGTGGGTGCAGGTATCGCAGGCTTGATGGCTGCGCGCGAATTGCAGCGACAGGGAGTATCCGTTCTCGTTCTCGACAAGAGCCGTGGCGTCGGCGGACGTATGGCCACCCGACGCTTCGGCGGCGGCGTGTTCGACCACGGTACACAGTACTTCGCCCCGTCGAGCCCGTGGTTTCAGTCCCGCATAGCGGAATGGATAGACGACGGCATTGCGCGGGAATGGTTCCGTGTACGCGCCTACGAACTCGATCCACGCTTCCTTTCCGCTGCGCGGTACCGTGGCTGTCCCGCGATGACGTCCATCCCCAAGGCCATAGCGGCAGGTATCGACGTTCGCACGGGACACCGTGTTGTGAACATACGCGAGCGGAACGGAGCATGGGAGGCGGAAACAGACAGCGGCATGCAGTTCCATGGGTCTGGTTGTATCCTGACACCACCCGTGCCACAAGTGCTTGAACTGCTTGACGCCTCCGGGTTTCCCGTTCCGTCGCGGGAACATGGGATTCTCACCGGGCTTGTGTATGAATCCTGCATTACCGTGATGGCCGTCTGTGCAGACCGTCCGACACTACCGGAGAACGGTGTGCTGGAATTCGAGCGCGGAATCCTGCGCCGAATTATGGACAATACGCGCAAGGGGATTTCCCCGGATGTCCATGCCGTTACCATTCACGCCATGGGCGATTTCAGCGCAGGACACTTCGATGACGATACGGAGGACCTGCTGCGCATGATTTTTGCAGAGGCACAGCCAATCATCGAAACCGCCGTGCGGGAATCCCAGGTGCATCGCTGGCGATACAGTCAGGTTGTGCAGCCGCACCAGGATCCGTTGCTGCTATTGCACGACGCACCCGCGCTCGCCGTGGCGGGTGATGCCTTCGGTGCAAACGGCGTGGAGGGTGCTGCACGCTCGGGCATGGAAGCCGCCCGGAGCATACTGCAGCGGCTGCCGTCTTGACATTCAACCCGCCGCAAGGTATTCTGATACTCTGTGTATTGTTTCCTCAATCCTGAATTGTCATGAACACTCATCCCATTTCAGACTTCATTCATCATCATTTTCGTCATTTCAACGCCGCTGCCTTGATCGACGCGGCCAACGGGTACCGAACGCTGCTCGACGAGGGAGGAGGCATGTTTGTCACCCTTGCCGGAGCCATGAGTACCGCAGAGCTGGGTCTCTCGCTTGCCGAGATGATCCGCCAGGACAAGGTGCACGCCATCACCTGTACCGGTGCGAACCTGGAGGAGGATATATTCAACCTTGTTGCGCACGACTACTACGAACGCGTCCCGTACTATCGGGATCTGACGCCTGAGATGGAGCAGGCGTTACTCGACCGGCACATGAACCGCGTCACCGATACCTGTATTCCCGAGGAGGAGGCCATGCGGCGTATCGAACGTGCCGTTCTGGATTTGTGGATGGAAGTGGATGCGAAGGGTGAAGCGCTGTTTCCGCATGAATTCTTCTACCGCCTGATTCGTGAAGGTCGACTGCGTGAGCATTACATGATCGATCCGAAGGACAGCTGGCTGGTCGCAGCATGTGAAAAGGATTTGCCCATCTTCGTCCCCGGCTGGGAGGATTCGACGCTGGGGAATATCTACGCAGCGCATTGCATCGCAGGGGATGTGAAAAACGTCCATACCGTCCGCAGCGGGATCGAATACATGATTCGTTTGGCGGACTGGTACACGATATTCACTGCCGAGCGTCCGCTCGGTTTCTTCCAGATCGGCGGCGGCATCGCCGGGGATTTCCCGATTTGCGTCGTTCCCATGCTGCATCAGGATCTGCAGCGCAGCGACATACCACTCTGGGCATACTTCTGCCAGATCAGTGATTCCACTACGAGCTACGGTTCCTACTCCGGAGCCGTACCGAATGAGAAAATCACCTGGGGCAAACTCGGGACGGACACACCGAAATACATCATCGAATCGGACGCGTCCATCGTGGCGCCGTTGATTTTCGCCGCCGTGCTGGGCTGGTGATCAGGGGAAAGGATATTGGGAGCCTGCTGCCGGACCGCAACAGTCATGCGGTCTCCGACTGTGCCTTGTTTCGCAACAAGATTTCGAGTATTTTTCTCCTAAATATGCTCTCCGCCGGTGTGCGGGGAACGTCCCTCGAAGTGATGAAGAAACACGCACCTATGGCTCCCGCCTTCGTATCAGCAGACAACCATTCGGCCCCCCATTCCGCAGAAGGATTCCGTTGCGGAGAAATACATGGTTCCGTCATCCGTAACAACAACATTCAGGAGGAGATGTATGGCCAAGATCCGCGGTGATATCAAGATCGACGTAGAGAAGTGCAAGGGATGTGAGCTCTGCATCGTCGCCTGTCCGCTGGATGCTATCGCACTTTCCGACGGGATAAACAAGCAAGGATATCACTATGCCGTGCTCGTCGAAGACGTATGCAACGGCTGCAAAAGCTGTGCGCTGGTCTGTCCGGACGCCGTGATCACGGTCTATCGTGAAGACCGGGAAAGCGGGAAAAAGGAGCCCGTGGCGGAATTGCGGAAGGTTACCGGCGACATCACAATTCAGGTCGGCGTGGAAGAGGAAGGGAACTGATCCACCGCCGCATCTCCGTTCGCGCACATTTTCATCTTTGAGCATATCCGACCAAAGGAGTTTACCGTATGGGTGAATTACGACTCATGAAAGGCAACGAAGCGCTTGCCGAGGCGGCGATTCGTGCCGGCATGGATGCCTATTTCGGGTATCCCATCACCCCGCAATCCGAGGTGCTGGAATACCTCACCAGGGAGGCGTACAATCGTACGCAATGCACGATTCTTCAGGCGGAAAGCGAAATTGCTTCCATCAACATGATTTACGGCGCTTCAGGTGCCGGAGCACGCGTGATGACGTCATCTTCCAGCCCCGGCATCAGCCTCATGCAGGAAGGAATTTCCTACATTGCCGGCGCGGAGCTGCCCTGCCTGCTGGTGAATATCAACCGGGGCGGTCCCGGCCTCGGAACGATTCAGCCCTCGCAGGGTGATTATTTCCAGGCCACCAAGGGTGGCGGGCATGGCGATTATCATCTGATCGTCCTCGCGCCTGCGACCGTACAGGAAATGGCCGACTTCGTTCTCGACGGCTGGCAGCTGGCGGAAAAATACCGTAATCCCGTCATGATCCTCTCCGACGGTGCTCTCGGACAGATGATGGAGAAGGTTGAACTGCGAGAGCAGGTCGATCGCGCCACGAATGTCATCCCGGAGTGGGCAACCATCGGCAAGTCGAAGGATCGCGAGCGCAACATCATCACCTCGCTGTTCATACAGCCGGAGGAGATGGAGCGCGTCAATCTCCGCCTTCAGGAGAAATACAAAGTTATTATGGACAATGAAATCCGTGTGCAGGAGCAGAATACCGAGGATGCCGATTTTGTCATCGTCGCCTATGGTCTGTCCGCACGCATCGGACGCAAGGTCATGGAGATTCTCCGTGCAGAGGGAATGAAGATCGGTCTCATCCGTCCGATCACTCTGTGGCCGTACCCGTACGAGACAATCGGCAAGGTTGCTGGGCGCGTCAAGGGTTTTCTCAGTCTTGAAATGAACGCGGGCCAGATGGTCGAAGACGTTCGCCTGGCCGTGAACGGCCAATGCCCGGTCGGGCATTACGGCCGCATGGGCGGCATCATTCCCGGTCCGGACGAAGTTGCGGATGTCATCAAGACGATGTATGCGAAAATTCAATAGAATGAAATACGGAGAATCACATGCAGGAAATCGAACATCACTATGATGACCTGTCGGTCATCTACGAGCGTCCCGCCACCCTGCTCGATACGCGCATGCATTACTGCCCGGGTTGCGGTCACGGGGTGGCGCATCGCATCGTCATGGAGGCGGTCGAGGAGCTCGGGATACAGGAGACTACCGTTGGTGTCGCACCGGTGGGCTGCTCCGTGTTCGCGTATCATTACATGAACGTGGACATGCAGGAGGCGGCACACGGAAGGGCGACCGCCGTGGCCACCGGCATCAAGCGCTGTCGGCCGGACAAATACGTGTTCACCTATCAGGGGGACGGGGACCTCGCGGCCATCGGCACGGGCGAGACCATCCACACCGTCAACCGCGGAGAGAATATCCTCATCGTGTTTATCAACAATGCAATCTACGGCATGACCGGCGGACAGATGGCACCGACGACACTCATCACCCAGAAGACAAGCACGACGCCGTACGGTCGCGAAGCCTCGTTCATGGGGAATCCCCTCAAAATCACCGATCTGCTGGCCATGCTCCCGGGTGCGTTTTACGTGACACGGCAGGCCGTCAATACACCGGCGCACGTACGCAAGGCAAAGAAAGCCATCCTGAACGGATTCCAGTGGCAGAAGCTCAACAAGGGTACCTGCTTTGTCGAGATTGTATCCAACTGTCCGACGAACTGGGGGATGAAGCCCGTCGAATCAAACAAGTGGCTCGAGGAGTACATGCTGCCGTTCTATCCACTGGGTGACATGAAGGTACCGTCAAAGGAGGAATTAGAGAATGGTTGAGGAAGTCATTTTCGCCGGTTTCGGCGGACAAGGGGTACTGTCGATGGGGCAGGTACTGGCATATTCCGGGATGATAGAGAATCGCGAAGTGTGCTGGATGCCCTCGTACGGTCCCGAAATGCGCGGCGGTACCGCAAACTGTATCGTCACGGTCAGTTCGGACGAGATCAGCAGTCCCATCATCTCGCGCTTCGACACGGTCGTCGCGCTGAATCAGCCGTCGCTCGACAAGTTCGAATCGGCCGTGAAACCGGGTGGCACCCTGATCTATGACAGTACGAACATCATCGATCCACCGAAGCGCTCCGACATCGACATCGTCCCGATTCCCGCCAGTGAAGAAGCGGTCAAGTTGAAAAACACGAAGATCATGAACATGATCGTTCTCGGCGCCTTTCTTGCGAAGAGGAATACGGTCAGCATCGAAACCGTTCTGGACGCATTGAAGAAAGTGCTTCCGGAGCGGCATCATCATCTGATTCCGCTGAACGAACAGGCCCTGCATCGCGGAAAGGAACTCGCTGGTGAGGCAGTCCCCGTCCCCTGATCACGGCTCTGCATATCGGTAGAGAGGAGGCTGTCTCGTTCCCGGGCAGCCTCCGTTCGTTTCGGGGATGAATGTTGTCATTGATCATCACGCCCGGCTTGCGTATTGTAGGTGGTATATGACGTGTGATAGCCCCGTAACTTGTACGATGATTGTGTGTTCTTTCCATATGAAACCGTTTTTCCATAGCGTATTTGTGCTCCTCTTCGCCGCGGCGTCCCTCTGTGCACAGCAAGCCCGGTTCGACGCCACCGAGAAGGATCTCGGTGAGATTCCTCCGCTCTCCAGCGCAAGGACGGAATTCGTGCTGTATAATGGCGGTGCTGAGGTCCTTCATCTGATGGATCCGAAGCCCAGCTGCGGATGTACGGCGACGCTGCTCAGCAACTCCGAATTGGCACCAGGTGACAGTGCCGTCATCGGAGTGCGTTTCAGCGCCGCGCCCGGTATGATGGGGCCGATGAGCAAGACCATCGCCATCCGTGCGCAGCAGCAGGGAGGAGAAGTGCATCTCGCGACATTGCGTATCAACGTGAACATCGTCGGATCTGTGCGCTATGAGCCGGGGATGCTCCGTTTCGATGCGGTTGTCGGAGACACGGTGCGGCTCGCACTGCGACTCTACGCGAAAGGCGATGCTTCCATCCCGTTGCGCGACGTGTCCGCCGCCCTCCTGGCCTATATTGACACGACGGAAGGGAACAAGTATCATGTGGATGTCGTACAGACGAAGCCGTTCACGGCTTTTGATTTCCATATTCCCGCGAGTGAAATCGCTCCCGGTGACTCCACGGAGATATTTCTTACCCTCCGGCCGGAGCACAAAGGGCAGATCAACGGTTCCCTCCGCATCCCGATTCCCGACGGGGAGCTGCGGGTCCCTGTCGTGGGAGTGGTACTGCGGACAAGGGCGCCGTGAGCAGCGGCAATGATGGCTGATGGATGATATGGCGGAGGAGGTGTGATCTCTATTTCAGCGGAAGCAGAATTTTTGTAATTTGAAATGATCAGCAATCTGCAACGGAGGTACAAGAGAATGAAGATCGTGAATATGTCGATCACCATAATGCTGCTATCCTTCCTGTCACTCTCTGTCGGCGTGGCCCAGGAGCAACCCGATGTGCAGCAATGTTTCAGTCTCGATGGAACGACGGACTATTACTTTGGTGAGATTGATCAGAACGATACGGTCGAGCACACGTTCGTGTTCAAGAACAATTGCAGCGAAACCGTTGAGATCGGGCAGGCGCGTGCCAGCTGTGGTTGCACCGCCGCCGTGATTTCCGAGAAGGTCATTCCACCTGGAGGGAAGGCGGAAGTTCAGGTGAAATTCACACCACCGCGCGGTTCCCGTGGCAAGGTGACGAAGACGGTCAGTCTGTATCTGAAGGATGACGACAAGCCGCATACGGTTATCCGTTTCTCCGCGAAAATCAAAACGGACATCGACATCCATCCGCCGTACGTACAATTGACCGGTGCGGAAGTCGGCAAGGAAATCAAGGGCTCTGTGACGGTAAAAAATGTTTCCGGTGCACCGCTCGATATCTCCAGCATCTCGATCAACATGACCACGTATGCCGACACGGCAGGCGACGGTCGGACCATCGCCATGCCGCTGCAGGGTGCCAACGTGACGCCTTCAAAAGTCATGCTGCAGCCGGACGAGAGCACCGAGGTCACCGTCACGCTCACTCCCGTGCATCAGGGTCAAGTCAACGGTGCCGTGCGCCTGAAGACACCGGCCAACGAAGGGATCATCCAGGTGTTCGGTGTTGTGCGTGCTCGACAGGCGACGGATCTGCGGCAGTCGAATACGCAGGGTGGAGTCATCAATCTGGATTCCCGATAAGGACATGTATCAGACATCACCAGGAGCACGGACGGAATGAAGAGGGTAATTCCTGAATACACGACACTCGAAGACATTCTCCAGGACGCCATTGACAAGGAAAACGACGCGCGGGAGTTTTATCTCGCGGCTGCCGGACTTGCACAGGCTGCCGGCATCCGGGATTTTCTTCTGGAAATGGCGGACATGGAGAAGGGACATGCTGAGCTGCTCACACGCAAACTCGATTCCGTCCGCTCCGACCAGACCGTGATCGACGGCATCCTTTCCAGTTTCGACGACGAACCGGAACAGGATACGGGGGATTGAAGTATCCGTTCTTGCAGTTGTTTTGCGGCGTCCTCTTCTGCGGAGGACGCCGCTTGCGTTTTCAGGCCGCAATGGTCGTTTGACCTTTCCATGAGATTTTCTTATCATTTTTCGCAGAGACGATCGCAGCACGATCGTGCGATCACGATGTGATCGGCACAACCAGGGCCGTTTCGTGTACGGCGGAGGGTACTGAACACACAGGGGATGTGCCGAACGTATTGAGACGGCCAGTTCGGAGGGGCATATGGACAGAACGGTTTTCGTATCCGTCATTCTCCTGTTCTTCTACCACGGGATCTGTACCTCACAGCATTCTTCCCTGACACTTCCCGTTTTCCGACTGGAAGTGGATTCGGTGTATCTGAATGTACTCGACGCTGATCCGCATCGCGACGAATACGTGCCGGCCGTGTTTTCCGCACAGGGGGAGAGCTATGACTGCGAGGTTCGCTACCGTGGCGGTTCCACGAGAACGCTTCCGAAGAAAAGCTGGAAAATCCGCTTCCCTGACGACGACAATATTTTCGGCGTGAAGAAACTCAATCTGAACGCAGAATACCGGGACCGGTCACTGATGCGGAATCACTTGGCGATGTCCCTTTTCCGTTTCCTCGGAATGCCGGCTCCGCGCACGGAGCATGTCAACCTCTTTGTCAACAACCGCTCCATGGGGGTGTTTCTCAATATCGAGGAGGTGGACCGGCGTTTCCTCGCACGGCATGACCGTGAAGAAGGGAATCTGTACCAGGGGATCAATCACAGCGCAAGCATGGCACCGCTGCTGCGTTCTCCCGATCTGCTCATCAGCTGGGAAAAAGAAGAAGGGGTGCCGGGTGACTATCGCGATGCCCAACGGTTTTTCGCGGAGCTCTGGTACTGGTCACGGGATGAATTCCAGGCCCGGATTGGTCAGACTGTCGATCTGGCGAATATCCTGGATTATTTCGCCGCTGCCTTCTTTATGAGTTCCTACGATTGCTTCACGAAAAATCTCTACCTCTACGAGAATCCGGAAAGCGGGCGCTATGAGATTTTTCCGTGGGACAACGATGCCACCTTCGGTGTCAACTGGCTCGGGGAGTATCACAGCAACTGGGAGAAATTCACGCTTTCTGGCGCCGCTGCGAATCAGCTGCTGCTTCAGCGCCTTCTCGAGCGTCACAAATGGCAGGAAGCCTTCCGGCAACGGATCGGCCATATACTGACACAAGGCGAACCGTTTCTCGAGGAGGAGATTCTTCGTACCGCCACCCGTATCCGCAACGATGTCTATCTCGATACGGCAAAGTGCTGCAGCAACGAGGAGTTTGAAGACGGGATCCGGGAGTTGTTCACTTTCCTGCGGAGTCGCGTTGCCTTTCTTGAGGAGACGCCTGTCAGCCCGAGGATCTCGCTGTCGGATTTTTCCTGTTCGAATCCCTTCCCAGGTGCAGACGACACGCTCGTCATTTTTCGTGTCCGCTCCGAGCTTCCGCAGGAGGTGTTCGTGCGGTATATCCCCGACCTGGATCTCACGGCCTTCGCAGCACCGCACGATACACTGTCCATTCCCCTCTACGACGACGGCAGACACGAGGACGGGGATGCGGGGGATGGTGTGTACGCGAATACCGCCTCCTTCGGTCATTGCCGGAAAGGGCTTATTCCGTACTGTTTCGTCGGGACGGAATCGTATTACCCTGCGAACGGTCTGCATTATATCAATTTCGTCCCCACGCATTTTCTTGCTCTGAATACCGCTGAGGAGGCCAGGTCCATCGAAACGCGCCTGCGGATCGGGAATGTCTTCCGCAGAGGGAGACTCATGAACCTCGCGCTGTTCAACAGCTCGGAGTGTGCACTCGATATATCGGGCTGCCGTCTCTGTGGCAGGGGGACTGAGGATATATTCATGCTGCCGGACGGGACGAAACTGCCTCCGGGGGATACGCTTATCCTGACAAATGACGTGGATCTCGCCGGCCGCTATTTTCCGGAAGCAGTCGTCATCGGAAGTCTGTTTTTCGACATCGCGGCCGGTGACACGATACGCATCCTGTCGCCGTCCCTGACACCGCTCATCGAAGAGGTTTGTGACAGCGTTCATCCTCTGGGGGATGAGCTTCCGTCGGTCGTAATAAACGAGATCAACTATCACTCCAGTGACGATTTCAATCCGGAGGATTGGATCGAGCTGCATTATCCTGGTACGATATCCGCGGATTTATCCGGTTGGCAGGTAAAGGACGGCCGGGACGATCATATTTTTATTCTGCCGGAAGGAACAGAGTTGCAACCGGCAGGATTTCTTGTGATCTGTCAGGATCGCGCAGCATTTCAACAGTATTTCCCCTATGTGCAGGATATTCTGGGTGACATGGATTTCGGTCTCGACGCGGGTGGAGAAATGGTACGGCTTTATTCAGCCGAAGGAATCCTCGTCGATTCTGTCGCCTATGATGATGATCCCCCATGGCCTGTCGAAGCAGACGGGGGAGGCTCATCTCTTGAACTGATCGATCCCTTTGTCGACAACACTCTTCCGCAGAACTGGATGACCGGCTCCACCCATGGCACTCCTGGTGCGATGAACGATCCCGGTATCGTCGTGAGGATGGAGAGTCGGGACCGGACGACGCATCGTCTGTATCAGAATCATCCGAATCCCTTCACGGGTTCAACGATGGTACGATTTGACATTGCCCGGAGCTGCCCGGTCACGTTGAAGATATTCGACATGCTTGGCAGGAAGAGGGCAGTCCCGGTAGACGCCAAACTCGAGACGGGAACCCACACTATCCGTCTCTCAGTCGGGCATCTTCCTCCGGGTTCCTATATGTATGCATTGAGCGTGGAAAGTGATGTGGTAGCAGTCCGGATGATGCATATCCTGCACTGAATCCCCACGGTATCTACGGGACAGCGATGGGGACCAGCGTTTGCATAAGAAGCTGTTTTCAGAGTATCTTTATCATTCTCATTCAGCACGATATGTTGAATGAACCGAGTCATACTGGAGAGATGCCGGAGTGGTTGAACGGGGCGGTCTCGAAAACCGTTGAACCTTTCGAGGTTCCGTGAGTTCGAATCTCACTCTCTCCGCGAAAACAGGCTGAAATCGAAGATTCCCGGGGTCACTGCGACCCCGGTCGACCTCGTCAGGTCGCATTTCAGTAGACACTTTGGTAGACACCACACGTAAAGGTGACCACCATGGTGAAGAAATTCCTGACGAAGCGTCGGCATGGAATCTGGTATATCGTGACCTGTCACGAAGACGGCCGGCGAACATTCAAATCGACCGGCACCCGTGACCGGCTCGCAGCTGAAGACATTCTCGGTGAAGGGAGCAATCTCCGGGAAGCATCCACACCCACACTCGTCCGCTTCATGGACGAAATTCTCGCGTACACCGGAGCGACGTTCGCACATGCGACGATGCAGCTATATCGGGATTCTCTCCGGGCCATGCTCGGAGTGTTCGGTGATATGCCGATCGACGGCATCACGGCGCGGCATGTCGACCGCTACAAAACGACGCGTGTTCAACGTGTCAAACCGATCACGGTCAACAAGGAACTGTCGACGCTTCGCGCGGCGTTCAACATCGCCGTCCGCTGGGGCTATCTCGAGAAGAATCCCTTCCTCGGTGTGAAGAAGCTCGTGGTGCCCGAGACGCCCCCGGCATTTTTCGCCCGCGAAGAGCTGCAGCGTCTCGAGGAGGGGACGCGCGGCCACTGGATTCATGATGTCATCGTTCTCGGGATCAACACCGGGATGCGTGCGGGAGAACTGACGAGTCTCACCTGGGAGAGTATCGACTTCGATCTTCGGGTGATCCGTCTCATGAATTCGCGTGACTTCCGGACGAAGACGGGACGAGGCCGTGTGATTCCCTGTAACGCCCGTGCATGCGATCTGCTGGCCGAACGGAAGCTTCGGGAGGAAGACTACGTACTGACCATGGGTGGCCGTCAGATCAAGAAGAACCTGCTTTCGAGTGCCTTCAGGAAAGCCGCGCGTCGCGTCGGAATTCGGGAAGAACTTCATTTCCATTCCCTCCGGCACACCTTCGCGTCCTGGCTTGTGCAGGACGGTGTGTCTCTCTACCAGGTCGCCCGGTTGCTCGGTCACAGCGATGTGAAGACCACCGAGGTCTACGCCCACCTTCAACCGGAAACTATGCATGACGTCGTCAACCGGTTGTAATGCGTCGTGTTGGTCTTTTCGTCTGCTCACGATTAGAACAGCACCTGTAACTCCCCGGAAGACGCGGTATTTGCCGGTACATTGCGCGTGATGATTGACCGCGCAGACGCATTTACCCGGTACACGTATTTCACTCTCCACTGCGCGGGATCATCGTTCATCCTGGAGGAACACCATGAACAATCCCGCAAGCCCGGCAAAACCCCTCACCGCGAAGGAAGCTGCCGACTACCTCGACCTGTCCATTTCGATGCTGTACCGTCACGTCCGGGAAGGAAGAATCCCTGCATTCAAACCGAACGGCAAGAAGTGGTATTTCTGGACTGAGGACCTCGATCGCTGGATCCGCGGCGGGACGCCGTCTTCGTCTGTGACGGACGCTGATGCCGCCCGGACTTCGACTGCCGGTAACGGCGATGCGAGGTGAGGAAGGGCATGATGGAACACGTCCCGCAGCGCTGTGAAATATATGAGCTGCCCACCGGTCCGATGCCGGAGAATGGCAGTTCACCCGTCCCGAAGTCTGACGATACTGCCGGTCATGTCGATGCGGAAATCCTTTCCATCAATCCGTTCCATTCCGACACACGTCCCGGCATGATCTCATTCGCACTCTGGTATGTCCTGGTGATGAAGTGGCACGTAATACCACTGCACACGGTCGACGACGAGGGACGCTGTACCTGCGGCAATGACGAATGCACGTCGGCCGGGAAACACCCGCGGATTGCGAGATGGCAGAAAAAAGCATCCGACGATCCTGCCCGCATTCGGGAATGGTGGGAGCGGTGGCCGGACGCAAACATCGGCATCCTGACAGGGAAACCGACCGGACTTCTGGTCGTCGACGTCGACCCGAGAAACGATGGCGACATATCATTCGATCAGCTCGAGTCAGAGGGGAAGAAGATCCCGGGCACCGTCGAATGTCACACCGGGGGAGGCGGGCGACATTACTATCTGCGGCGTCCGGAGGGGAATGCGCGTTTCCCGCAGAAACTCGCTGAGGGAATTGATCTGAAGTGCGATGACGGCTATGTCGTCGCTCCGCCCAGCCGGCACCGCAGCGGGGAGGAGTACGTGTGGGAAGTATCGAGTATTCCCGGTGAAGAGACCATCGCCGATACGCCGGGGTGGACCATCGATCACAGGGAGACCAACGATCGTCCGCAGAAGGAATCCGGGGAAGAACTGTCGGTCATCCCGGAAGGACGGAGAAACCTGACGTTAACCTCGATGGCCGGCGTGTTGCGTCGGCAGGGACTCAGCAAAGAAGCGATTATAGAAGAACTTCTCGAGATCAACGGTCGAAGGTGCCGCCCGCCGTTGTCCGACGCAGAGGTACGTACGATCGCAGGGAGTATCGTGAAACATTCCCCTTCACCTGACGAACGCGTCGTACCGGATGTCGTCCTTCCACCCGAAGCAGAGTCGCAGGGCCATGATGAACCCGCACAGGGCCGAGCCGCGGTCTACAAGGCTGCAGATCTGGCGACCATGGAATTCGAAGAGGTACGGATGCTTGTGCCGGAGTTTTTACCGGAGGGAGTGTCTCTGCTTGCGGCGGCACCCAAGACGGGGAAGTCATGGTTCGTCCTCGATCTGGCGTACAGTGTCGCGTCGGGGGCATCTTTCTTGGATTACCCTGCCGTCGACCCGGGGCCTGTCGTGTATTTTGCACTGGAGGATACGCAGCGCAGAATGCAGGACAGATTTACGAAGCTTCTGGGGACCGGATTTCAGATTCCGCTGAACCTTGAAGTCGTTCACAATTGGCCGAGGCTCGACAAGGGTGGAAATGACGAATTACGACTCTTGGTTGAAGACATATCTCCACGGCTCATCATTGTCGACACGTACGTCAAGTTGAAGCGTCCACAGAGAGTCGGGAGGTCGATATACGAAGAGGATTAAGGCAACATCAGACCGTACGTCGATCTGTACCGGGATTTCGGCTGCAGCGTTCTGCTCGTGCATCACACGCGGAAGAGTGAGGCCGAGGATCCGCTTGATCTGATCTCAGGATCGAACGGGTTGAACGGCGCGGTCGACGGGATGATCGTCATGAAACGGAAGAAGGGCGTCTCCGAAGGCACGATGCTTGTCGT
>JAFGKR010000302.1 GCA_016928515.1 Bacteroidota bacterium | reverse complement strand
GCACTGTCGCTTGCATCGAAGGCTGTGACGGTGCATTCCGCCGTGCGGGATTCACGCAGGATCATCGCGCGGAGATTCCAGTCGAGCGTCATGTCGCTGCCGGGGTCGAGACTCCC
The DNA here is from genome assembly GCA_016928515.1 of Bacteroidota bacterium. GTDB lineage: Bacteria > Bacteroidota > Ignavibacteria > SZUA-365 > SZUA-365 > BM516. The sequence continues at coordinate 7,233 of JAFGKR010000302.1, read as the reverse complement.
GCCCGGTCGTGTGAGCGGATCGAAGCTGATGAGTCCTGTCTCCGAAAATCCCGCTGCAGGAGTGATGGCGAGTTCATAGCGATCCACGTCGACGGGGACGGTCCCGGAATTGGTCAGCGTGAAATGCAATTGGCCGAACGTCGGCGACAGCATCGCCGCCGCCGAAAGCGTATCCGTGCCGATAAGCGTGCAGACGACGCTCTGGTCGATGACGCGGATTTCCACGACATGTTCGCAGCGATATTCCATGCCGTCCTCTTCATACACGAACACGATCGTATCCCGTGCGTGCGTGTCCGGCGCAGCGGAGAGCACGAAGCGCCAGTCGAACGCGCGCCGGAAATGCGCGATGATGAAAAACGGATCGCGCACGAGCGATTCCCCCACCGCCGGAGCGAGATGCGGCGCCCGGGACAGATCCGCGCGAAGCGTCACATCTCTGCGGATGGTGTCGAGCGGATTGTCGATCAGCAGCGTGAGCGGCAATACGGCAGGAGTGGCCGTGCCCATCGCGGTGTTCCAGACGATCTGTGCGGAACCCGTCACCGCGCAGGGCATATCCGTGACGCCGGGAACAGCCGTCTCCGCGGTACACAGGCTCAGCGGCACGCCGTATTCGTCCAGCGCCGCCGCTTCCACCGTCACGAGGTGTCCGTACCGCAGAGCGCCGATCACGACATCGATCTCATCGGTGTACGATGCACCGGGAGCGAGCAGCACGCCCGAACGGAGCGAATCCCCGACGATACGGCACTGCGGCCCGGCGCGGTACCGGAAATCGGTGATTGCAACCGTATCGCGTTCGAGATTCGTCAGCGTGAAACGATAGCGGATCGCTCCCGATGTGCCGCCGGGCGTCGCCGCGAAGCCGTCGCCGCGCCAGTACACCTCCGGCGGACCCTCGACCGTGCAGACCAGTTCCGGATCGGGTTCGTCGTAGACCACCACCATGATGTCGTGTTCGCACAGCTCCCCACCCATCGGGTAGGTCTGTCCCGACACCGGGTCGACATAGAACACCCGGCAGCGGATCAGTGCCGTATCCGTGCTGCCCGATTCGATCAGCACGGAGAGGTCGCGCACGCGCACGCGCCACGAGCAGGCGGCCGTCATGCCGGAGGAGAGATCCGCCGGTGTCATCGGCTGCTGCGGAGAGCCGGATACGAGTTCGAGTCCCGCCGGTAGTTCGATCTGCGCGTGCACGATGCGTGCACCCTTTTCCGGCGAGTGGTTGGTCACGGCGTAGTTCACCGTGAATTCCTCCGGACTGGCGTAACCCCGCCGGCGTTCGATGCCGATCGTGTCGATCGTGGAGATCGCGCAGCCCACCTGCCAGCACGGGGTGTAGATGCGGAAGCGGGCGAGGTAGGTATCGAAATCAGGTGTCGGCGGTGTACGCCAGGAGCGAAAAAAGTGGCAAGCATCCATCTTGGGATCGTAGCGTGGTGCGATGTAGCAATACCCGTGATGGTCGACCTGAACAGGTGTAATAATTCTGCTCGTCATATACGCGGCATTCCATTCGGTGGCATACCGCACGTTCAGATTTTCGTCGAGATTGACGATGAATCGTTCCCACCTGCCGTCCCGGGCTGTGGAAACCGGGTCGACCGTGAATAGCGTGTCGTAGTGCCGGTAATTCGTATCAAAATGGTAGTATCCCCCGCAGGTATGGTCCGGCGTTATGAAATGAGCCACACCGCCGACACCGCGTCCGCTCAGTCCGTAGTATCTGCCCGAGACGAGTTCGCCGGTCTCCGAAAGCGTCATTCCCCAGTGGGGCGAAGGTTCTCGCGCGGGTGAATCAGAAGAGTGCATATCGAAGACCTTCTGCGTACTCCAGCCGGAGGGAAGAGACACGGGAGTCCCGGTGTTCCTGGAGCATCCGAACAGGTCGACCCCGCCGTCACTGCGTGCGAAAAGATGGTTAACTCCGGAATAGCTCCCGCGGAATTCTCCGGGGATATCGGCATTTGTGATGAACCGGGATGTCAGCAGTTTTCGGCCGTCGCTCGAGACGCGGGCGACCCAGTACCCGTCGTAATACGCCGGATCCGCGCCGGGAAGGATCAGCTCATCCACATCCTCACGGTCCACCGAATAGGACAGAACGATGTTTCCCTCACTGTCGACCGCGAAGTCTCCAGGCAGCTTCAAACCCCGCAACGCTTCGTGTAACCGACCGCACGCGCGACTGTGCACGCAGAGGTATGTCATGAAGATCAGGGAATCGAGGTCATGCGTCAACCGCAGAAGGACGACCGAGGCGCAGGAGGAATCGGGTTTCGAGCGCATGAGCGTCCCCGGTGTCGTACCGACGGAATCAAATAAATTCCCCGCCACCATGTACACACCGGAATCCGACACCGCCAGGTCGACGGCGAACAGCCTCCCCGGACCACCGATATATGTCGCTCCCTTCAACCTCCCTCCGCTGCCGAGGCGGTAGACGTACCCGGTTGCCAGCATGGCGCCCACTCTTTCAGTCAGCTCAGGAAATTCCTGAAAGGAATTCGGCAGGAGAGGTGCGTCTGGTCCGGTTATCATGATACCGTAAACATCACCGTTCACGTCGGCAACCATGCTGCGCTCAAAATTACCGATCATGCCCAGAGTCTCCAGCCCAATGTCCGACCACCTTCCGCCGTACAGATAGGTACAGTAGCGCAGATCCTGTCCCGTACTGTCGAAACCGACCACGAATGCCGCGTAACTTCCTATGTCACTGTCGAATCTATCCTGCACCGCGTTACGGAGGTTCGGTAGATCAGTATTGTTTGTCAGTCCGTGAACGGTCACTTCCCCGTTCCCCGAAACGACGTGATGCCGTGTATACGCTCTATCGAAATTCAGTACCGTGTTGAACTCCACCGTCAGCGCCAATGTGTCCTTGTACCGGAAACCGCCCGTAACCGATGCGCTTTGCGCCGGTTCACGTTGCACCGAAGCGGGTACCCGTGCCGTATTCCCAGGCGATCGCTCCGCGGCATGCATCATTCCGTACGGCCCGAGGAGATCGGCAAACATGTCACGCACCTCCTCCGCTCCGGCGCCACTGATTCGGAAAGCGCCTTCCGGGATCCCGGCACCCGGGGCGATGCGTATCGTTTGACGCAGCGCACCGCCTTCCCCCTCCCTGTATTCGATGTCCACACCGTCCCAGACGTTCTCATACCGCAGCACACGGTGATTCGATACCGATTCATGCCAGAACGTTGAATCGGGACCGAGATAGAAATGCGACACCGTCCGGGAGGTGTCCCGTGCGACCACGCGCATCCGTGGTGATGCGTCACGGAAGCCGACCGTCACCGCTTCCCTCGCGCGCGGCTTTCCGGGCGGCAACGGCTTCTCGCCGGGCAAGGACTGCATCGTCGCGGGACGCACGAGCACGATGCCGTCGTCGCGGAACCATGCCGACGACATCGTCCCCAGCGCGGCATACCGGATCTCCGCTTCCCATTGGCCGGCATTCGCCGTGAAGTACACCGGACGCCGGTACACGAGCACCGAATCCGGCGTGCCGGACCCAAGCACCGAATCCGGCGTGCCGGACCCAGGCAGATCCGCAGGCAGCAGCGTGAGCGCCGTCAGACACGCCATGAAATGCAGGATACATGTATGCATGGTGTTTCCTCTGTTCGTTCGACCGGGACCAGGATTGAACCGACCGGACTCTCAGGCGGCGGGGAGCGCCGCCGACGGAATCACTCCCGCCGGCGGCATTCTCTCGCCGCATACCGGTCATCGACGAGAAACGCGTTCCGTCTATCGCACGATCACCAGACCGCGCGTCACGACCGCATCGGCGCTGCGAAGCAGGTAATGATACAATCCCGCGGAGAGCCGCGATGCATCGTAGCGCAAGACATGCCGGCCTTCCGGCAGCGGACCTTCATACACCACCCCCACCTGACGGCCCAGGTTGTCGTACAGACGCAGTGAAACCGTATTTGCGGAGGCGAGTTCCACGTCGATGTTCGAAACCGTCGTCCGCTGCAGCGACAGCGGATTCGGGTAACTCGCGCCCAGGCGTATCGTCTGAGCTGTCTGCGAAGGAAGTTTCGTACGAGGTTTCAACCAGATTCTGTCCGATTCCTCCACACGGAAACGCGTCCCGATGGCCATATCCATTCCACTGCGGTCGTCACACCAGAACACATTGACGATGTTTCCCTCGGAGTGCTTTACAATCGGATGTGTCTGCATGTAATTGCCCGGACCGGGACCGACGGTTTTTTCGGCTCCCCATTGCGCCCCTCGATCTACAGCCGCGCTATCGTACTTCACCCATTGGGCGACGATTTCCCTCGGGCGCGATGGACTACACTCCTCCGTGATCCCTTCCCAAACAACGATACCGAGAGTATCGAACTCCGGTGTCGGATTCGGAAGGCGAGCAATATCCGGTTGCATCCGATGCGGCATGGATTCGGACACGGTGATGTCGACGGGATGGCTCCATCGGATCAGATGAACCCCGCTGACGCTCACATACTCAAGCTTGTTCGTTGTTACCTGATGTCGTTGTTGCCCGAACGGATCCCGGTATTGCAGATCCCAGGCCACAAGCATCCCGCTGTATCCGCTTGCGTTGACCGATGAGTCCTGACACATCGCAGGGTGGGTTGGCCCCCCGTCCCAGGGCAAGGTGTTTGTAAGCTGCAGCGCAACGGGAAGCGCCGCAGCATCGCTTTCGATGACGTGCGCATAAAGTTCCACCGGATCAGGTGCCGTGAGTTGTGCGGAGTAGACGATAAATCCACCGGCATGGCCGCCGACCGTCTGGCCGGTACGATCCGCGGAGATATCGCAACCGCCGAAGAAATCGTAGTCGATGAGTGCGTCATCCAAAATGAGTGGTGAACCAGTAGTACCCCACACAACCTGCAACTGACCCGGCGATTGGGGATCCTCCCAGCCGGCGAGGAAGAAATCTCCCGTAGTCGTGGCGTCGAGTATGATATCCTCGTAGGCGATCTGCTTCTCGGCTGGATGGAAATCCCAACTGGTGCTTCCAGGATCCCAGCAGTAAACCCTCACCTTATCTGCATCAGGGATTACTCCAATATATGCGGGATATTCCGCAATACCACCGCTCTTCATCGTGGAATCCGCATAGGCGATGACGGGCTTTCTGCAATCCTCGCACACCTCGCGGGAGTTCACCTCGCCGAGCGGGCTGATCTTCGCATAATACACCGAATCCGTCCCTCCGGTCGTCTGTTGCCATGCCACCTGCGCGCCGCCGATGCTGTCGCTGATCGTGACCTCGGGCTCCGAGGCGAACACACTCGTGTTCAGTCGAATCCCGCTGTTCTCCCAGCGCGGAACGCCCGTCGAATCCAGCTTCTGAATGTACACGTTCTGATGACCGCCCTCCAGGCCCCGCTCCTGCCAGACCACGAACGTGTTTCCCCCTTCGTTCACCGCGATGCGCATGTGCTCGGCACCGCGTTCCACGGTCACGTCCGCCCACATGTCGCGCCAGTTCATCTCCGTTTCGCCCACGCAGTACCCCGGCGTATCGAGATAGATGTTCCAGTCGTTGCGCGGGTCGTTCGGAATCTCCTCGCGGCGCCCGTCCGCCCAGACGAACACCGCGCCGCCCACCTGGGGCGTCGTCTGCTCCGCTTTTGCGCGCGTCACCGCCCGACCGGCTCCAGCCGGCTGCGAGAAATCCAGCGACAGCAGGTCCATGCTCTGGTACCAGATATCCGACTCGCCGTTGGCTTCGCCGTCCACGCCGCCGTGACGCCAGACGATGTACGCCTCCGCATCGAGATACTGATTGTCCACGCGCACCTGCGTCTGATCGCCCGCGTTCGTGCACACCGCGACGCCATCAGTCGCGCCCGGACTGATCAGCGCGGCATTCTCTCCATCGAGCACACCCGCGTACACGTCCACGCCCGTGCTGCCGCCGTTGCGCACATCCTCCCACACGCAGATCACACGGGCATTGTAGGTTGGACCCCATTCGAACAGCGAGAGTTCCGGATAGCGCTGCGTGCCCGAATGGTCGCAGACGATGATTCCCGACGACGAACCGCTGGTCACCTGCTGCTGATACCGTTCGAGTTGCTGCGCGTAGATATCGCTGGTCGGTCCTGTGGGATCGTTGCGGAAATCCATCCATACAACCCAGACGTGTTCGTCGCCGCTCAGCGCGTATCGGCCCATCGACCGCACCTGCGGATACAACTGCTGCTCCCGCGAATCCGCGCAGCGCAGTTCATCGCCGCCCCGGCGCTCGCCGTTCCCGTCGAACTGCGTCGCGATGACCATGTATATCGGCTCCGACGTCGTGGTGCTCAGCTCGCGCAGGCTCTGGAACACCAGGTGCACACCGTCGCGGTAGCGCGAATCCCCGCATTCCCGGTACACCCAATTCCGGTCGAGTTCGACGTTCGTGTCGTCGTAGTGACTGGAATCGACATCGACGACCAGGTTGCCGCAGGACGCCCAGGTGAAGGTCCCTCCCTGCGGCCAGCCGCCGTTGGCGCTCATGACGTATTGCAGATAGATGTCGCGGTTGAGACTGTCCGGATGCTGCGAGAGCGTATTCCGCCAGTCCACCCACGCGATATACGCCCCGTCTCCCGTGCCGACAATGCGCGGACGCTCCGCATGCGCGCCCGTGTCGCAGACCGCACGGCCGTTCAGCGCCCAGTTCCCGCTGATGCTCCCGTCGCCGACTGACATACAGTTCGCGTAGATCGAGGCCTCTGTACTGTCGCCGCGATAATCCTCCCACACCACGATCACGTTGCCGAGCGAGTCGTAGGCCGCGCGCGGATTCTTTTGATCGCCGCCTGCGGTGCAGACGGGCACGCCGTCCACCGGCATCCACTGCGGAAGGCCGTTCGTGTTGTCGTACTTCTGCGCGTAGATGTCCGTATGCCAGGTCGACGCATCGCGCTGATCTTCCCACACGACGATCGTGTACGAGGTCTGTGACGGACGCGCGATTGCCGGATTGGTCTGATCTCTCCCGGCGATCGGACCGTAATTATTCATCCATTCCGTTTGCGCTGAGGCATATGGTGGCGGGGATGTCATCAGTATCAGGGCGAAGAGCGTTAGGATGCGCGAAAATACACGGATAATCCGCACCGGCGTCCTAACGGATGACAAAGGCCTTCGGCGTTCGAGCGTTCGAGCGTTCGAGCGTTCGAGCGTTCGAGCGTTCGAGCGTTCGAGCGTTCGAGCGTTCGAGCGTTCGAGCGTTCG
>JAFGKR010000301.1 GCA_016928515.1 Bacteroidota bacterium | reverse complement strand
ATCGGGATGGCGGGTGTATCGATCTTCCCGGTATCTTCGCCTCCACGATTGCACCTGAGACCATTTATCCGTATTGTGCACGCAATCCATTATTCCCATCGCAAACTGCTGATATCGTATTGCTGCGGAACGTCATGACGAGGTTTCAACGAACACGGAGGAATCCATGAAACGCTTCATTCTTATGCTGCTGTTGCTGCCGCTTCTACATACAGGACGGCTCGAGGCCCAGCCGATCTGGATCGGCGCACAGGAAATGAACGGCCTGATCATGGAATGGCAGAAACCGTTTCTCGATCAGAGCGACCACGTAGGTTTTTTCATGTCCTCGGTATTTTTCAGCTACCGTCAGCGGACATCGGACGCCGTGATGGTGCATCTCGAGCTGCCGATGTCCAACTACGATACCGAGTCGCGCAGCGAGTTCCTTTTCGGGAATCCTTATGTGGGACTCGTCTTCGGACCAAAAGACGCACTGATCTCCGGAGATTTCGGCGTTCGGCTCCCGCTCGCGGATGATGACAAAAGCCGCGCGGCGACCTACGGGGTCATCTCGGATTTCGATCGTCCCGAGGCGTTCGCGCTCAAATCCGTGCCCGTCGCAGGCATGGTTCGCCTCAGGACGACCTTCCCGGCATCGAAACTCGGACTGCGCGCCCATTTCGGTCCGTCCGTGCTGATCTATACGGAGAAACGCGGCGGCGACGATATGGGCGTCGCATTGAAATACGGACTCATCGGCACGTACGAAGACGAGAAAGTTCTTGCACAGCTCGGATTCTCGGGATGGTATAACGCGAGCGCGGACAGGGGTGATTTCGGGGACAATTCTCACCATCAGCTGGGAGTCAGCGTCAATTTCGATGCCGGTTCGCGGCTGTGGCCCGGCATCATCCTGCGTATTCCGATGGACAAGGATCTCAAGGAAGTCATCGATCTCGTCGTGGGTCTCAACATGATGGTCCAGCTGTAGCGGGAATTCGACATTCTTTCTATTTTGAAAGCATGTCCGAACACTCACGCACGGTCCACCTGATCCTCAATCCCGCAGCAGGCAGGGGCGGGGCAGGACGACAGCTCCGGCGCATCCTCCGTGCACTGCATGAGGATGGTTACACCGTGCAGGAATACGTCACCGCGCGTCCCATGCATGCTGCCACCATCGCGCGGGCGTTGCCGGCGGACGGCGCGCCGCTGTGTGTCGCCGGGGGAGACGGTACACTCAACGAAGTCATCAACGGATTGCCACCGGGAACGCATCCCATCGGTATTCTTCCGTTCGGGACGGGGAACGATTTTGCCCGTGCTCTGCGCATACACAGCATGCGTGACACGCTCAACGCGCTGCTGCGGGATTCGCGCCGGAAGGTTGACGCGGCGACGGCGGACGTGCTGGATGAGGACGAAAATGTCATCGTCCGTCGCTATGTCAACGCGCTCGGGATCGGCTTCGACGCAGCGGTGGCACTCGATGTTTCGCAGCGGCGCTTCGGAACGGGGATTCTGCCGTATCTGCTGGCAGTGTTCCGTGTGCTCCGGCAGTATTCATCCGTACCATCGACGACGATCATGCAGAACCGGGAAATGTCCGTCAGTCTTTTCCTTGCCTGCATCGGCAACGGCACGACAAGCGGCGGTGGTTTCCGTCTGACCCCGAAGGCGTTGGTCGACGACGGACTACTGGATCTCTGTCACGTTCGTGACGTCAGCGTCGCCCGCGTGCTTCAGGTCCTGCCGCGCGCACTGAACGGATCACATATCCGGGCACCGGAGGTCACCTATGTGCAGGGGGCACATATCGATGTCGCGCTGGATTATCCACTGCCCGTGCACGTCGACGGTGAGATCGTCAGCGAGCGCGCCCGGCGCATCATCGCGTCCTGTCTGCCGGGGGCGTATGAATTCTATGCTCCATCAGTGTAGCATGTGCTGATTTACGCCTCCTTTTGAAGTGCTAGACACAAAGATCCGATTGCAGATTTCACATTGCAGATCCGGCTGTTTGCTGTATCCCATATGAGAGGATCTGGAATTTGTCATCTGCAATCTGAAATTCAGGCTTTCCCTGATGACGGGGAGTGCACCGCTCTCCTGATTTCACTATCTTGACCCAATACGCTCATGTTGCATCAAGAGGAACGTACGCATATGGATCTCCACGCAATTCAGTCTGCCCTTCGCGACGCCGGCATTGACGGCTGGCTTTTCTATGATTTCCACAACCGTGACGCCATCGCCGCACGCATCCTGAAGATGGACACAAGCCGTTTCGCTTCGCGCCGATGGTTCTACTTCATCCCCGCGGAAGGCGAGCCGCAGAAGCTCGTGCACCGTATCGAGCCATGGCGCTGCGATCATCTGCCGGGCGTGAAGCATGTGTACCTCCCCTGGACGCAGTTGCAGGAGTCGCTCAAAGCCATGCTCGGCAGCGCACAAACCATTGCCATGCAGTATTCCCCCAACAACAACATTCCCTATGTATCAATCGTGGATGCGGGTACGATCGAGCTGATCCGCGGCTTCGGCATCGATGTGGTGTCGAGCGGTGACCTCGTGGGACGCTTCGAAGCGCATCTTTCCATGGAGGATTTCGAGAGTCACACGCAGGCCGGCGAGGTGATGCAGATGGTGAAGGACGAAACCTTCCGCGAGGTGGCTCGTGCGATCAAGGCCGGGGAGCATCCGCGAGAGGTGGAAATTCAGCATTTCATGCACGACCTCATGCGACGGAACGGGATGACCTGGGAGGACGGACCGATCGTCGCCATCAACGAACACGCTGCCGATCCGCATTTCGAACCGACTGAGGAGAACAGCTTCGCCATGAAGGAAGGCGACCTCCTGCTGCTCGATTTATGGGCGAAAAAGGATGAGCCTGGTGGCATATATTACGACATTACCTGGATGGGATACATCGGTACGGAGGTCCCCGCACGCATCGAGGATATCTTCGATGTCGCTCGTGACGCACGGGACACCGGATTGAAAATGGTACGCGACCGTTTTGCCGTCGGTGCTCCGGTGGCCGGGTGGGAGGTCGACGATGCGGTGCGCAAGGTGATCGAGGATGCCGGCTACGGCGAGTACTTTGTGCATCGGACGGGACACAACATCGGTCTCGAGGTGCACGGCAACGGCGGACACATCGACAATCTCGAAACAAAAGACGAACGCCTCATCCTTTCCGGTACCTGCTTCAGTATCGAACCTGGTATTTACATGGAGCATGAAAAACTGGGCTTCCGCACGGAGATAGACGTGTTCGTCACTGATGAAGGCAAGGTGGAAGTCACCGGTGCGATACAGCAGAACGTGGTTCCCATCCTCTCTTTGATCTGAGAAGGCCCATGCCCTTCCGTCACCCGGATCCGGCACAGGAGAAGAATGGGTGACCGGATTCGAAAGCTGCCGCGTCATGCCTCCCCGGTTTGAGGCTGTTCGGTATGATCCGGGCTGAACGGTTCGCACGCTCAGCGTGACGCGAGCTTATCGATCGCCAATTTCACACTCATAATCTGGTGTGTTCATGATAACTTACATCCTTATTATTCTCGCCTACCTCATCGCGCTGACGGTGTACAATTTCATTCAGGCGCGCAAGGTCAAGACACAGGACGACATGATGGTCGCCGGACGCAGTCTCGGTGTCACCAAGATGGTGTTCACCCTGGTCTGTACGTGGATCGGATCCGGGACGTTCATCGCCGGGGCGGAGTACGCCTACCGCGCTGGGTGGAGTTCGATGTGGATGCCCGCGGGAGCGTGGGTCGGCATCGCGATCATCTATTTCCTCGCCGGGAAAATTCGCACATTCGGACAGTACACCATTGGCGACATTCTCGAGGAGCGCTACGGGAAGTTCGCCCGGCTGTTCGGGGCGATCGCCCTGATCATCGCATTCACCACAATTGTATCCTATCAGTTCCGTGCAGGCGGCTATATTCTGAGCGTGGTAACGGAAGGCGCGGTGAGTGTGGAGGTGGGCCAGGCGATCGCGGCGGGTTTCGTCATTCTCTTCACCGCCATAGGCGGCATGATTGCGGTCGCGCATACGGATCTTCCAAACGGCATCATTATCGTCCTCGCATGCATCGTGTCGGTTCCTTTCGTCGTGGTGACTGCCGGCGGTTTCGGCGCACCGGCAGAGCTGCTTCCCGCATCCCATATGCTGCTCGTATCTCCGGATTTCGGGGAATACCCCTTCCTCAAAGCGTTCAGCTACTTCCTTGCAACGATGTTCCTGCTCCTTGGCGTGCAGAGCATGTACCAGAAATTCTACAGCGCCCGCACCGCTGCGGATGCGAAAAAGGCCGTCATCCTCTGGATCATCGGTACCGTGGTTGTGGAAACCGTCGTGATCGTCATCGCGATCTACGCCGCGAGTTATTACTGGACTGACGGTACCATCGATCCCGCCGCCGTCGTGCTGTACGCCGCGCGTGACATGGTTCCGGCACCAGTCGGGCTCCTGCTGCTTGCCGCCGCGGTGGTCGTCGTGATTTCGACGGGTATGAACTATCTGCTCAGTCCGTCGACGAATATCATGCGTGATATTTATCAGACCTTCATCAACAAGGATGCCTCGCAGACGACCATGGTGGCTCTGCAGAAGATTTTCATTGTGGTTCTCGGGCTTGTCGCATTTCTGCTCATCTTCATTCCCACGGTGCTCAACTGGGAGATTTCGGTGCTGAAATATGCGTATTTCGCATACACCATGTACGGAGTGGCCATTACTCCGGCGTTGTTTGCCGCGTTGTCCTGGAAACGGGCAACGAAACAGGGGGGGGGCGCGAGCATCATTACGGGAGCGCTTCTCGCTCTGGTATTCGATTTCGTCATTCCGTACGTGGCTCCACATGTCATGATCGGCGAGGATGCCTGGGGCATTCCCAGCATCTATCCCGCGCTTATTGGTTCAATCGGGATACTGATCATCGTGAGTTATGCAACACCGAAACCCGACCGCTCCGTGCTGGTGAAGCTTTTCCCGGATGTACAATAGGGGCATTTCCCTCCCACAGATCGAACGTTACTTCACAGGCGGGCCATGTGGTCCGCCTGTTTCTTGACACTTTCCGGATTTTCCGTTATTGTTGGGTAATCGAACATGCACGGAGAACCTGCTTCCCGACGCGCTGATCGCATTCGACCGTATCGCCGAGGAAGGCTCCAATCTATCTTACCTCATTCGGAGGGTACAATGAAAACGATTCTGCTCACCGTTGTCGTTCTTTTGACTGCAATCTCCGCTCAGGCACAATTCCGCGGAGGAGATTCCGAACTCATGACCATGATCACGGCCGGGACGGCGACCACGACTGAGGAAGTGACGGTCGGGGAGAGTACGGGCAGCTCGGACCGGACGGACAAGTTCGCCTATCTTTCCATCAACTATGGATACTACTTCGCGCGGCGGATTTCCGCCGAACTGGAACTGGGGATTCGCGCGGAGGACGGCATCCGTCCCCTGCACACAGGCATTGTGAACCTGTCGTACACCCATCTGCTTCCGCGGAGTTTCATCGCGCTGTATGGCCGTGCGGGTGTCGGGGTGTCGAACGGTCTCACGTCTCCAGACCATCTCGCGCTCAGCGGACGCATGAGCGAATATGATGTGACGATACTCCAGGGAGGCGCAGGGATGAAGATTCGCGCGGGCAGTCGTGGATTGTTTCGTGTCGAACTGAATTATCGCCATCAGGCGTATACATACGAAGGCCCATCCGCCACGGTCGACTATTCCATTGGAACGCTGGCGGTGCTTATCGGGATGGGGCTGCTTCTATAGGTGTACGGGCTCTCTTCAATGCCTCATCGATGTTGCCGCAGAGATTGGCCTCCCCGATGAGATCAAGCAGACCGGATGATTCCATGGCAACCATGGGCTGCGCGTGAGCGCCTGAGAGCAGGAATTCGACGTTTTCCTTCCGGAGGCGGGTCACAAGATCCTCGATGGCTTGCAAGCCGGTTGCATCGATTGCACGCACGTGCCGCATACGAAGGATGAACACGCGTGGCCGGGATCGAATATCGGTGAGCGTTTCCTTGAACTGCTCGACAGCACCGAAAAACAATGACCCCTGTACCTCGAATACGGTGACATCCTCGGGGACGTCGCGCGAAGCGATGTCGTAGTCGTCGCTGCCTTCCTCTTCTTTTTCTCCTTCCGCAAGACCACGGGTAATGATCTGCATTTCGGTCGTGTCGGACATGCGTTTCATCAGCAACAGGGCCGAAAGCACAATGCCTGCCTCGATCGCGACGGTCAGATCGATAAGGACGGTCAGGAGAAAGGTCGCCACCAGCACGATGACATCGCTTTTCGGATATCGGAGCAGCTTGCGGAAGGTGCGCCATTCACTCATGTTGTACGCGACAACGACGAGGATTGCTGCGAGGGATGGCATCGGGATCAGCGCCGCCCAGCGACCGAAAAACAGCATGATCAGGAGGAGCACAAGAGAGTGCACGAGGGCGGAGACGGGTGTCTTTCCTCCATTGCGGATATTGGTTGCCGTGCGCGCTATTGCGCCGGTCGCTGGAATCCCTCCGAAAAGCGGCGAAAGCATATTGCCGATTCCCTGACCGATCAGTTCCATGTTCGACCGGTGCCGTGTCCCCATCATTCCGTCCGCCACTACTGCTGAGAGCAGGGACTCGATGGCGCCGAGCAATGCAATCGTCAGAGCGGGGGAGAACAACTCCCGCACCAGGCTCCATGATACGTTCGGGATATGCGGCGCCGGGAGGGTAGACGGGACCTGTCCGAATCGGCTGCCGATCGTATCGACGGGGAGTGAAAGCAGCTGTACGGCGACGGTGGAAACGATAATCGCGACAAGCGATCCGGGAATGCGTCGTGTCACATGAGGCCAGAAGACGATGATCAGGATGGAGGCGGCAGACACGGCCACGGCCGACAGGTTGACGCTTCCCATACTCCCCGCAAACAGCACCCATTTCGCGGTGAATTCCGCCGGAACCGCTCCGGTGTCCAGTCCGAGTAAATCCTTGAACTGCGAGGAAAAGATGATGAGGGCGATACCGCTCGTGAACCCCACCGTCAGAGGATATGGGATGAACTTGAGCAGAGTGCCCATGCGCAGAAGCCCCATGATAATGAGCATCCCGCCGGCAAGAAGCGTCGCGACCGCGAGTCCCTCGTATCCATATTTCTGCACGACAGCGTAGATGACGACAATGAATGCTCCGGTGGGACCGCTGATCTGTGTGCGGCTCCCACCAAACAGTGCAATGGCTACACCTGCAATGATCGCGGTATACAGACCCTGCTCGGGTTTGACACCGGATGCGATGGCGAATGCGATCGCGAGGGGCAGAGCGACAATGGCGACAATCACGCCGGATGTGAGATCGGAGACGAATGTGGCTTTTCCATACCCTTCACGGAGGACCGTGAAAAGTTTTGGTTCGAGGCGTTGAGACATGGCCCTGATGATTTTTGGGACGTGGAAGTGGGGGGAGTGGTGCGTTAGCGCACGCCGGATACGTCAGAGGACGATGGAACGGCTGTCACCTCATCGAGCAGGGCGGCCAGCCGCCGGGTAATTGCGCGGCGCTCGTACTGGTCCACTTTTTCGCGTAACTGATCTGTACCGAGCGTGCCGTGTTCCCACTGATGATAGTAGTCCAGGAAAATGGCGGCGATGCCATCGACGTCCTGCGACCTTGCGCAGCGTCCGGAACGGGTTTCTTCGATGACTTTCGTCACCGCGCCCTCGGGGGCGAGAGTGATGATGGGCTTTCCCGATCCCATGTATTCGTAGACCTTCCCCGGCACGATCTCCTCGTTTCCCGTGAAGTCGTCGACCACCATCAAGAGCGCATCGCTCTGAAAGAGATGACGGACACTCGCAGCATGCGGCATGTAGTCGTGCACAACAATACGACTGCGCAGCACAGGGTGATCAAACATGGCGCGTACTTCGGTTCCAAAGCGGCCAATGAACTGCAGCTGAATGCGGTCAGGATTCAACATGCCGGCTTCGACCAACCGTGTGACTGCTTCGAAGAATTTTTCCGGATTGCGCTTCCCGTACATCGAGCCGGTATATGTGACCGTGAACATCTGCTTCTCGATGACTTCGACCGTGGGGAAGTCCGCGCTGTCGAAGCCATTCGGCAGGTGATGCACTTTCTGCATACCGATGTGCGGGTACTTGTGGTGGAAATCCTTTGCGATACCTTCCCAGGCTACCTCCATGCGGTCGCATTCCCGGAAAACGGAGTGCTCGAGACGACGGTCGATCCAGTCGGGCAGCCACCAGCGTTTCGGTGTGGAGAGAAATCCCCTCCACGGATCCCGGAATCCCGCGACCCAGGGAAGACCGGTTTTTCGCTTGAGATTGCGCGCGATCACGGAGCAGGTATAGGGCGGGGAAGAGGAATAGATCGCCCGGATGTCGTGCCGTTCGATGATGTCTATCCCTTCCTTGACGGCGGTTGTTATCCACCCCATACGCGCATCGGGGATGAAAAACGTCGCCCGGACGAACTCTGCCAGCCGCTCCTGCATCGAACGCTTCTCTCCGGGTTTCGGTATGGTGTTCACATCCACCGGTGTGCCTTTCTTTTTTCCTGTGAAAGCCCGGTAGATTCCGTATGGTTCGAGGATAGGCGTGCGGTAGATAATCGCCGCTTCCGGGATTTCGTTCAGCAGGGATTCGTCGCGTGCAGGGTAATCCCCGTCCTTCACCGTCAGGATGATCGGGCGCCAGCCGCATTCAAGAAGGTAGGTGCAGAATTTCAGTACGCGCTGTACACCCGGGCCGCCGGAGGGGGGGAAGTAGTACGTGACGATGAGAACGGTTCTCATTGCTTCGTGAAAGGTGAAAAGGTGAAAAGGTTAAAGGGTGAAAAGGTTACGGTGCCGTTTCTGTGAGGGAGGTGGTGCTGACGGATGTTCAGGAGCCGGTAGCAGAAGTCTCAAGGCATCACTCCAGCGGCAGCCAGCCGGAACGGTTGAGCAGCATGCGGTACATGGGTGACGGGATCGTCAGTTGTGCGTCCCCGTCGGTGGCAGGCAATGCGTGATGAATGGTTCCCGCCGAACCATCACGCACCTTCTCCACCCATTCGGGCTCCATGAGCAGGATGCGTCCGAGCGCTACGGCGGCGCAGCCGTCGTCGAGTATTGCCGTCGCTTCCTGGGGCGAATAAACCAGACCGACACCGATGACGGGCAGACGGCCGTGGAGGGTTTTGATGATGCGCCGGGTCGGCGGCACCGGGTCGCTGTCGTCGCGCAGCGACCCTGCGAAGTAACTGCGAACGGAGACGTGCAGCCAATCGATAGGATATCGCGCGAGTACTTCCACAAATTCCAGGGTGTCCTCGATGGTAATACCGGGATTCTCGATTTCCTCTGGAGAAATACGGTATCCCACGGCGAATGGACGATCGGCGTTCTCTGCCGCAGCGAGAACGGCCTCCATGACCGCGAGGGGGAAGCGCATGCGGTGTTCGAGCGAACCACCCCACTCGTCGGTGCGGCGGTTGGAATGGGGGGAGAAAAACTGCTGCAGCAGATAGGTGTTCGCACCGTGGATCTCAACCCCGTCGTACCCCGCTTCCAGGGCGCGCCGTGTGGCGGCGGCGAAAGCCGCGATGGTTTGCGTGATTTCTTCCGTCGTCATGGGACGAGGGATATCCGCTCCGGCTCGGGTGGCGGGTTCCGCACTTGCCGATACCGGCCGGTTGCCGAGCAGCGATTCCGGGCACATCCGGCCTCCGTGATGAATCTGCAGTACCGCTCTGGCACCCTGTTCGTGAATCACCTCCGCCGCGGAACGCAGGGAGGGAAGCATCACATCGTCGTGGCACGACCACTGTCCGGGAAATGCATGGCCGAGGGGATGAACGTATGCGGCGGCAGTGATTACCATTCCGGGGCCACTTGCGCGGCGGCGCAGGTAGGCAAGCTCGTCAGGGTGAATCTTCCCGTCGTCGTGAGACGACCAGGTGGTCATCGGCGCCATGACAATGCGGTTCCGGAGAGACAGGCCGGAGCGAAAGCGAAATTCCTCGAAAAGTCGTGGGTACTGCATAGGATTCAACATGGTGCGATGGAAGGATCAGGTTGCGTTGCGCGCCCGAACCAGTGAGGAGAACGAGAGTCCTCTCGTCGCAAGGTAATAAATCCCCAACGCGATCGGAACGAGGTAGTTGACGAAATGCGTGAGTGTGGCATAGGCGACAGCATCCGCCTCGGTGAAGGCGACGAATTTCATCAGGGCGATGCGGGCGGTGACATGGAAGACGCCGAAGGCACCCGGCGTCGGTGCGATCGCATACCCGAGTGCGGTGACCGCCCAGATTTCCAGTGCGGCGAACATCGTGGATTGAGGACCGTGGCCGCTCTCGAAGGCGAAGAACATGATATACAACGGCAGCAGGTAGAGGAAATAGATGCCCAGCGTGTATACGAAAACGAGCAATACCTGCCGGATGCTCCGAATGGCGCCGAAACCCAGTTGCAGCTTGCGGAACATGTCGAGGATTTTTTCGCGCAGCGTTCCCAGCGCTGTGATCCCGCTGCGCCGGGCGATCCATGAGAGGGGCGCCGTGCCCGTCGTTGCGAACCAGAGCCCCGCCGTGCTGGGCGCGATGACAATGAATACGATACCCAGGAAAATCGCCATGTAGAGGATCGGCCGGATGACGTCCGCATTCACGCCGATCTCCTCGAAGCCATCGAACAGCGTGGCGTCCACCAGGAGGATCGCCGCGATAATGAGCAACAGGGCAACGGTATCGATGAAGCGTTCGACGATGATGCTGCCGAGCAGTGAGCTGTATGTTGTTGTACTCTCGGATTGCGCCGTGAACCACGGACGGATGAATTCACCACTGCGTGGAATGAGGTTGTTCATGAAATACCCGATCATCACTCCGCCGAAGAGATTTCGCATCCGGACTTCAGGATGGATGCGTTCGAGAATGACTTTCCAGCGCATCGCACGTGCGTAATGCGAAAGGAGAATGGGCACAATGATCAGTACCGCATACCAGTAGTTCGCCGTCTGAAAACTGCGTCCCAGTTCACGAAAATCGACTTTCCAGACGGAGAAATATATGGAAAACGCGACGATCAGAAATGTGATCGTGACTTTCAGGATGGCAGACAGGTGCTGACGGTTCATATCTCCCGCGGGAGTGAAAGTGACAACCTCTATATCTATGTAATATACGGAAAACAGCGTCCTGGAACGACAGTTTTTCTTGCGCCTTTATCTGCTCCGGACAATCTGCCCGGAAGACAATCCGCAAGAATGATTTTGGAGATCACCCGCCTAATCGCTAAATTTCTGACTATTGGGAGTTTTGAAACACCATTTCGTGCTGTACCGGGAGGAAAATGCCGCCCGCAAAGTACATTCAAAATCGTCTGAAGGACGCGCAATCATGGCTATTGAAGACAAAATCAAGGAACTCCTGCAGAAGCGCGAGGAGGCCCGCATGGGCGGAGGCGAGAAACGCATCGAGTCGCAGCATGCAAAGGGCAAACTGACGGCGCGGGAACGTCTCGATCTCCTGCTCGACGAGGGGAGTTTTGAAGAATTCGACATGTTCGTCAGCCACCGCTGTATCGATTTCGGGCTTGAGAACCAGGCCTACCTCTCGGACGGTGTGGTCACGGGCTATGGAACCATCGATGGGCGCCTGGTGTACGTCTTTTCACAGGATTTCACCGTATTCGGCGGATCGCTCTCGGAAATGTACGCCAAGAAGATCTGCAAGATCATGGATATGGCGATGAAAGCCGGTGCTCCGGTGATCGGGCTGAACGACTCGGGCGGCGCACGCATCCAGGAAGGCGTGAAGAGTCTCGGTGGCTACGCCGATATTTTCCAGCGGAATATCCTTTCATCCGGCGTGATTCCACAGATATCCGGGGTATTTGGCCCTTGCGCCGGAGGGGCGGTGTACTCTCCTGCCATTACGGATTTTATCCTGATGACCAAGGAGACCAGTTACATGTTTGTCACTGGGCCGAAAGTCGTGAAATCCGTAACGAATGAGGATGTGACGACTGAGGAATTGGGTGGATCAAGCATTCACACCGCAAAATCCGGAGTGGCGCATTTTGCCTGCGAAAGCGACGAAGAGCAGATTTCCCTGATTCGCAAGCTCATCAGCTTCCTACCGCAGAACAACATGGAGGAACCGCCGCGTATGGAGTGCAGCGATCCGATCGAGCGGTTAGAGGATGCACTCAACTATATCATCCCCGAGAATCCCAACAAGCCGTATGACGTCAAGGATGTCATACACGCTGTGGTGGACCATGGCGAATTTCTGGAAGTGCACCGGAATTATGCGCCGAATATCGTCGTCGGCTTCGCGAGATTCAACGGCCAGTCGGTGGGCATCGTCGCGAACCAGCCGAGTTACCTTGCCGGAGTGCTCGATATCAACAGTTCCCGCAAGGCAGCACGTTTTATTCGTTTCTGCGATGCCTTCAACATTCCCGTCGTCACATTCGTTGATGTCCCGGGCTTTCTCCCCGGTACGGCGCAGGAATACGGTGGTATCATCAGCAACGGCGCGAAATTGCTCTTCGCTTACGGAGAGGCCACCGTTCCCAAGGTCACTATCGTTCTCCGCAAGGCTTATGGCGGCGCATATGACGTGATGGGATCCAAGCATCTCCGGGGTGACATCAACTACGCCTGGCCGACAGCGGAGATCGCCGTGATGGGACCTCGTGGTGCCATCGAAGTACTGTACGGCCGTGAGCTGTCGCAGAAGGATGCGGAGACGCGTGCACAGTTCATCTCCATGATGGAGAATGAATACCGGCAGAAGTTCGCGACCCCCTACGTGGCCGCGAAATACGGTTATATCGACGATGTCATCGAGCCGCGCAACACCCGCTTCCGCGTCATACGTGCTCTGCAGAGTCTGAGCACCAAGCGCGACACGCTGCCGATGAAAAAACACAGTAACATCCCGCTGTAGGAGTACGCATGCACCCGAACATCGTCGCCGATTCACTGCAGGCTGCAGCGAATACCGTGCAGGCAACGACCGATGCAGTTGGGATCACCGATACGACCGCTGTGTGGGACCGTACCGGCATCGACAGTATCGTCGCGGGTGAAGGCATCATGATCGCCATCGTCGGGATCCTGATCGTTTTCGCCTCCCTCGCTTTGATATCCTTCATCATTCGACTTCTGAAACACGCTGCTTCTCCCGTGAAGAAAAAACAGGCCGAAGCTGTTGTGCCGACACACAACGGTGTCTCAGGCGAAGTCGTCGCCGCCATCGCCGCGGCGCTGCAGCATCATCTTTTCGAGCTGCATGATGAGGAGCGCACCATCATTACCATCAAGAAAGTGTCAAAGCCCTACTCCCCGTGGAGTTCCAAACTGTACGGGATGACCCCATCTCCCCTCAAACACATTTCGAATCGCTGACCGAGGACGCAGGACCATGGAATCCAATCGAAAATTCTCCATGAAAATACACGGCAACGACTATGCCGTCGAGATCAAGAAAATTGATGAAGGCATCGCGTCGGTCGAGGTCAACGGTACGGTGTACGAGGTGCACTACGAGGCCGAACGGAAGGTGTCCAAAACGCCGACGCTCTCACGGAAGCCGGTCTATCATACCGAGACCGACCGTCCCGCAAAAACCGCCAGGCCGGATCCGAGCAAAGGCAGAATCGTCAAGGCGCCACTGCCGGGTGTCATTCTGGAGATGCGTGTCAAGGAAGGGGACACCGTCAAGGCCGGCGACGTGGTGATGATCATGGAGGCGATGAAAATGGAAAATAACATCTCCTCGCCGATGGACGGCACGGTGACAGCCATGAAAGTGGCGAAGGGCGACAACGTCCTCGAAGGTGATGCGCTCTTCGAGATAGGAGGATAGGGGGATGGACGGCTTCTTGCATTTTCTTTCCTACAGCGGCTTCGCGAATGTGACAGTCGGGCATCTCATCATGCTCGCGGCCGGACTGTTCTTCATCTACATCGCCATCAAGAAGGATTACGAGCCGTTGCTGCTCGTTCCCATCGGTTTCGGCATCATCATCGGAAACATCCCTTTCCTCGAGGATGTCGGCATGCAGATCGGCATCTACGAGGATGGGAGCGTGATGAACTATCTGTACTATGGGGTGGTAAAGGGGATCTATCCCCCCCTGATCTTCCTCGGGATCGGCGCGATGACGGATTTCTCGGCCATGCTCTCAAATCCGAAACTCGTACTGTTGGGGGCGGCCGCGCAGGTGGGCATTTTCCTGACGCTCCTTGGTGCTCTCGCTCTGGGCTTTAGTCCGGATGAAGCCGGTGCCATCGGCATCATCGGCGGCGCGGACGGTCCGACAGCCATCTTCATCGCTTCGAAGCTCGCACCGCATCTGATCGGTGCCATCGCCATCGCGGCATATTCCTACATGGGACTTGTTCCCATCATTCAGCCTCCGATCATGAAGCTGCTGACGACGCAGAAGGAGCGGCGTATCCGTATGAAACCGCCGCGTGCCGTCTCGCAGAAGGAGAAGGTCATCTTTCCCATTGTCGGCTTCATCGTCACCGGCTTCATCTCACCCGGATCGCTTCCGCTACTTGGTATGCTGTTTTTCGGTAACGTACTCAAGGAGAGCGGTGTGACCAAGCGACTGATGGAAACCGCCCGGAATCCATTGATCGATATCGTGACTATCCTGCTTGGAGTCACGGTCGGTGCCTCCACACAGGCGACCACGTTCCTGACACCGCAGTCCGTCCTGATTTTTGCACTGGGTGCCGGATCCTTCGCCGTTGCTACCGCCTGCGGGGTGCTGTTCGCCAAGGTCATGAATCTTTTCCTCAAGGACGGGAACAAGATCAATCCGCTGATCGGCGCTGCGGGCGTGTCGGCCGTACCCGACTCCGCGCGTGTCTGCCACAACATCGGCCTGCAGTACGACAAGGATAACTACCTGCTGATGCACGCGATGGGGCCCAATGTCAGCGGTGTCATCGGTTCGGCGGTCGCGGCCGGTATCCTGATTTCCTTCCTGCTCTGACCCGGGCCGTCTTTCCCGCGTACCGGTCCCCGCGGGACTTCACTGCGGAGCCCCGCATCGTTTGTATGCGCATTCGGGCTCTGCGTGTCCGCTTGCGTTTTCCGCCTGCATTTCCTATTCTGCTTGCATATAATCCCGCAACGCAGAATATCGAGGAGAGCTTCGATGAAACTCAAGGATATCGTCAAGGCCAAGGGGTCCACCGTTTTCAGTATTCATCCTGACAAATCAGTCAAGGATGCCATAGAGATGCTCATCCAA
Organism: Bacteroidota bacterium; assembly: GCA_016928515.1. Taxonomy (GTDB): domain Bacteria; phylum Bacteroidota; class Ignavibacteria; order SZUA-365; family SZUA-365; genus BM516. The sequence continues at coordinate 493 of JAFGKR010000301.1, read as the reverse complement.
TACAATATCGGCTCGCTTCTTGTGATTGACGACGCTCGCCCTGTCGGCATCCTCACCGAACGCGACATTCTGCGCATCTGTGCAACCGATGCCGAGCGGCTGGGCGAAATCCCTGTGAGTGATTACATGACCAGTGATCTCATTATTGGTCAGTTGGACGATGACCTGGAGGATGTCATGCAAGTCATGACCGACCGTCGCATCCGGCACCTGCCGATTCTTCAGGAAGGATATGTTGCGGGGATGATCTCCATCGGTGACCTTGTCAAGTCACAGCATGATGAGAAGGACGTGACGATCCATTATCTGCGGGATTATATCACGGGGAATGATATGAGGTGATAGTGAAACAGGATGGGGTGAAGGGGTGAAAGGGTGAAAAGGTGAAAGGGTGAAAAGGTGAAAGGGTGAAAGGGTGAAAAGGTGAAAGGGTTAGAAGGTGAAAAGATGAAAGGGGGTACGAGGCGAAGAGGGTCGTTTTTCGGTGATGACT
>JAFGKR010000300.1 GCA_016928515.1 Bacteroidota bacterium | reverse complement strand
GGTCATACTCGCGGCCATCTGCACCAATGGCGGACACTACGACGAAGCGTTCAGGTATCTTGCACGCAGCAGGGCGATCGCCGACTCGCTGGGAGACCTGAAGAAAATCGCAACGAACCATCACAGCGTCGGCAGAATTCACCGGGAGATGGGAGACACGGTCACCGCCATCGACTACGAATTGCGGGCGCTCGCGTTGTACCGGGAAATCAAGGATCTGAGCAGTGTGGATGGCACCATGCGTCATCTCGGAATGCTGTACAGCTGTCTCGGGAAGGCCGACAGCGCCATGTATTACTACAACGCAGCACTCGAGTTGGCGAAGCGCCTGGGACAGAGGGGACGCCTGCGCTCGCATTACGAGGAACTCGCGCGGCATTACGCACGGATGAAGAAATTTTCCGAGGCGATCACATTCCAGCGCAGGTACATGGCCCTCGCTGATTCGGTGTACAACGTGGAGACCGTGCAGCGGATCAACGAACTGTCGGCTGCGTACGAGGCCGACCGCAGGGAGCGGGCCATCGCCATGCATGAAGCGGAGCGCGGTATCGATTCCCTCGAACTGCTGCGGCGCGGGCAGGCGCTGACGGAGCAGCGCATGCTGCTGCACCGGCGGCAACAGGAAAAGACATTGCTCGCACAGGACGACGCACTCCAGCGACTGCGGCTTGCACGTGCGGAGGACACGCTGAGCATGCGTGCTGATGCCATCACGCGCGGTCGCGCGGAAAGCGCAAAGGAGCAGCGCTGGCTTCAGCTGCAGCAGGCCTCGATTGCGAGAAATGAACTGTATCGGAACACACTTCTTGGCGGACTCGGCGTCACCCTTCTGCTGACACTGCTGTTCCTGCGCGCCCTGCGCAACAGGCGCATCGCCGCGGAACTGCGCACGGAGGCGGCGGAGCTGCGCGTGAGCGCGGCTGAAGCCATGGCCGCGAAACAGCAGGCGGAAATCGCACGGCGGGAAAATGAAATGCAGCGGCGTTTCACCGCACGCCTCATCGCTTCCCAGGAACAGGAGCGCAAGCGCATCGCCGGTGCCTTGCATGACGGCATCGGGCAGGATCTGCTCATCATCAAGCACCGCGCCCTGATGGCGCTTGAAGATGCGGAGCAGCGCCGGCAGCATCTCGGAGACATCACGCATATCGCCGTCGAGGCGGTCGAAGACGTGCGCCGGCTGTGCCGCGATCTCTGTCCCTATCAGCTCGAACGCGTGGGACTGACCAACACGCTCCGAGACATGCTGGCGTCCGTCGGCAAAAGCACGGCGCTCACGATGCATGCGGAGATCGACGAGGTTGACGGCCTGATTCCCGCGGAAAGGGAAATCGATCTCTACCGCGTGGTGCAGGAAGGAATCAACAACGTGATCAGGCATGCGGAGGCGCACGAGGTGGAGGTCACCCTGCGACGTGTCAACGGCAGCCTCTGTCTGCGCATCCATGACGACGGAAGGGGTTTCGATCCCGCCTGGTTGTCGTCTACAAATGGGGAAGGACTGGGAGTGCAGGACATGACCGAACGGATGCATCTGCTCGGCGGAGAGCTGCGTTTCGAGAGCAGCGTGGGAAGCGGCACTCTGGTCGAGGCGTCGATCCCGTTGACCGCGGTGACACATCATCAACAGGAGAGTGCGGCATGATGAAGGAGCGCAGCGATGCGTGCATCCGCATTGTCATCGCGGACGACCACCCGGTGGTCCGCAGCGGACTGCGCATGATGATCGAGCACGAGAAGGATCTCTCCATCGTCGGTGAGGCGGCTGACGGAGTGCAGGCCCTCGCCGCAATCCAGGAAACCCGGCCGGACGTCGCGCTCATCGACATTGAAATGCCCGGTCTGACGGGACTCGACCTCCTGCGGGAAATCCGTGCGCGGCAGTGTGAAACGCGCTGCATCATCCTGACGCTGCATGATGACGCTGTCGTCTATCGCCGTGCCGCGGAGTACGGTGCCATGGGCTACATGCTCAAAGACAGCGCGCCGCGAGACATCCTCCGCGGCATCCGTCGGGTCGCGGCAGGGGATTTCTATCTCGGACTGTCGGAGGCAGCGGAAGGAAGAAAAGACGCGCATCCCCGCAGCGCAGAACTCCTCGCCGTCGATTCGCTCACGCCCAGCGAACGGCGCGTCCTGCACCTGATAGCCGAGAACAAGTCCACCCGCGAAATTGCGGATGAACTCTGTGTCAGTCCCCGCACCGTCGACACGCATCGCGCCAACATCTGCGCGAAAGTCGGCGAGCACGGCAGCTACGGACTCATCCGCTTCGCCATCGAACATCGCATGTATCTCTGATGAGTCAATCATTGAAATGAGAAGCGCAGGAGGTGCGCCATGACCGGAAGGTCAGACACGACCAGGAGACCGTACGCTTTCTGTTTTCTGCTGACCAATGTGTTCCTTTTCCTCGGTGCATATCCCCTGCACAGTCAATGGAATGAAGAAAGCATTCTGTTCACCGCAGCGGACAGTGCCAAAACAGGGTATACACACTGCAGAAATATTGTTGCTCAGGGTGAACTTGTTCATACGATTTGGATGGACACGGACAACGGGAAATGGCGGCCGACATACCGACGATCCACCGATGGCGGGAACAGCTGGGAGGAAGCCGTGCATATTGCGGAACCGAATACGAGATGTCCTCAATATCATTCCAGTCTCGCAGTGCAGGCGAGCACTGTCTATGTGGTATGGTCTGACGAGCGGACCGGGGAATCGCAGGTATACTTGCGAATCTCCACGGACAATGGCGAAAGCTGGGAAGAGGACAGCCGGATCACGCCGGAGGGTCTCGAATGCTCTGTCCCGGCAATCGTCTGTGAAGACTCGATCGTACACGTTGTCTATTCGGATAGGCGGACCTCTTCCCGACACATCAAATACATTCGCTCTGTGGACGGAGGTGCACATTGGACAGAACCTGTATCAATTGCGGATGCGTTCTTTCTGGAGGTTGCCGCCATCACGGCAGTCGGATCGGTTATTCATACCTGCTGGTACGATTACAGCTTCGGCAATCTGGAGATCTTCTACCGTCGATCAACGGATGGCGGAGTCACATGGGAGAATTCCGTGCGTCTCACCGAGGATCCCGGGGTACAGAACGGATGCACAATTGCCGCGTCAGGAGATGACGTGCATGTTGCCTGGCACGACAGGCGGACAGGATTCTGGGACATCCACTACTGTTATTCCTGGGACGGAGGCGCCCACTGGGGAATGGAGGAGCCCGTCATGGTCACTCCAGATGACTGCTATTTCCCGACGCTTGCAGTATCGGGTCAGACACTGCATCTCGCATGGGTCGACACCAGGAATGATCCCGGGGATATCTACTACTGCCGCTCAGAGGACGCGGGGTGCTCATGGGGGCTTGAAGAACACGTCGTCTCGTCGCCGCTGAGATCGCGCTATCCCTTCCTCGCAGTTTCGGGAGATGTGTTACACATGCTCTGGACGGACGATGACAGGGAAATCCGCTCTACGCGCAATCCCACCGGGAACGCGGGCGCCACCGCCTCGGGAGGTCTCGTCGCCCCAACCGGATATTCCCTCGATCAGAATTATCCGAATCCATTCACGGCATGGAGTAATCTGCAATACAGCCTGTCCGTCAGAGAGCACGTCCGCATCACGCTGCATGACATGCTGGGACGCGAACTGCGCACACTGCTCGATGACATGCGGAACCCCGGCACGTACACCGTGCGAATCGACGGCACGCAGCTCTCGCCGGGCAGCTATCTCTGCCGCATGACGGCAGGGAAGGAAGCAATGACTCGTCTCATTACCGTCATGCATCAGTAAGAGGACTACATGAAGATTTTGATACCAATCGAGATAAGAACATTTCGTCGGAGAGTGTTTCTCATCGTTTGTGTCGGACTGCTGCTCGCAACCGGCAATGTGACGGCGCAGTGGCAGGAGCCAAGCTGCCTGTTTACCGCGGCGGACAGTGCCCACACAGCGATTCCAAATTACGAAAACCTCATTGTGCAGGGGAATTTCGTTCACACGATGTGGGCGGACAGGGAAAACGGGAAATGGCGGCCGACTTACCGGCGGTCCACCGATGGGGGTGACACCTGGGAGGATGCCGTACATCTTGGGGAACCGAACGCGAACTGGCCAACGCAGTATGGAAGCAGTCTCGCGGTGCTGGAGAACACTGTCTATGCGGTGTGGGCGGACGAGCGCAGCGGGGAATCCCGGATTTATCTGCGTGTATCCACGGACAATGGGAAGAGCTGGGGAGAGGACAGGTGCATCACCCCGGATAGTCTGGAATGCTCTTTCCCGGCAATCGCCTGTGATAGTACGAATGTCCATGTCGTGTATTTTGTGCCACATGAAAACAAAAATACATACATCCGATCGACCGATGCAGGAGAACACTGGACGGAAGGCGTCAAGATTTCCGGTTTGGACTGGTCGTATTTTATCAGCATCGCTGCAGACGGGTCACTCGTTCATGCTGTGTATATTGGATGGACATGGGGCCGGAACGACATCTATTACCGGCGCTCGACGGACGGTGGAAAAAGCTGGGGAAAAGAGGTCCGATTTACCGATGCTCCAGGATGGAAGCATGGCCAGACAGTCGTCGCGGCAGGAGATGACGTGCATGTTGTCTGGTACGACTACCGTACGGGATTCTCGGACATCCACTATTGTTATTCCTCGGACGGAGGCGCGCACTGGGGAGAGGAGGAGCCCATCATGGTCACCCCGTATGACTGCTTTTTCCAGACGCTCGCCGTATCGGGACAGACGCTGCATCTCGCATGGGTCGACACAAGGAATGATCCGGGGGACATTTACTACTGCCGCTCCGATGACGCGGGAGGATCGTGGGGACCTGAAGAACAGGTCGTCTCGTCACCCCTGAGATCGCGCTATCCCTTCCTCGCAGTTGCGGGAGATGCACTGCACCTGCTCTGGACGGACGAGTACAGAGAAATCCGCTACATGCGCAATCCCACCGGGAATGCAGGCGTCAACGCCACTGAACGTCCCGTCACCCCGTCCGGATATTCCCTCGATCAGAATTACCCGAATCCCTTCAACTCCAGGAGCAGCTTACGCTTCTCCATCCCGGCGGCCACCCGCGTAACGGTCACGGTACATGACCTGCTCGGAAGGACGGTACAGACGGTTCTCGATGGCGAGCGATCAGCGGGATCGTATATGACGACGATCGATGGAACACCGCTCCCGCCGGGCAGCTATCTCTGCCGCATGCGAGCAGATGATGTCGTACTCAGCAGGATGATGACGGTTCTGAAGAAATGAATACAGGAATGAAATCACAACGCAACACCGTGAGTACCCTGAGTCACATCCGGGAGGATACCGGGTTGCAGGAATTGCATATCACGGAGGAAACATGAAGCTCGTGTCGACACTCATGACCGCGATGCTGATCGCCGTATCCCTCCTGGCGGCATCCGTGCAGGCACAGTCCGTCAGCTATCAGGACAGACTGTACTACACCTGCAAGGCATGGGGACTGCTGAAGTATCATCACTCCGAAGTCTCCACCTGCAAGGTGGACTGGGACGAGGCGCTGCTCAACACGCTGCCCGCGGTGAAGGCGGCGGAGAGCGTCGAGGCGTTCAATGACGTCCTGCTGAATCTGCTGCAGGCGGCGGGACCAATGGCGCCGGGCACAGGCGAGCTGCCGTATGTGCCCGATGAACTGATCGTGAACCGCGACTTCGGCTGGCTGCAGGATGCGGTGCTCCGCGGCGACGTGCGGGATGCGCTGCAGGCCGTGCTCGATAATTTCCGTCCGCATGACATCTGTCATGTGCAGGATAATACCGGATCCGGAGGGTGGCTTGTTTTTCCGGGCGACAGTCCGAACCTCGATATCACACTGCAGGACACCTTCCCCGATGAGAGCAGCAGGCTGCTCTGCATGTTCACGTACTGGAACATCCTGGCGTGGTTCAATCCCAACGCGGGCATTCTTGACGCGCCGTGGGACAGCACGCTGCACCGCAACATCCTGGATGTAGCCGAAGCAGCGGATGCCCAGGATTTCTACGACAGCTACCGGCACATGGCCAGCGGACTCAACGATGCACATGTCAATGGCATGATCAGCTGGACGAAGGACAATTACAGGATATACGGACTGAAAATCGTGCTGGATTGGACCAGCGACGGGTATACCGTCGTCATGTCCGACATTCCTGAGATCGCGGTCGGTGATCTGCTGCTGGGTGTGGACGGAAAAAGCATAGAGGAACTCGAAGAGGAAGCGCGTGCAGTCATGTCCTTCGGAAATCCCGCCGTCTTTCGCAGGGATTTCTGCCGCCAGGTGTTGCGGGGAGAGTATTACACACCGATCGACGTAACGCTCCGGAACAGGGATCGCGGGGAGTACTCCTATTCGGACAAGCACAAGCACGCGATGAATTCCTCCTGGCATAACAGCTATTATCCCTGCGATTCGCTCGCCAGAGCGACGTGGAAAGTTCTCGACGGCGGTGTCGGGTATGTCAACATGGGGAATCTCGTGTCTGACGATGTCTATGAAATGTACCGCGATCTTCGCACACTGCCGGTCATCATATTCGACGTGCGGAATTACCCGCGGAGTACCATACGGGAGATTGCGGAATGGATGCTTCCCTACAAGCTTCCGTTCGCCTGGGGGGTGTTCCCGGATGTGACATACCCCGGAACCTTCTACGGGCAGATACAGGAGTACGGGACGAACGCCAATCCCATGGCATACGAGGGGAAAGTCATCATTCTCTGCAATGCAGAGACACAAAGCCATGCCGAGTGGACCTGCATGATACTGCGGGCCATGCCGGGAGCCGTCATCGTCGGCAGCCAGACGGCAGGCGCGGACGGCAATGTCTCTTACTGGAAACTCACGCGCGACATCGATGCCGGCTTCACATCACTTGGCGTGGAATGGCCCGCCGGCGGCAGCACGCAGCGTGTGGGCATCGTACCGGATTCCGTCGTCATTCCCACAGCGAAGGACATCATCGCCGGCCGCGACCCGGTCTTGGAGAAGGC
>JAFGKR010000299.1 GCA_016928515.1 Bacteroidota bacterium | reverse complement strand
TTGCAGGTCGGGAGTTCCTTGTCGGTGTCGTTGACAAGGCGGCTGTGAATACTCTGCGCGAATTGTTCCTCGATGCCGTGATGACATGTGCCGCAGGTTTTCGAGACATTGGCCTCGTGGACGCTGGAGCGGGGATCCGAACTCGGTTGCGTATCGTGTGCCGTATGGCAGTCGGTGCATTGGGCCGTGACGACCAATCCGCTTTGTAGCAGTCCCTTGCCGTGAATGCTTTCGATGTAGTGTTCGACGACGGCTTCCTTGTCCTTCGTACGCACCGCTCCCTTCTCGCCGTGCCGGTGGCATTCCCCGCACAGCATGGGAACGCGGGTGGGGAAGGTCCGGGAGTTGGGATTTCTCTTTCCGAGAATGCGATGCGTTCCGTGACAATCGAGGCAGCTCGGTGCGTCGGGATCGTTTTTCGCGGACATCGTCCCGTGAATGCTCTGGTCGTACCGATCCGCTTCCTGCGGGTGACAGGCGGAACAGTCGACCGTTTTGTCAATCGTATCGCACGGACGCGTATGCGAAATGTTCACGCCGGAATGGCATTGACTGCAGGCAACGCTGAGATGCCGTGAATGTCCGAGATCCTGATAATTCACGTACATCGAACGTCCCTCCTCCGCGCGGAGATTCGGCTTCTGATGACACTCGAGACACTGCGCGTCGGCCGTTCCCTGGTCGTAGAACACGCGGCGGATTTTATGCGGCTGGTGACAGTCCACACAGGCCGGAAGCAGATGCGGCTGTTTCTCCCAGAGTTCTCCCTTGATGACTTTCAGGTGGACCTGTTCGATCTGCGTATGGCACTGGGCACAGGTCTGCGCGATGTTTCGCCGGGCAATCGAGGAGGTGGGATCGGTATGCGGTAGAATCTCGTGCGACGTGTGACAGGAGATGCAGGTCGCGGTCACCGTCAGCCCTTTCTTCAGCAGTCCCTCTCCGTGGATGCTCTCGGAATAGTTTTCGAGGATGTGATCCTGGTGGATTTTGCGCTGTCGCTGCACCGGTGACCCTTCTTTGTGACAGCGGCCACAAAGAAAGGGGATATTGTACGGGCGCACGGGAGATTTCGGATCGTCGGATGCGAGCACGTTGTGTGTGCCGTGACAGCTGGTGCAGCGGGGAGCGAGCGGGTCGCCACGCTTCACCGCTTTTCCGTGGAGTGAGATGGCGTGCTTCTCCGCGATCTCGGCATGACAGGTGCTGCAGTCCACCGGATCGAGATCGTCCGCATGCGGAAGATCCTCCGGATCCACATCCGTATGACAGATGATGCACTCGAACGATCCATGCACCGATGACGTCAGCGTGCGCTCGTCCACGAACATCGAACGGGATTTCCCCTCTATGGATCCCGTCAACGTTCGGTCTTCGTGACACATGAAGCAGCTGGCGTTGTCCTGCGCGAAGGTCGCGGGAGGAAGCGCTCCAGCGGAAAGCATGATCAGCAGCACGACGGGGAGCAATCCGCCGGTCTGCGAGTGGTGATGACATGAGCGTTTCTGCATACGGAATCTGCCGGCGGGCTTCGGGTGCCTCGCGATGACGATCAATCCTCCGGAGTTGTCGGAATGTCGATCATATCGCCGTCCTCCTGCACGCCGTCCTCCTTTCGTTTTGCACGGATGCGTTCGAGTTCGAGCGGATGTTCTTCTTCCATCTCCTCTTCCGTCAGTGTGCCCTTGAGCCATGCGAGATTCATCGGGTATACGTCGGGATTGAATATCACAAAGTAGATATGCCAGACAAGAATTGCGAGCATGGCGAGCCACGCTTCGTAATAGTGGATCGCGCGGGACACGTCATACCCGAGCTTCGTGAAGATCCCGAGGAAGAATTCGTCAAACCACATGATGATACCGGTCGCGCCCATGACGATATTGCCCCAGACAAGGGCCCAGTACTCGGCTTTCTCCATGTAGCTGAAGCGTTCGAACCGGGGCTTTTCCTCGGAGAAACCGAGGTTGTACTTCAGGGATGTCAACGCGTCGGTTGCGTCCTTCCACTTCGGAAGCAGATCAAGGAACAGCTGCCGCCCGCGCTTCGTCGCCGCGAGATACCAGATGTGATAGACACTGACGGCAAGAATCGCCACGCCGGCAATGCGATGCAGCAGCGAACGGGTTTCGAATGCATACGGGACGAGGTCCCGAATCCAGATCGCCCAGAATGCATCGGGGAAACGCAACATGAAGCCGGTGATGACGAGCACCGTGAAGCTGATCAGCAGCGTGGCGTGCTGTATGCGTTCGTTGAGTGTCATGCGAACGTGCAGGGTGGAGCCGGCGCTGTGATGCGGAAGATGGCCGCGGCGCACTTTCAGCTTGGTAACCGCCTTCTTGCGGAAATCGAGTACGTTGTGTCCGACCATACCCCCGATGATGACGACGATCAGGATGATATAGATGTTGGATATCCAGTAGAGCAGCGGATCCTCGTCCCTGTCATCCTCGACCACGTGAATTCTGCCGGTGGCGAAGCGCGTGTTCGCATTGGGATGACAGCTTCCGCAGGTCTCGACGAGGTTGTCCTTGTGAATCATCGACGTCGGATCGGACGATGGTTTGATGTTATGCACCCCGTGACAGCTGGCGCAGTTTGCCGCTTCGGTGGAGCCGCCTCTGAGCGCGAGGCCGTGGTAGCTGTCTTCGTAGCTGCGCGTCTTGCTGGCGCTGAAGCCGTATTTTTCCGACATCCGCAGTGAGCTGTGACAGGGTGAACAGGTTTCCCGCGACAGATTCTGCAGGGAGACCGGCGAGTTGGGATCGTCCACAGGCAGGATGTTATGCTCGCCGTGACAGGTGATGCAGGTAGGGGAGTCGTAGTTCCCGCGCGCGATGGCCTGACCGTGGATGCTCTCCTTGAATTCCTTCATGATGTCGCTGTGACACTGGCCGCAATCGTCGGCGACATGCTGCTTGTGTACCCGGGATTCCGGATCATAGGATTTCCGCATGTCGTGACTGCCGTGACAGTCCACGCAGCTGGCCGCATCCGGATTGCCTTTCTTCAATGCCATTCCATGAACGCTTTTTTCATATGCCTGGATGAAACTGACGCCGGGTCCCATCCGCTTGCGCACATCCGGGTTGTCCTGATGGCATTCGAGACAGAGGTCTTCCTGCAGCCGCTTGATTTCCAGCGTGCTGAGTTTCCCCTGATGCCCGGTCACGTCACGTGTGTGACAGGAAATGCAGGTGGGTGCACCAGTGACGCCCTGCGACAGCGCTTTGCCGTGCTCCGAAGCAGCGAAATGGCTCGTAACGTCCGGATGGCACTTCCCGCAGGATTCTGTCATGTTCGAGGAATGAAAGGGATTCGAGGGATTGTCGAGAGGCAGCACGTTATGCGTGCCGTGGCACTGCTTGCACGCAGTCTCCAGCGTTCCCTCCTTCCGGGCGAGAGAAAGCTGCACGGCATGGAACTGATGCTCCATCGGTGCATCCTGATGACAGCTCGTACAGCGAACGGGACGGATATTCTCCTTGTGCGGAATGTTCTCCGGATCGAAGCCGGTGTGACAGGAGACACAATCCAGATCCGCGTGCGGCGACATCTTCAGCGTGGCGGGATTCGCGTACAACGATATGGTCCTGCCCCGTCGCTCCATCGTGAATTCCGGATCGTTGTGGCAGGCCTGGCAATCTTCCGATGACTGCGCGACGGCGGCGGCGCAGGGAAGAAGCAGAACGACAAACAAAAGGGGTATGGAGGCGAAAATCTTATTTCCAAACAACAAGCGGGTGAGGGGTGGGAGGTGCATACACGGTGCCTGATAAATGTGCGATATTCCTGCGCTGTCTGACGTATGGCAATAGTTGCGCATGGAAACTATTGCCATAGCAATATTGTGAAATTCTTAGCAATAAAGCCAGTGGATGCAGGATTTTTTTTCGTTCATGATTTCCGGAGCGGAATGCCTTGTTCTCCTGTCGATGCGGCGGCGGTCAGTTGCCCAGGTGGCAATCGGAACACGGAACGGTTCGCCACGCTTCGTCCACATCCGCGGGATGCTGGAAGGGAAGACCGGCGAGATCGCTGACCGTCTGGCCTTGCGGTCCCTGCGTGATGATGGTATGGCAGAGATTGCAGTCATTGCTCAGGACCTCTCCGTCGTCGGTGACGTGCTGATTGTCATGACAGCGGAAGCAGCCGGGATCGTACATGTGCCCGATGTTGTTCGGGTACTGTTTCCAGTCGACCTTCATCGACGGGAAGAAATTCCGCTCGTAAATGCGCTGGATCTCCACGATGCTCCGTTCGATGTCAGCGTTTCGCTGCTGCAGCAGCTCCGGCGCATGCGTGCGGTAATTGTCGCGAATGATCTTCGGAATGCGCTGCATCCCCTGTTCCTGCGATGTGTACGGGAAAGTCAGCGCGTGCGTGGCGAGAGCGCGGATGTTGGGGAGATCCGCTGCAATGCGATCCACCGCCATCGCATCGTTGATCGTGCGGAACGGCGGATAATAAATGTGAGAAGGACGGTTGTGACAGTCGATACAGTCCATCTTCCGCATCTCGAATGCCTGCAATTCCTTATCATCCATGTCCAAGTCCCGGGCGCGGTAGATCCGTGTCCTGCCGTCGAGCCCGGTGGATTCGATGTACGGGATTTCCTGTCTCTGCTCGTCCGTTGCGATGTAACGAACGTCGTTCGCCGTGTTCATGTGCCAGTGGATGCCCTCGGTGGGACCCAATTCACTCTGGCCGCCGCCGATTTTCAGATCCATGACAATTTTCCACGGTTTGACATCCGCAGTATCGATGGGGAAGTAGACTTTCTCGAGCTTTTTGTCGCTGCTGAATTTGCTTGGCCAATGGCACTCCTCGCAGGTTTCCCGCGCCGGACGCAGGTTCGCGATCGGTGTAGCAATCGGCTTGTGATACTTGTTGAAGATCACCGAATACACCTGGTAGGCGCCGGAAACCTTCGCCTTCACGAACCAGTCCGCTCCCTCGCCAATGTGGCATTCCGCACAGGGAACACGCGCATGCGGGGAATGCTGATACGCCATGTATTCCGGATACATGACCTCATGACAGACCTCGCCGCAGAACTCGACCGATTCGGAATAATTGTAGGCCTGATACGTCCCCGCCGCGGAAATGACGATCAGCAGCATCGTGCCCACGGTAAAAATCATGATGGCGGTGCGATTGCGCGTATCATTGAGATCCAACACCATGTACCGCCGCTCTTCCCCGGCATGTCTGCGTTTGCGTCTCCGCTCCAACAGCATCCCGATAGGAATGAGCAGCAACCCGAGCACGAGAATCGCCGGGATGATCATGTACGTGAATATCCCGAGATACGGCGATTGAACGTACCCGAGCATATCCATGGCAAAGAAGATCACGACGGTGCCGAAGGAAACCAGGGCAATACCCGCACCGACGAGGCTCACGGGATTGTAAACGCTTGAAGGGAGTCGTGGCATGGTGCTAGAGGATTGTTTTTGCGAGCTTTACCATGTTAAATCTACAGAAAATCCGATATCCGCGTCAAGAAGTCCGGGAAAAAAGGCGGCTGTGTATTGCATCCCTCGAGCGGCTTTTGTAGAATTCCATCGATATGAGTCTTTCCGATTTTCGCATTGTTTCCGGTGGTCAGACCGGTGTCGACCGCGCAGCACTGATGGCAGCACTTGATCATGGTGTATCCTGTGGTGGCTGGTGCCCGAAAGGACGCCGGGCCGAGGACGGGGTGCTCGCTTCCCATTATCCCCTGAAGGAAACACCCTCGGAGGCATACGAGCAGCGGACGCTGTGGAATGTTCGTGACTCGGATGCGACCCTGATCTTTGCGATGGATCAGCGGCTCAGCGGTGGGACGCAGTGCACCCGGGAGATTGCGGAAGCACTGGGAAAGCCCTGCCTTGTGGTCATTCTCAACCAACACGCGTCCTTCACCCTCGTGTCTGATTGGTTGGAGCGTCATCGCGTTCGCGTGCTCAATGTGGCCGGACCGCGTGAGAGTGCGGTGCCGGGCATCGAACGGAAAGCGCGTGTTTTTCTCACGAATCTGTTCCGCTACCTTCATGAAGCAAAAAACACCTGACATATTTTCGGAGGCACCCATGAGACGATTTGCGCGAGTGGTCATTCTTCTTCTGATTGTGATCATTCCGGCCTGTGGGGGAGGAGACGAAACGGCATCCGGTGACACGGCCATCACCGATGCGGAACGCATCGCACAGCATGCCACGCAGGAGTTGACCACGACACTGCTGGGAGAAGTGCAGCGCGCGATGAAGGAAGGGGGACCAATCCTGGCTGTGCGGCAGTGCACCGGACTCGCACAGGAACTTACCGACAAGGTTGCGGCCGAACACGGCGTTCGAATGCGGCGTGTGACGGAGAAACCGCGGAATCCGCTCGATTCACCGGATGCCTATGAACGGCGCATCCTCGCGCGTTTCGAGGCGGACCTTGCCGCCGGGTCAATGGGGGCCACGACGACACATGCTGAAGTCGTCCAGCTCGAGGGCAAGCGTGCACTGCGTTTTCTCAAACCGATCACGATCAAGAAACCCTGTCTGAGCTGTCACGGTACCGGAGATCAGGTCAGTCCGGAAGTAGCGCAGGAAATCCGTGAACGCTATCCGGGGGATCAGGCGATGGATTACAGGGAAGGTGATCTGCGCGGGGCGATCAGTGTCATCGTTCCATTGTCGGAGTAGCGGGGATCTGTAGAAGCGGGGAGGCGGGGAAGAGGTCATTGGGAGCAGGTGTGCCGATATTCGCCGCCGGCGAACGAAGGCGGCCAGTTCAAAGGACGGGAAGACGTGCCGGATCAGAAGTTGAAGGTGAAGCCGAGCAGTGACTGAAACTGGAAACTCCCGTAGTCGCCGAAGCCCCACACGCCCCGGAAATTGGCGTCGATGCTCCCATGATCGTATACCAGGAGCTGGAGGTTCACTCCGCCGAGCGCGGTGGGAATAATGCGGTCTTCCGAGAGGTTGCCTTCGATCGGGAGATTCGTGTCGATGCGGGCATCCTGGTACTGGAGGCCGGGTCCGAACACCAGCGTCAGTCGGGCGACAGGACCAATGGCGAAGAGGAGATTTCCTCCGAGGCCCCACAACCGTTCGACGGCATCGACCTGGCTTTCGGCTTCCCCGACGAAATGCACGTCCGGATCCTCGAGCAGCCATCGCTGTGCCAGGCGGGAATAATTCACTTCCGCGCCGACCCAGATCTGTGTCAGTACGGTGTCCAGCTCGATCATCCCCTGGATACCAACGGCGAGGCCACCCAGGGAAGTGAGATTCGTGTGCTCGAACATGTCCTGAATGATATCGGCAGGATTCGACATCCCATTGTAACCGGCGAGGAGCTGCGCGTTAATGGGAGTAGTCTCCTTCTTCGTGCGTTTCAGACGGAAGGAACTCTGCGCGAGCGCTTCACCGGCACTGCCGGAGGCGCACAACACGAGGACAAGGATCAACGTACGACGGAGTGTGCGGTGCATGTTTCGCTGTGCTGGTGATCAACTCTGCAATCCTTAATTTGAACGATGACGCGACAATATCCAAGCACGGAGGGGTTCAATTTCTCATGACCCTTCCGACGGGGAATGTTATGTCGGCGTGGATGCGGTGGAACGATGAGATCATCGGGCCCACACCGGGATACTATCGACAGTGATACCGAAAATCGACATCCCCAGTGCGTACATCATGAGCGTGACCAGGAATACGCCGAGGAAGTTCAGCGTGACGCCAGTTTTCGCCATGGTCCGGATACTGATGCGGGAAGAGGAAAAGACAATGGCGTTCGGCGGCGTGGCGACCGGCAGCATGAATGCGAAGGAAGCGTTCAGCGCTGCCGGCAGCATCAAGAGCAGCGGATGCTGTCCGAGCGACAAGGCCGTCGCCGCCATCACCGGAATGAGAATGCTCGCGGTCGCCGTGTTCGAGGTCAGTTCGGTCAGAAAGGTCAGCAGCAGACAGGTGAGCAGTATCATTACCGGAAGCGGGAGCGCTTTCAGCTCCGAGAGGCGTTCGCCGAAGAACAGCGTGACTCCGCTGCTCTGCATGGCACCTGCAAGCGCAAATCCGCCTCCGAAAAGAAGGAGAATACCCCAGGGAATGCCGCGCTGGATTTCCTGCCAGGAGAACAGCATGCCCCCGCGTTCCCCGGGAAGAAGAAACAGCAGGACCGCCGCAGAGATCGCGATGCTCGTGTCGGTCAGAGCGGGAAACAGGTCGGTAAGTCCCGGAATGCGCAGGACACCCAGATCGAGCGGGGACCGGAAAATCCATCCCGCAGCAGTGAGCAGAAAGACGGACAACACGAGACGTTCCATGCGCCGCATCCTGCCGAGTGCCCCGAGATTGTGTTGGATGGTTCCGCGTCCCATGCCCGCCGAAACGCCGCGATCGAGCCGTGTGGCGGGAAGGACGCGCACGAGTAGCAGCCAGCACAGGGGAAGGAAGACTGCGGCGACGGGGATGCCGAACTGCATCCACTGCACAAAACCGATGGTGGGCGCCTCCGGATACAGCTGCGCGAGCACACCGGCAAGCACGATGTTGGGTGGTGTGCCGATCAGCGTGGCGATGCCGCCGATGCTCGCCGCATAGGCAATGCCGAGAAGCAGGGCGACAGGGAAATGCGTACCAGCACCGGCATCAGAGGAATGGCGCATCTGCTCGACGACTGCGAGCGCGATCGGCAGCATGAGCATCACCGTCGCAGTGTTGGAGATCCACATGGACAGGAAGGCTGTCGCGAGCATGAAACCGAGGACGAGCTGCGCCGGGCCCGCGCCGACCAGAAGGATGATGCGCAGAGCGATGCGTTTATGCAGGCCGCTGCGCTCCACCGCCATGGCAATCACGAATCCGCCGAGAAAGAGGAAGACCAGCTCATGCGCGTACGGCCTCGCCGTTTCCTGCACGGAGCTCACACCGAAGAGTGGAAGCAGAAGCAGAGGGAGAAGGGAGGTCACGGGGATCGGCAGCGCTTCTGTCATCCACCACACCGCCATCAGTACCGCCAGCGCGAGCACAATCAACCCGTGCCGGTGGAGTCCCTCTGGTGAAGGCAGCAGGAGGATTGCGATGAACAGCACCGCGCCGAGGATCAGTCCTGCACCGCGAAGAGAGCCCGGGGACTGGAGGCTTCGGGCCTGTGCCATGTCATTTCAGGATGCGTGTCTGGATAAATGTTCGCAACACCGCGTTGAAGCGCACCGGGCGTTCGAGACAGCTCAAATGCCCGCAGTTGGGGATGACGTTCAGTTCACTGTCCAGCAGCTCCGCATGCATGGCCTCCGCTTCCGCGGGAAGAATCAGCGTATCCTCTGCGCCGGTGACGATGCAGACCGGCACACGGGCATCGGCAAGATCGTGCAGGGAATCCGGCCGTTCGGCCATCGCCTCGAGCATGCCGGCGGTACCTTCCGGAGTTGCACGTTGCATGATATCCTCAACAAGGCGCACGACATCGGGTGCAGCCGCCACGGTGCTGTCTCCGAGCAGCTTGCTCAGCATTTCATCGAGATACTCCTGCAGTTTGCCGTTCCGGATCGCTTCCGCCTGGCGACGACGATTCTCCTGAGCCTCCGGAGAGTCGGCACTTGCGCGCGTGTTCGCGAGCACAAGCCCGGCAAGCCGACGGGGATGCCGCCGCAGCATCGCCATGGCGATGTATCCGCCCATGGAGCAACCGCTGACGACCGCGCGATCGATGTCGCACGCATCCAGCAGCTCGGCAGCCATATCCGCGGCGTCATCCAGGGTGAACCGCTCTGGAAAGGCGCCGCCGCGACCAAAGCCCGGAAGATCGAAGGTGAGGATGCGGAAGAACGAATTCAGGTCGCGCCGCTGCGCGCGCCACATACTCGAATTCAGCGGGAATGCGTGCACGAAGAGCACGGGCAGACCGCTTCCGTCATCCGTGTAGAATGCCGGCAACATGAACAGCCTCTCTTTCCTCGTTATTTTTTTGCGAACGGAATATCCTTGATGTGCTGGAAGGACACATCGAATTCCAGGTAGCGGTCGTCGCCGCTTCCCTGCACGAGCCTTCCGTTGCTTCCGCGCTTGACGAGCAGACGGAAATAGTAGTAGTTGCTCCCGCGGTTCAGCCGGCCGAAAACGACCAGGCCCTTGTTCACGGATGCATTGGTGATCGTGACCTGCTGCTTCGTATACGTCGACAGCTGCGGACTCGTGGTGGCCGCCTGTTCGTCGAGGGCATCCGCATCGTATGTCACACTCGAAAATTGCGTGACAAGACCCTGGTTGTTCGCCGTACTTGGACTGCGCAGATCGAGGAAGTTCGAGGCGTCGTTCGGTGCGTACACATAAAGATCTCCACGATCGCGAAATTCCTGTCCCGATTGTGGGATCACCTCACAGACACCGCTCGCGTTGAACAGATCCACTGCGCTGTTGAACTGGGTGGATGTCGTCGCGTATACACGGATCGGCTGTCCGTCCTGATTGACGCTGCGGCGGATGGCCGGAGCCCACTCCACTGTTGCGGCAGCGGAGCTTTGCTTCCCCGCGGTCGTCACTGCCCAGACCTGGACGTCATACCGTGTCCCGTTCTGCAGACCGTCAACCGTTGTTCCGTCTCCCCGCGGTGCGTTGTCGAAGATCTCCTCGTTGGTTGTTTTGTCGACGAGACGAATTT
>JAFGKR010000058.1 GCA_016928515.1 Bacteroidota bacterium | reverse complement strand
GTTCATCCCGCTGTCGTGGTTCATCCCGCTGTCGTGGTTCATCCCGCTGTCGTGGTTCATCCCGCTGTCGTGGTTCATCGCAGTACCCGGTTCATTTCCCGGAGATTCTCGCGCATCATCTCCAGGTAGGTCTCCTGCATCTGTCCGCCACCGATGGGATCGAGCATCGCGACTTTCGCGCCGGTGGCTTCGGCCAGTGTTTCCGGAGCCTGCGTGGATTTCCGGCGATCGGCGAAGATCGCACGGACACGTTTCCGCGCCATTGTTCGGATAAGTCTGCTCATGTCACGTGCCGAGATCTCGCGCCCGGGTGTCGCTTCGATGACGCCTGTCTGCGTCAATCCGTAGCGACGTGCAAAGTACACCCAGGAACTGTGATCCCCGACGAAACGGCGCGAGCGCCATTTTTTCGCGGTGCGCTGAATGTCCGCGTCGAGCCTGCGAAGGGAATCGATGTACGCGTCCGCGCGGCGGCTGAACAAGGTATCCTTGTCGGGGAAAAGGGCGGAGAGCTCATCGGCGATAGCCCGCACTGCCTGTTGCGCGAAGACGGGATCCAGCCAGAGATGCGGATTGCCGGCGCCGTGTGAATGGTCGTGGCCGTCGTCGGATTGTATAAGTTTCTGTCCCTCACTCAGGCGCAGGACGCGAACACGGTCGTTGAGATTCGCGAGCAGTTCATCGTCCCAGTATTCAAGTCCCGCACCCATGAACACGACAAGCCGTGCGCGGACGGCCTCGCGCAGCTGCTGCGGGCGCAGTTCGAAGGTATGTGGACTCGCACTCGGCGGCACGATCACCGCCACGTGCAGCGCATCACCGGCGACCTGCCGCACCCAGTCCCCGACAGGCGTGATGCTGGCGACGACGGTCGGTTTGTCCGCCTCTCCCTGCAGATTACAATTCGTCAACATGAACAGAGCGATCCCGATGACGAATATCGGGATGAAAAAGCGTCTGCGGGCATTCATTATGACACTCCATGTTCACGGCATCCTTGCCGCCATTCAAAATACATCTGCTTCCGCAGAATGCGAAACAGCATGAAGATGCTTTCATTTATGCGCTTCGGAGCGTATTTTCCAGCAGTTCCGTTGCTTTTGCCCAATTCAATATGAGGTCATTGATCATGAGAGATCGAATTGCTCCGGCACTCGTCCGCAGAAGCGCATGGATGACGCTGTCCCTTCTGTTGCTTCTCAGCACATCCGTCACAGCACAGCAGTGGACATGGAAAAATCCATTACCCCACGGTGTCACGAACAACAGTATCCAGCGGCCGGAAGGCGATCACATCGTCATCGTCGGTGACCAGGGCCGTATCATCCGCTCTACAGACGATGGAGTGACCTGGGAACTGACCGAGAGCAACACGACAATTTCCTTTCACGACCAGAGTTTCTGGGATTCCGAATACGGCTGGGCGTGTGGGGAGGACGGCATCATTTCCCGCTCGACCGACGGCGGGAAAACCTGGCACCGCCAGAACACCGGAACAACAAAACGCGTCTATGCCATCAACTTCTTCAGCCGCGAGGTCGGCTGGGCCTGCGGCGTCGGCGGCCTGATCCTCTACACCAGCGACGGTGGGGAGACATGGATCGACAGATCATATTCCGAACCGTTCTTCCTTCGTTCAATCTACTTCGATGACGACAAACGGGGTTGGGCCATGGGCTGGAACGGTCTCATCCTCGAGACCACCAATGGTGGCGCGTCCTGGGGAAAAAAGGACTTCAATCTCCCTGGCAATCCTGAATATATTTACTACGTGAATGACAAAGTGCGCTTTATCTGCGGCGGGAACGGCCTGATGCTCAAGACCACCAATCGCGGAGACAAATGGCGCATGATCGAAACCGGCACCGGTGTGACACTGATCTCCATGTACTTCGTCGGGGATAGAAACGGCTGGGCGATCGGCAAGGGCGGCGTGATCATCAAAACCACGGATGCCGGCGAAACCTGGACCAAAGTCCCATCAGGGACGACGAAAGATCTCATGGATGTCTCCTTCAGTGACTACGGGACCGGCATTGTGCTGGGGATCGAAGGGACGCTGCTGCGTTCCGAGGACTGGGGCGACACCTGGAAGAGTGTTTCGAAGGGACCGCGGTCTTCCTATTACCAGATCGAATTTGCCGGCAACACCGGCTGGGCCGTGGGTCACGAAGGGAGCATTCAGCGCACGGCGGATGGGGGCGACACCTGGACGGTGGTTCCCGTTTCCGACGCCATCGAGCTCAACGATATCGCCATGTTTGACGAGAACACCGGTCTCGCCGTCGGCTTCGGCGGTTTCATCGCGCGCACAAAAGACGGCGGTCTGAGCTGGTACACCGTTCAGCAGGGGAAGAATTTCAATATCAACAGCGTCGATGCCGGAGAAGGCGGCGTTGCCATCGCGGTCGGAAATGAAGGGCACGCCTGGCAGACAGGGGATGGCGGTGAGACCTGGACATCCTTCATGATGCCGGAACAAGTTCGCATGCAAGCAGTGGCATATCTCGGTGAAGGATGCTGGCTGGCCGTCGGTGACCAAAGCACGATGTACCGCTCCGGTGACAACGGTATCACATGGGAAAAGATCGATCTGACCTCGCTCGGGGAAAAGATCGATTTTCTCAGCACCATGTTCATCAACAACAACATCGGATGGGTAAGCGGTACACGCGGTGCCATCCTGTTCACCGATGACGGCGGCCGCACCTGGGGCAAGGGCCGTACGAATCTCTTTCTGCCGATGGCCGACGTGGATTTCTCCGACGAACTCAACGGGATGGCGGTCGGGCCGGAAGGCACTGTGCTACTCAGCAACAACGGCGGCCGCACCTGGACGAAGCTCGACCGCGTCGCGGACGTCGGGCTGCTCTCCGTCAAAGCGATGGCCAAGAAGCTGCAGTGGGTGGTCGGCCATAACGGCTCCATTCTCCGCTGTGACTGGGAATGATATCCTGAACGATGATTCGCGTTCTCGATCTCACCAAGCGCTTTGACGACTTTACCGCGGTTGACCATATCACACTGACCGTGGAGCCGGGTGAGATACTGGGCTTCCTCGGCCCCAACGGAGCGGGGAAGTCCACCACCGTCAAGATGCTCACAGGCATGATGCAGCCCACGCAGGGCACGGCGGAAATCGCCGGCTACGACATTCTTCGGGATCCCCAAGAGGTCAAGAGGCGCATCGGATACATCCCCGAGAGCGGGGCGATGTACGAATCGCTCACTCCCGCGGAATACCTGGATTTCGTCGCCAGCCTCTATCATCTCGATCCCGTCCTCGCGGAAGCGCGTTTCAACGACCTGCTGGAGATCTTCGGCATTCTGCATGCCCGCGATCAGCGCCTGTCGGAACTGTCGAAGGGCATGAAACAGAAAGTGATGATTTCCTCTGCGCTGCTGCACGGTCCGGAAGTGCTCTTTCTCGATGAACCCCTGAACGGACTCGACGCGAACGCGGCCATGGTGGTGAAGGAACTTCTGAAAAAACTGGCCGCCCAGGGAAAGACGATTTTTTTCTGTTCGCACATTCTCGAGGTGGTCGAGCGCATCTGCACGCGCATCATCGTGATCGACAGGGGACAGCAGATCATCGCGGGAACGGCCGAAAGCATCACGCGCGATACCGATTCCGCCTCTTTCGAGGATGCCTTCCAGCGCATTACCGGTGTGCGTGACGTGGGGGAAATGTCCAACGATTTCCTCGCCGCCCTGGAGCGGGTGTGATGATCGATTCCCTTCTCCACCGCTTTGACATCGATCCACGGCAGTTCCGTGCGCTCCTGCGCATGGCACTGCGTATTGATTTCCGGAGCGGATTGTTCGCCACGTCTCGAAAAAAAAAACGGCGCGGCCGTTTTCCCGGACTCTGGCAGATCCTTCTCTTTTATGGATTTCTCGGGCTCGTCCTCAGCTTCGCCGTCATTGAAGCAGGTGACGTTTTCCTCGCCGGCACGATCATGATGACCTTTGTCATGCTGGCTGTCGCCTCCTCCATTCTCGTCGAATTTCAGTCAGTGGTGATTGCACCGGAGGATTATCACATCCTCGGACACCGGCCGATATCCTCCCGGACCTATTTCAGTTTCCGTCTTGCGAACATGCTGGTGTACGTGGGATTGATCGCCGTGTCCATTGCTTTCGTGCCGGTGCTGTTTTTCGTGTTCTGGGAGGGTTTTCGTCTGTTGCTCGGAGTCATGGCCATTCTCGGCATCCTCGGATCCGCCGTATTCACATCCATGGCGATTGTGTTTGTCTACGTCAATCTTCTGCGCTGGGTGCATCCGAAAAAACTGCAGCGCGCCTTTTCCTACCTGCAGCTGCTGCTTTCCTTCATTGTCTACGGCAGCGGGATGATTTTCTCCTCCCTGTTCAATGCCGGTGTTCTCAGCAACATGCACGTGGAACATGAGCAGTGGATGCTGGCATTACCGCCGACCTGGTTTTCCAGCCTGATGAGTCTGACGGTGGGCGGACGCGGGTGGTTCGAACTCGCGTCCATTCTCGTCGGGACAAGCATCACGGCGATACTGATCGCATATGCTTACGCCACCATGTCGCTCGAATATGCCGGAACGATTGCGCGCCTCACCGAGTCACATGAGAAACACCGGGGGAACGGACGACCCTCGCGGGTCGTGTCGCTGCCGATGTTCACCCGCAATGAGGCCCGCGCCGCGGCGCTGCTCGTACGCAATCAGTTCAAGCACGACCAGAAATTCCGCATGTCGGTTCTGGCCATTGTGCCGTTGACAGCGCTGTACCTGATCGCCGGATTGAGCGGGGGCGGGGGACTGGCGGATCCGTTCAGTAATCCCGCGGAGCATTGGGAGAAGGCGAATCTGCTCTACCTCGCATTGGCCTTTTTCCCTGTGCTGCTCTTCGCGTCGCTCGGACGCAGCGACTCGTGGCAGGCGTCCTGGATTTTCCACGTCACTCCATCGGACAAGGGACGCATCGTCCTCGCGGTGAAGGATGTGCTCGTCATCTTCTTCATTATTCCGTATCTCCTGGGTCTCGGTATTGTGTTCCTCTTCTATTTTGACAGTGTGCAGAATGTGCTGCTGCATGTATTCACCCTCAGCATGTTGTCGCATCTTATCCTGCAGGTTCTCGTAATGGTGTATCCGCATCTCCCGTTTTCACGTCCATTGCGCAAGGGAGAACGCACGGCGAACATTTTCGTCGGCATCATGGTCGCCGCGATCGTCATGTTCATCCTTGTCAACGTTCTTTCGCGGGTGATCTACCCTTCCGCCGTTGCGACCGGAGTGACCCTCGTGGTACTTGCCGTGCTGACGCTTGTGTTCGAGCGCCTTGCGGCCGAGCGGGTACGGCGCAAAACGCGCCTTCTGCAATTCGGTTCCTGACGCCTTTTTACACACGTTTTGTTATCTTCCCCGAAGTCTCATCCGTTTCCCGCATGATGGGCGACCGTGCTCTGCGATCCACGATTTTGATCGCCATGCGGTTTGCCGGCGGGAAAGCCTTTTTCGCTTCAACCATTTTTCACCATATCACGGGGCAGAACATGAAACGCATCATCACATCGTTGCTTCTTCTCGGATGCATCGCGACCGCACCCCTGACCGCGCAGGACGAAAAGAAGGAAATGCCGGACGGCTGGAACAATTCCCTGGTTGCAGGCCTGAATCTCACGCAGGTGACCCTTCATAACTGGACACAGGGAGGGGAGAACACGCTCGCGTGGACCTTCCTCACGAACGGGCAGTTTCTGTACAAGCAGCCGGACTGGAAGTGGAACAACACGCTCAAAATTACCTATGGCAAGACAAAGCTCGGGGATTCAGATTTCGAGAAGAGTGAGGACGAGCTGTTCTGGGAGAGCATTTATTCCCGCAATATCGGCTGGAAAATCGATCCGTACGTCGCCAATCAACTGCGGACGCAGTTCGACGAAGGGTATACGATGAAGAAGGATGCTGCGACGGGGACGGATGTTCGAACACTGTCATCCGGAACGTTCGATCCACTGTACCTCACGCAATCCGCAGGTTTTACATATTCGCTCAACGATGCCTTTTTTACCCGACTCGGCATCGCCTTCAAGGAAACGTTTTCCTCCTCCGAATACGGGTTTGCCGATGATCCGGATACACCGGACGAAGTGGAGGATTTCCGTTTCCAGACGGGTGTTGAATCCGCCACGGGAGTCAAGCTGACGGTGATGGAGAACATGCTCTATACTTCACAGCTGAACCTTTTCTCGGCGTTCAATCATATGGACGTATGGGACGTTCGTTGGGACAACACTCTTACGGCAAAGGTAAACGACTACGTGAACGTCTCTCTGAACGTGCTGCTCGTCCACGAGATCGCCCAGACGCGCCGCACGCAGGTCAAGCAGGCGCTGGCGCTGGGATTGCGGTATTCGCTTCTCTGATGGAGGCTGTCGAGGTGGGAAAACACGGGATATCCACTTCCCGGGGTTCCGATAGCGGCAATGACAAGATTTAGGTAGTATTAAAAAATATTTTAGTCTGGACTAAAACATGTTTCGTCGTCACCCGACACCGTGATGTTGTAGAAACAGCTTCGCACCCTCCTTCCCCATGTACCGTTCGAGCAGTCGCTGTTCGGTCCGTCTGAGATCGACCAGGATGAGCCCGTCGAGCACATTGGAAAAATCGGGGTCGATGTTGAAACCGAGGAGCATACCGCCGAGCTTCAGGTATTGTTTGAGCAGGATGGGGATATCCTTCTGATCTTCTTCGATGTCAGCTATGAGTGAGGAGAGGTCGGAGAGGTCGCGGATGACGGTGGACATGGTTTGCGGATCGAAATCGCGGATGCGTTCCGCTGCAGGCGGCGTTTTCGGGCGGACCAGGCCGGCACGCCTAT
>JAFGKR010000057.1 GCA_016928515.1 Bacteroidota bacterium | reverse complement strand
CCAGTCAATGCGGCTTTTCTGCTTCGTGCGTCGCGCCGGTGCGCCGCGCTGCAGCCAGGCGAGCTCCTGCCGCAATTTGCTGCGTGTACGTTCGGCCTCGGCCTCCTGCGCATTGATCATGGATTCTCGACGTTCGAGATATTCCTCGTAATTGCCGGGAAAACTGATCAGCTGCTGCTGATCCATTTCGACAATGCGGTTCGCAACGGCATCCAGAAAATAGCGGTCATGCGTGATCAGGAGGAGGGCGCGGGGGGATTGCTGGAGGCGGTCCTGCAGCCACTGCACCGAGTCGGCGTCGAGATGATTCGTGGGTTCGTCGAGAATGAGCAGATCGGGGTCATGCAGCAGGGCACGGGCCAGTGCGACGCGCTTCCGCTGTCCCCCGGAGAGTCGTCGCACGTCCGCGTCGAATTCCGATACCCCCAGCTTCTGGAGGATGATGCGTGCATCTGTTTCCAGCGTCCATCCGTGCGCATGTTCGATGCGCTCGGTGACGTCGTCCAGCTCCCGTTGCAGCGTGTGGTCGTGGGATCGTCCGATAAGCGTGCACAGTTCGGCGTGACGATCCAGCAGCGCACGAAGTTCCCGCCGGCTTTCGGTGACGGCATCCAGCACCGTCTGCTGCCGAGGGAAGAATGGCATCTGCTCCAGGTATTCGAATGTCACCCGGCTGTTGAACGCGACCGTGCCCGCGTCGGGAGTCTCGATCCCTGCGATAAGGCGAAGCAGCG
Organism: Bacteroidota bacterium; assembly: GCA_016928515.1. GTDB lineage: Bacteria > Bacteroidota > Ignavibacteria > SZUA-365 > SZUA-365 > BM516. Next base: position 2,648 of record JAFGKR010000057.1, on the reverse strand, counting down.
TGGTCTTGCCCACACCGTTGCGTCCGATGATACCCACGCGCTCACCCTCCTCCATCCCGAATGAGACATCGGTGAAGAGGGGATGATCGTGAAACGTCTTGCTGAGGTTCGTCGCGCTGAACAGTACCATGCTTCCAATCTAATCGGAAAAATGGAAGATTGCAGATCCCGGATCGGGGATCTCAGACGGGAGGGATGCGGGGATATGCGAGCAGACCGGATCGACAACAGCACACATGCACGGGGTACGGGTGAAATAGTTCACGGGACAGCTCTATTTTCGCGTTCAACATGATTTTAGGTGATGTTAAAAAATATTTTAATACGCATTAAAACGCGTTTTTTTCCCGATCTGGCAGGTATAGATTGATTTTCGCTCAGCATCGGAGTAATTTGAGCGCATATTGTGATGTCCCATGCGGCAATGCGAGACTTCGAACGGCGATGCGCGGCTTCAAACGGAAATGCGCGGCTTCAAACGGAAATGCGCGGCTTTAAACGGAAATGCGCGGCTTCAAACGGAAATGCGCGGCTTCAAACGGAAATGCGCGGCTTCAAACGGCAATGCGAGACTTCGAACGGAGTTGAACGCAGCACCTGCGTCGGCTCTTGCGCGATTCAATCCGCAGCGTGCACACGAAAAGAGGTTCTTCATGAAAACCCGGCGATTGTATCTATCCGTATGCGGTCTGTTGATGGCTGCGAACATGTCGACAGCGCAGGTTTTCATTGCCGATTCCGCGGAATACCGCTTCGCAATGCCGCCGGACGAGGTGGATTTGAATTATTCGCCCATGGGACCCTCCTCGCTCGACAGCGCGGCGATGTCGCGAATCGGGAGCGGTGACCGGGAGCTGGAACATCTCATGAGATTCGGCAACACTGATCTCTTCAGTCTCAAGGAGGAATCCGACATTGGTTGGAGGGAAGCCGACGGGGAGGTGCGTCTCATCCTCTGGCGTTTCGAGGGAAACCCGTACGTCAACGGACTCCGGCAGAGCGCCGCCTCGCTCATGCTCTGGCATTATCTGCTTTCGGATACCGTGACCGCGGAGCGGCAGGAGGCGGTGGCATATTATGTGGACATGATGCTGAACACCTTGCATCCCGACGCGGATCTGCTGGAACGGGCGCTGGAGTATCTGAGCATATGGGACACATGGTCTCCGGAGCGCCGCGCAGCAGCCGCACGGAAGGGAGCGAAACATGCGAGGGAAATGATGGCGAAACAGGACGAATCCCTGCTCGATCGCGTCGGACTCGGCGACTGGCCCAAAGCCGAGGAAATGAAAAGCCTCGAGAAGAAAAGGCACTACCGCATTATGAAGGCCGTCCTGCGGTTGGAGCACATGGCGGAAAACGCCGCTTCCAACTGATCTCTCCTCATTCCGCCATCCTGCCATTCTATCATTCTGTCATTTCCATTTTTTGTTTCGGTGAATTCCGTAACGATTTCTCATTTATTTTTCGTATATTCCGCGGATTCATGCAGTATGAGCCAAAATTCCCGTACAAATCGGAGATACAACGATGAAAGAGGTTCAGGAGTATTTCAAGGCCAATGATAATCGGTATCTGGAGGAACTTGCCGAATTCATCGGGATCCCAAGTATCAGCGCACACCCCGAACGCCGGAAGGACATCTCGAACGCCGCGAAATTCGTGGAGAAGCAACTCAAGGCGGCAGGATTGAAGAACGTCAAACAGTATCCGACGAAGGGAAATCCCGTGGTGTACGGGGAATGGTTGGCAGCAAAGGATGCGCCGACGGTGCTCATCTACGGGCATTACGACGTGCAGCCTGTCGAACCGCTCGACAAGTGGAAAACCGATCCGTTCACGATGACGGTGAAAGGCGGGAAAATGTTCGCCCGCGGTACGGCGGACGACAAGGGACAGGTGTTCATTCACTTCAAGGTGATCGAGGCGTATCTCAAGACTGTCAAGAAGTTGCCGGTAAATGTGAAAGTAATCGTCGAAGGGGAGGAAGAGATTGGAAGCACGAACCTCGTGGATTTTGTCAGGAAACACCGCGCCATTCTGAAATGCGACACCATCCTCATTTCGGATACGAACATGCTCGGCAAAACCAAGCCGAGTATCACCTACGGACTGCGCGGTCTGACCTATCTCGAACTGACCGTGACCTCACTGAGCGGGGATCAGCACAGCGGCACCTACGGAGGCGGGGTCGCGAATCCCGTCCAGGTGCTGGCCGAACTGCTGGTCGCATGCAAGGATCCCAAAACGAGCAAGGTCAAGATCCCGGGCTTTTACAGCGATGTCGTCCCGCTTTCGCGCAAGGAGCGGAACGAACTGGCGAAAATTCCGCATGACGACATGATGTACGCGAAGAGCATCGGCGCGGTGAAGACTTTCGGAGAGAAAGGATATTCCACCATCGAACGCACGGGTGCGCGTCCGACGTTCGAGATCAACGGGATCTGGGGCGGACACACTGGCGCGGGAGTAAAGACGGTGCTGCCCGCAACCGCACATGCCAAGGTCTCCATGCGTCTCGTGGCCAATCAAGATCCGGACAAGATCGCCCAGGCGTTCAAGGCGTATATCATGGACATCGCGCCGGACACGGTGAAAGTGGACGTGAAACTGTACGAAAACAACGGGTACGCCGCACTGACGCCGCT
>JAFGKR010000056.1 GCA_016928515.1 Bacteroidota bacterium | reverse complement strand
TATTCTCGTTCTGCCTGGGATTCTTGAGATCGATTTCCCGGTGCGCGGTGTTGACGTCTCCACAGATAATCAGAGGGAGCCCCTTGCTGCGCTCGTTCTCGAAGTGCTCAAGGATCTGATCGTAGAAATCAAGCTTGAACTGCAGGCGCTCTTCTCCACGTCCGCCGTTGGGAAAATAAACGTTGTACAATGCGAATTCGGGATAATCCGTCCGAAGCACGCGGCCCTCCGTGTCCATCGGAATGATATCCATTCCTGCCTGCACGGATTCCGGCCGCTTTCTGGAGAAAGTCGCAACGCTGCTGTAGCCGCGTCGTTCACCGGAGTGCCAGTAGGTATAGTACCCCGGTGGAGTGAGCAGGGTCTCGTCGAGCTGATCCTCATGTGCCTTGGTTTCCTGCAGGCAGAGGATGTCAGGGGATTCTTCCTCCAGATATTCGAAGAAGTTCTTCTTCGCGATCGCGCGTATCCCATTGACATTCCAGGAAACGAGACGCATGCCTCACTCCTCCCCGCTCTTCTTCCCTGAAGAGGACGAGGATGATTTCCTGGATCGCGGACTGCGGCGGCGCGTGCCGCGGCGGGCAGGCTTTTTCTCGTCGGCGGGAGCGTCGGTCTTCGCATCATCTTTCGCATCCGAAGATGAACCTCGTTCGGTAGCGCTGTCCGCTTTTTTCTCCGCGGGAATTGTCTTGTTCGCGTTCGGGTCGAATTCCTCGATCATCCATCCACCTGTACCGGAACCGCCTTTCCTGCCCGCATCGGATTTTTCTGTGGATGGAACATTCGTGGTGGCGTCGGACTTCGCACTGTTGTCGGACGTCGTGGCGGTGTCGGACTTCGGGCTGTTGTCGGACGTTGTGGACGTGCCAGTATCAGCGGCATGATCCGAATTGCCGGCGGTTTTCTGTGTCGTTTTTCTTCCGCGACCTCCGCGCCGTCCTCGAGTACTCTTTCGTTCGGCAGGCTTCTCATCCGTCGTGCCGGATGTATCGCCGGGTGACTCGCTGGATTTCGCATCCTTGCCGGCAGTATCATCGACGGGATCGAAGTCGGTATAGTCCGCGACGGCTATATCCTTACCGGTATCGTCCGCAGCAAGGTGTGCGTCGTCATCATTCTTCGGAGTATCGGCGCTGCCGGATTTCGTGCCGGGGTCATCCTTTGTGCCTGTGGCGGAGGATTTGCTGCGTCTTCCCCCGCGTTTTCTGCGGGTTCGTGTGGTAACCTTGTCCGTCGACGCATCGGGCTTTGTCTCAGCGTGGTCGGCCTCGCCGGGTTCTCGTTCCGCCTCCGGAGCGCGCGCCTTCGCTTCCTTGTCTTCCTGTTTGCGCTGATCTTCCTGCCGTTTGCGTTCTTCATCCTGCCGTTTGCGTTCTTCATCCTGCCGCTTGCGTTCTTCATCCTGTCGTTTCCGGCGCTCCTCGTCCTGCGCCATGTATTCCTGCCGACGTCGTTCCTGCTCGACACGCAGGTCGTCCAGGAACAGATGGATCTGTTCACTGTTTTTCGGTGCGACGACGGGGAGAGGAACGCGGCGATGATAGGGCGACTCCGCGGAAGTGAAGAGGAAATCACCGTCTTCATAGCGGACGGCCGGGTGCAGCAGTTCCTCGGAGATATTGAGCAGATCCGCGATGCGAGTCGGTTCCTCGACAAAGGTGATCGGACCGATGAAGTAATTCTGCACACGACGCGCAAGTTGTCGATCGAGGGATGCAGCGTTCTCCAGTGTGAGGCAGAAACCCATACCGTGGCGGCGGCCGTTTGAGAGAAGCGTCTGTATCGTGTCGGTGAATCGGTCGGAGCCGGGTTCACGCACCGCGCTGCCATTCCTGCCGACGTAGTCGTCGATATTGTTGAAGATGAAGAGGACCGGCACTCGGATTTTCAGGCGCTTGAGCCGTTCCTCGATCAATGTCTGAGAGAGCGTTCCGATGAAGCGGAGGATGTCCGTGGTTTTCTGTCCCTGCACCACGAGAAGACTGGATCCGTTGTCATCGTTCAGCTGGGTGACGATATCCTGGATGGACTTGCGGGCCGATGCCGGGATATCCTTGGAATAGGTTTCGAAGACTGATTCAACTTCCGCCTTGAGATCGTAGAGATTTCGCCGGGCGGAATGGCTTCGGGATTCCTGGCTGAATTCATCCACCATTCCGAGTATGTCGCGGGTGTTTTTCTCCGTGAAACGTTCACCGCGATAGGTTTCGGCAATACCCAGCATCAGCTCGGAGATGTATTCCTCCACTTCCTCATCGACGCCGTCGAGGATGTCGACACGGATTTCGTTGATGAATTCGTCCACCTTCTGTTCATGCGGCCGGTAGATGGCGATGCGGTTCTCGCGCATCCAGTTGGAGATCGCATAGGTGAAATCATGGCGTCGCTGTTCCAGCACGGACGGCAGGATCATCATGTCGAGATAATCCAGTACGGCGCGCTTGTGTGCAGAGCGGTCGCCCGCATTGCGCATGGCATGGAACACACTCGGGGGAATGAACTTGTCGTTCAAGCAGAGGATGCCGGAACGTTCGAATGTGGAAAGCAGGGGAGTGAGCGACAGTGTCCCGATGTTGTTGACGTCACAGTAGACAACATGTACGGGATGCGCGGTGTCCTGCAGCAGCGACTGAATCAGGGTGTTGACGATGGTGGTGCGTGCACGTGGACGGGCACTGAGTACCGCGGCGTTGCCGCGCAGGAGGGAGACCGCGTCGAGGCCCACATTGACCGCCGGATTGCTCCGGTACTGCCCGATGTCGATGCGCGATCCGTTCTCCTGGATGCGGCTTTCCGGCGCAATCAGATGTATTACGGCGCGTGTCATGTCGTCGTCCAGTACCTCGATCTTGCCGTCGAACGCCGGGAACGTGTCCTCGCCAACGATCTCCGGCCCAGTCTTCGCGTTTTTGTACCGAAGCTCCTGACCGATGGGAGTCGCGGTACATCGAAGCGTCAGCGTGCTTTTTTTCGATGCTTTCGTTTCTTCCTCCAGGGCGGGGAATACGTCGATGATCTGGAGGATGGTATAGCGCTTGTCGCGCGCGGCGTGAAACACGTTTTCCGCTGCAATCAAACGGCCCGGTTCGATGGTGGAGAATTCTTCCTGCGGGACCGTCAGGGTCACCGCGCACTGGAAACGGGTCTGGCTGTTCGGCGTGAGGTTCGAGACCACACCGGAGATACTGCTGATGAACATGGGGGATGTCTCTTGTGAAAAATCGGTATCGGTTGTTCGAATGCAGCGGGGATCACGCCCGGAAGGCGGACGTTACTTCCCCTGGATCAGAACGGCACCGAGGTCGTTGATGAGCATTTGTACGATGGGATGGGGGGGACTTTCCGGTGCAGGGGACGGGGGTGCTTTCTCCGGTACGGTCGGAGGTCCGTAGGGAGCGACGGCGGAAAGGGAGGCGGAGGTAAGCGCCTCCCGGAAGCGCGATTCCGCCTGCCGTAAGGGTTCAGTCGCGTCCGTATCTCTCCGGGAGGCCGTGCGGGCCCCGGTGTTCCGTTGCACCGACCCGCCCGGAGAAGCGCCGACGGTGTTTCCCGGAACGGCGGTGCGTGAACCATGACCGTCGCGCGTGCTGTCTCGTGCAGGCGACAGCGGAGATTGCTGAAGCCCCCCAGGTCCGAGGTTCGACAGCAGCGTGCTGATTTCGACGGTGCTGTCCATCTTGATCATGTCGATCAAGGCGACTTCGAACTTGAGACGGGGTTGCGGACTGTACCGCACTGCCTGCATGGCCTGCGCAGTGATCTTGAGCAGACGCAGAAGATCCCCTTCGCTGAATTTTCCGGCGAGCGCCGCGTAGCGTTCCCGGATCTCAGCCGGAGCCTCGACCAGCCGCGCCTCGCCAGTGGATCGCACCACAAGCATATTGCGGAAATGTTCCTCGAGGCCCTGCAGAAAGTCCTGAATATCGTACCCGCTCATCACGATGTTCTCGGCAAGCGTAAATCCGCCGCTGCTGTTTTTCGTGATGATCAGTTCCGTGAGATGAAAAAATGTTTCCTGGTCGACAAAGTGGAGCACCTGCCGAACGTCGTCATACGTAAGCGTCTGGCCGCTGAAAGCGACGACCTGATCGAAAATACTTTCCGCGTCGCGCATGGAACCGTCACCCCTGCGTGCGATGGCAAACAGCGCCGCATCTTCGGCATCGATGCTCTCTGTCTTACAGATCAGCTGGAGCTGGCGCACGATGTCCTCGGTCGCGATGCGGCGGAAATCGTAGCGCTGACAGCGGGAAATGACCGTCGGCAGCAACTTGTGCGGCTCGGTGGTCGCAAAGATGAAGATCGCATGCGGCGGCGGCTCTTCGAGCGTTTTCAGGAGCGCGTTGAACGCACTCTTGGTCAGCATGTGGATCTCATCGATGATGTACATTTTATAGCGATCACGCGTGGGCGTGTAGCGCACGGCGTCCCGGATCGCACGGACCTGATCGACGCTGTTGTTCGACGCACCGTCGATCTCGATGACGTCGATGCTGCGTCCCTCCGCGATTTCCACGCAGGTGTCGCAGACATTGCAGGGCTCACCATCCTTTGCATGGGGACAGTTGAGCGCCTTGGCGAAAATACGCGCCGTGGTGGTTTTCCCCACACCACGAGGGCCAGCGAACAGGTAGGCGTGTGCGATGCGATCAAGTTTGATGGAATTGAGAAGCGTATTGACGACGTGTCCCTGGGCGACAACTTCCTGGAACGTAGCGGGTCGGTATTTTCGTGCGGTAACGAGAAAGGACATGCACTGCTTCTCTGAGTTTCGATATGGAAAATTAGCCACAGGGGGGCTGAGAAGCAAGGAAACGGAGAAACGGGGAGGCGGGATTCAGGATACGGCTGGGAGATGGATGGTGACGGTGGTGCCTTTTCCTGATGCACTCTCGATGTGAATACTGCCGCCGGCATCGTCAATGATTTTTTTGACGATAGCGAGACCCAGGCCCATGCCCTCTGTTTTTGTGGAGAAATTCGGTTCAAAGATACGGGGCAGGAGTTCCGCCGGTATGCCGCTTCCACTGTCAGCGACGGTGAGCCGAATACCGTCCGTCATGCGGCGGAGCCTGATCTCCACACGTCCGGCACCGCGGATGGCCTGTACGGCATTGCGAAGGATATTCGTGAATGCCCGGGCGAGTTCCTCGCGGTCGGCCAGCACGGGAGGAAGGCCGGTTTCCACATCGAGGTCGAATGTGATCTGATCGTGGCTGCGGAAGAGGGAGACTGCTTCTGCCACCGTCGTTGCCACATCCACTTCAGCAGTGCTCCGCCGAGGCATGCGTGCGAAACGCGAAAACTCGTCACTGATCCGCGAAAGGCTGTCGATCTGATCGACGAGTGTGCGGGTGACTTTCTCGATGATGTCTCCCAGCTGGGCGGCACCGTCCTGCCAGGCACGATGCAGATGTTGTATCGCCAGCTTCATCGGCGTGAGCGGATTGCGGATTTCATGCGCGACCTGTTTGGCCATCTCCTTCCAAGCCAGTTCGCGTTCGGCCGCCGCGAGTTCCTCCTGACTTTGCCGTAGGCGCGCGGTCATGGTATTGAAGGAATCCATGAGATCAACGATCTCGGCCGAACCACGAACGTCCACCCGACGCGACAGGTCCCCCGCGGTGATATCGCGTGTGGCCCGGAGTAACTCCTGCAGTGGACGCGAAATCTGTCTGGCGAGCATGCCGCTGACCGCCAGTACGAGCAGGGCGATGATGGTGATCCAGAGGAAAATCGTGGCGGATGCGCGGACATATCCCTTCTCCACCTGTCCTCGTCGGAACAGCGTGGGTGTGGAAATGACGGCGGAGAGACGACCCTCCGTATCGCGTATGGCGCGGTATCCAACGGAGTACGCGAAATCCGCGATCTGTTCGGAGGCGAAATGGACGTCACGGCCGAGCAGCACGATGGTTATCCAGGCCTGCGGATTCAGGCGGTTGCTGAGCAAGCCCACCTTGTACAGCTCGGGTTTGCTGGTGGCAACAAGCTCCGAGCCACGGTACACGTTGATGTCCTTTCCTGAACGCAGGCGGATTTCCTGGCAGATCTGGTCACTCACGAAGGACGGGAGTGCCGTCACTGCGATGCTGTCGGGAAGTCGCTCCAGCAGGTTCGACCGAAGGACGTCGAGGTCGTCGATCACCTGCTGTTCGATTTCACGGCGGGTGTTCTCGATGACGAAATCCCTGCCGGTCACCCAGATCACGAGCAGAGGGATCGCTGCGACCGCCAGCAGGGCCAGCTGCAGCTTTCGCGCGAACGTGAAACGCGAGATGCGGCGGAACCGGCCGGTGACGAGCGCAGTTCCGGCCAGCAGAATCGCACTGAAGATCAGGAAGAGCACGGCGATGCGCAGCCCGCGGTAGATGGAAAGGATCAACACTGACTTCCCTCGTGTGATGGCGAGCACCTCGCTGCGCGGATCCGGCGCGACCATGAAATAACTGTCGAGAAGGTCACCCTCGACCGGCAGGGCGCTCCAGACGGTCTGCTCTCCGTGCGTCAATGCGTTCCGTACGTCGGCCGGCAGACGAATGCTTCGCTCAAGCCGTGGATCAGTGGTCTGCACGATCCGTCCGTCGCGGAAACGGCTGATGATGAAGTCGTCCTCCGGCGCGAGACTGAGATTTGACGCAGTGTTACGCAGGAGATCCACCGCTTGCCGCGTCATCTGCATCGGATCGAGTGCTTCGAGCACCACGACCGCCGTCAGCACCCCCAACCTACCGGTCGGAATGTCTGTGTACGCTCTGAGGTAACGACGTCCGCGGGTTTCCTGCCAGCGGTAGGTGGATTGTATGATACCTTCGGTACTTTCGATCGTGGATGACAGCGTATGCATGGAAAGGAGGAAAGGATCGTTGCCCACCGCGAAGCGGGAACGCAGGGCCATCGTGGAATCAAGCAGCAGGATCGCGGAATTGTTCTGGAGGCGGCTCAGTGGTGAACCCGCCCAGATGCGGAAAGCCGCTTCATAGTCCGATGTTTCGCCCGCTGCACTGCCCGGAAGCTCCTCGATTCGGCTGCGGGAGACATACTGCAGTGTCTGTTCCATGAGCACCTGCGACCAGCCGTCAACCGGCCGTGCAAGATCGATGGCGATGGCTTCGATCTCGCTGTTGCGTTTGCTCTCCATGAAATGCCCGATCAGTGCAATGGTCAGTGCGGAACCGAACACGGTCGCGACGGCGAACGGTGCAAGAAGGGAATCGGAACGTCCGCGGATGGGAGGGACGCGAACAATGACGGGCACACAGAACAGGAGTTCGATGAGAATGTATGACCAGAGCGGGAGCAGGAGATCCTGCGTCGTCAGCAGGAGGAGAGCGATGCTCCCGGTGATACCGCTCAGGAGCAGCAGGAGGCGCGTGCGCTGCGAGGGGATATGTCCCAGGGATTTTTTCACCATCAGGTACATGCCAACCAGACCGAATCCCAGTGCGAGCGAAAGCAGAAATGCGTTCGCAATCATCAGGAGGAACATCGGATGTTCGAGGAATCCCGCAATGTCGTCGTAATTGAACGTCGAATCGATGACGAAACTGTGCAGTGAAGCCGCGAACCCGCGAAGCACAAACGGCAGGGTAGCGAAGACCAGGACGAAAAGCGCCGTTGAGCTTCGCACCCCTGCGGTCTGGTCGCGGGTCTCGAGCACGGTATGATAGATACGCACTGTCGAGAGGAGAAGGGCAAGGAGAGAGAGCAGAAGCTCACCGGGTGCGTCGGTGAGGCCCCAGCCGAATGTGGAGGCATAGTACGCAGGATCAAGCAGGAGACCGGGGAAAAGCGTCCCGGCGAAGTCGATGCAGAGAAGAAAACCGCGGATCAACCAGATGAACAGAACCTGCGTAAGGACGGCAGGAAGCGGAGAGAGGCGGCGGGAGATGCGAAACACAGGGATGGAGAACACCAACAGAATGGCCAGCAGCAGGACGTCAATGATGCGGTCGAATTGCAACCCTATGTGTTGAATGTAGGTATCCCTGTCTGCGACAGGGAAGGAAACCCATCCCAGTGTATCCTCCTCGGCGAGAAAGGGCAGCTGTACATGAGCGTCATCCTCTGTATCCGGCCTGCTGCGGGAAAAGGCGAGATCCATTTCCAGCTTCTCGCTCAGCACACCGATGAAACCCTTCGCAGCAATGAAGCGTCGATTCAGTGGCACTGTGATCGTCAGTGGTGTTCCGAGCCGGAGCGTGCCGAGTGTGACGTTTTCGGCATTCATCACGAGGACCGTACGCGTGAGGAGAAGGTACGGTGTGCGATGCAGTACGTGGAAACCCGGCTGTATTGCGGAGGTCTCTCCCCCGGTGCCCGGTTCACGGCTGCTTATCGGCTCGCCGCTGAATGCGACGAGTTCACCATCGGATTTTCGCAGTTCGAAGGACCAGAGCGACGCCGGAGCCTCGTTCATCAACTGCCGGATGGCATCCGCCTGCGAACGGGGATTGTTCATACCTTCGAGCAGGGTCTCGGGATGCACGGCAAGCAGCAGGGCGCTCTGCTGTTCGAGTTCCTGCAGCAGGGTGGCGAGCTGCCGCTGTATCACATTTGCCTGCCCGCTGTGTACTTCGCTGCGCAGCGATCGCCAGTTCCCGTTGATATGTCCGAGGAAATATTCCCGGCCTGCGAAGACAAGCGAAAGCAGAAACAGCAGAATTGCCGTTACGTACATCCAGCGCTGCTCGCGCCGTACCCTTGTCACGAGCTCATCCATGGCATCAGGATCAACCGCCGATCAGCGGCCGGCAACGGTTATCTGATTGATGACCCATCGCTCGCCGACGAGGGCGAGACTGATGAACATCTCCGCGGTTTCCCGGCGGCCGCGGCGCTCATAGGTGAGCGGCCCGAAGCCATACGGATTACGGATGGAGAAATTCCGGCTGCTGAACGAAAAACTGATCGGGCTGTGTGTGGAAAAAAACGATTGAAGAATCAGAAAGGCCTGTTCGGCACTGTAATAGCCATTGATCCCGGTGAAGAGGTTCAGGTATACCCTGTTTCCTAGCTGCGGTCGAAGGGAGCGGATGTTCCCCGAAGACAGTGCATCCTTTGCGTTGAGGAGCAACTCGCGCGCGTCCCGCTCGGACTGCTGTTCCACAACGCCCTGCTGTTCTTGAACGGACTTCTGTCGCTCAACGGCCTGCTGCATCTGCGTGACAGGTGCGCTGCACTGTGGGGGATGACGTTCCGCAACGAGCTGCCGCGGGAGAGCCGCACACAGCAGGACGAGCATGAACAGAGAACCAATGAATCGCAGGATCAGCATGTGTACGAACATAATTTGAAAGCACCCGGAAAGCAACCGGGTGCCTTGCGTGAATCGTGATTCCGGTCAGGATGGATCGTCAACGCGACCGCCTGCTGACGCTTTCTGTGGAAGAGCGTGTCGATCCGCCCGTCGCTGAGCGGGTTGCACCGCCGGACCTGATGCGGGTGCGCGTTCCCGAATCATCGGTGCCCGACCGATCCATGGAGCCGGTATTGCCGCGGGAGGAGGAGGACATGGACCGTGTCGTCGACTGCGGCGTGGCTGATGAGGAGGAAGGAGAGGTGCTCCTGGATCGGGTCGGGCTCGATGAAGGTGTCGAAAAGCGCATCGTGCTTGGAATTTCCGTGGTCGGTGTGACCGCCGTTGAGCGCGATCGGGACGTCGTGGTCGGAGTTCCGGTGGTCGGTGTGACCGCCGTTGAGCGCGATCGGGACGTCGTGGTCGGAGTTCCGGTGGTCGGTGTGACCGCCGTTGAGCGCGAGCGGGACGTCGT
>JAFGKR010000298.1 GCA_016928515.1 Bacteroidota bacterium | reverse complement strand
TTCGGCAGTGAGGCCGCGATGGTTTTGACTCCCGCCTGGAAATCCCCACTGAAATACACGATGTTCACAACCTCCAGCACATTCCCCGATCCAGCACTTTCGCGTTTGTATTCCTCCCTGATCGGCAACGCCCGTTCGAAGGCGTCGATGTGCTGCGTGAACATCTGCAGTTCCTTCGTCGCCTCCGGATCCTTCACCATGACGGCGCATTCGTGAGCGGTTTTGTAGTTAAACATGCCATCCTCATAGTTCTCGATCGGACCGATGACCACATCGATATCGTTATCCTTGAGATCCATCCAGGCCATGTCGCTCGCGTAGTAATCGTCGCTGATGATGGCCTCCGCCCGGAGTTCGAGGTATTTCTTGAGGCCCGCATTGTCGGCGTATTTCGCCGCTTCCTTCAACGCGCCGGCGATCTGCGCGGTCTGTGGATAATATTCATGGAAAGGTATCGCCTTGATCTTGTCCCTGTCGCGCACGACGACGGTGTACTGGCTCTCCAGGGCCGCCTTCTCTCCGGGATGCGCAGCGACGTAGCGTTCGAATTCCTCCCGCGTCATGTCGGCGGGATAATACGCGGCGCCTGAAGGCTTGCGGTCGGGACCCGTTCCAACAAAACGCTCCCCCTCGAAGATGCGGTCGTACGGACCATAATTGATCATGACGTACTTCAGGAACTCCTTCGATGTTGGATCTTCGATCGCCTTGAGTGAATCGCGCATGGCGATCGCGTCATGTGACGATTGCATCCAGAACACCTCGTCGACAAGGCGACCGGCTTCGATGAGCCAGCGTATCATTTCGCGCTGATTATCGGTGAGCTGGGAAAGGTCCACGGCGATGTCTGTGTCCGCATACATCGCGAGCCGTTCGTGGACCAGCTGCTGATCCGGAGTAACATTCATGTCTTCACTTTCCTGCTGTTTCCCGCAGCCCACGGTGAGGAGGACGGCGGCGATGATGAAAACGGGGACGGACAGGCGCATGGATTCCTCGGTTCGTTGACAATGAACGTAAAATGTAGCATTCGTCACGGCGGCGATCAAACGCAAACCAAACACAGAATCCCGGTGTTATGGAATGGTGCGCATACTGCGTGTATTTTGCTGTTTACGGCGGATTTTCGGAATTTTGGAAATTGCACGCTTCGCACGCACGAATATCCCTCACGAGCACCATCACAAACGTTCTCAGAGTATCTGTTCATCATGGCTGAAAAGATAGACAATCCCCTCGTCTACGGTCCCAACACATGGCTCATCGACGAGATGTACCGGCAGTTCCGGGAGGATCCTTCTTCCGTCGGGGAGCATTGGCGGGATTTTTTCGCGGACTACCATCCCACTTCCGTTCCCGTGCAGCGGGACAACGTGCCAGGCGCTCCCGCCGGACCATCCGGTGACGGCGGGGAAAACAAAACGACCCGGGACGGGACGGAAGAGAAGAAACCCGAATCCCCCGTTCTGCCCGAGGGCGCGGAGAAGCTGCGTGGTCCTGCCGAGATCGTGGTCACAAACATGGAGCAGAGTCTGCACATGCCCACGGCGACGTCCTCGCGCGTTATTCCCGTCAAGCTGCTCGAGGAAAACCGCCGCCTCATCAACCGCTATCTCGAGGACACCGTCAGCGGCAAGGTCAGCTTCACGCATTTGATCGCGTGGAGCCTTCTCAAGGCGATGAAGGCGATGCCGGCCATGACGTACAGGTATCTCTTTCACGAGAATGAACATTACCGCATCACGCCCGGGCACATCAATCTCGGCCTGGCCGTGGACGTACAGAAGAAAGACGGCAGCCGCGGCCTGCTCGTACCCAATATCAAGGATGCGGAGCAATACGATTTCGGCGGTTTCTTCGCGGCGTACAACGAACTCCTGCGCCGGGTGAACACCGGCAAGATCACGCCGGACGACTTCATGGGAACAACTGCGACGATCACCAATCCCGGTATGATCGGCACGGTGTTCTCCATCCCGCGACTGATGCAGGGACAGAGTGCCATTTTCGGCATCGGCAATATCGCCTATCCGCCCGAGTACCAGGACGCCGATCCCCGCACACTCGCCACGCTCGGTATTTCGAAGACGATGACCGTGACGAGCACCTACGATCACCGCGTCATCCAGGGAGCCGAAAGCGGCATGTTCCTCGACATCCTGCACAAGCTTCTCACCGGCGCGGACGGTTTCTACGAGGAGATTTTCGAAAACCTCCGCATTCCCTATCATCCCGTCAAGCTCATCCGCGACATCAACCCGCAGTTCGACGGTCCGGGCGGCTCGCACGGCATGGTGGAGAAGCAATCCCGCGTTCTGCAGTTGATCAACATGTACCGCGTGCGGGGACACCTGCAGGCTTACCTCAATCCCCTGCAGCTCGACATCGAACCGCACTCGGAACTCGATCCGGAGCAGTACGACGTGTCGCTCTGGGACTACGACCGTGAGTTCCTCACGCTCGGGCTCGCAGGCAGGGAGCGCATGAAACTGCGCGACATCCTGGAAATCCTCCGCGAGACCTACTGCCGCACCATCGGCATCGAGTACATGCACATTCAGGATCCCGCGCAGAAGAAGTGGATTCAGGACCGTGTCGAAGGGAAGGGTCGCAGCACCTGGCTGGATACGGCGAAGAAAGTGCGCGTCCTCGGGATGCTCAACGCGGCCGAGGCCTTCGAGAAATTCCTGCACACGAAATACATCGGGCACAAGCGCTTCAGTCTCGAGGGCGCCGAAACGCTCATCCCCCTCCTCGATGCGCTGTTGAACGAAGCGGTGCAGAACGGCGTGGAGGATGTGGTCATGGGGATGGCGCATCGCGGACGTCTGAACGTGCTCGCCAACATCCTTGGCAAGAGCTACGAGCGCATTTTCTCCGAATTCGACGGCGACCTCGATCCGGATTCCATGCAGGGATCAGGCGACGTAAAATACCATCTGGGTGCCAGCGGCACCTATGCAAGCTTCGACGGCAAGACCTGCACCGTGACGCTCGCTTCGAATCCCAGCCACCTCGAAGCGGTGGATCCCGTGGTGGAAGGCATCGTCCGCGCGATGCAGGACATGCGCGAGGACCTCGAGCGCAACAGCGTGCTGCCCGTCCTCATCCACGGGGACGCGGCGTTCGCCGGACAGGGCGTCGTGGCGGAAACGCTCAACCTGAGTGCCCTCAAGGGCTACCGCACCGGCGGAACGATACACATCGTCGTGAACAACGGCATCGGTTTCACCACCTCACCGGCGGATGCACGCTCAAGCCAGTATGCCACCGATGTCGCCAAGATGGTGCAGGCGCCGATCTTCCACGTCAACGGCGAAGATCCGGAAGCCGCGGTGCGCGTCATCGAGTTGGCCTTCGCCTTCCGCAGCGCTTTCAAGAAGGATGTCGTCGTGGACATGATCTGTTATCGCAAACATGGACACAACGAGGGCGATGATCCCAGCTACACTCAGCCGCTGATGTACTCCAAAATCAAGAACAAGCGTTCGGTGCGGAAACTCTACACCGAGGCGCTGGTCAACCGCGGCGATATCACCATTCAGGAAGCGGAGAACGCGCTGGATTATTTCCACGCATCCATCGAGCGGGCTTTCGACAGCACCAAGGAGGCCGGCCCGCCGGATGTGGATATGGGCCACGTCTTCCGCGAAATCGAGGAGACCGTCGGCAAGCGCATCGACACGGGTGTGGAGAAACCCACACTCGAGGATATTCTCCATGCGTTGACAACCTTCCCAGCAGATTTCACACCGCATCCGAAACTGAAACGGCTGATCGAGGGACGCATCGGCGTGCTCGACGACGGCATGATCGACTGGGCAACGGGTGAAGCTCTCGGGTTCGGGTCGCTGTTGCTCGAGGGGATTCCCGTCCGCCTTTCCGGGCAGGATTCCCGCCGCGGCACGTTCAGTCACCGGCATTCGGTTCTGGTGGATTACGAAAACGGCAGCGAGTACATCCCGCTGAACAGTATTCGTCCCGGACAGGCACAGTACACAACATACGACAGCCTGCTCTCCGAGTACGCGGTGCTCGGATTCGAGTACGGATATTCAGTTGCCCGCAAAAACGCCCTGGTCATCTGGGAAGCACAGTTCGGCGACTTCGTCAACGGAGGACAGATCATCACCGATCAGTTCATCGCCGCGGCGGAGGACAAGTGGGGACAACAGAGCGGCCTGGTTCTGCTGCTCCCGCACGGATACGAAGGGCAGGGCCCCGAACACTCCAGCGCACGACTGGAGCGCTTCCTCATCCTTTGCGCCGAGAACAACATGCGCATTACCGCGCCAACGACATCCGCACAATATTTCCATCTCCTCCGCCGTCAGGCACTGCTGAAAGACCGGAAACCGCTCGTTGTTCTCACACCGAAAAGTCTCCTGCGTGCGGATGTGGCGAAGAGTTCTGCCGGACAGTTCACGGAAGGACGCTTCAACTTCATCCTCGATGATCCCCATCCCCCGAAGGATCCGAAACGCATTCTGCTCTGCAGCGGCAAGGTGTCGTTCGATCTGCTGAAATATCGCGACGACAACGGGATCGATGACACGGCGATCGTGCGACTCGAACAGCTGTATCCCTTCCCGCATGAGGATTTGAAAGACATCCTCAAGAGATACCCGCACGCCCGCGATATCCGCTGGGTGCAGGAGGAACCACGCAACATGGGTGCATGGAATTTCGTGTACGGAAAACTGGGGAATGCACTGCAGACCCCGTATCATTTCAACTTTGTCGGTCGTGTCCCCAGTGGCTCTCCCGCTGCGGGTAGCGCGACAATCCACGATCATGAACAGAAAAAGCTGATCCGCGAAGCGTTCGAGTGAATCTTTCCCAACGTGATATGTACCGGTTGTACCGGACTTCCCCTGCCCCCATTCGGGCGGCGGGGGATTTCTTTTACCGCTTCATCCCGGAGCGCTTCCTGCGGTCCAAACAGACACGCCACCATCTCGCGGAACTGGAGGCCTCTCAGTGGTGGGATGAAACACGCCTCGAAGCATGGAGGCTCGAAAAACTGCGGGACTTGCTGATGCACGCCGGAACGCACGTCCCCTATTACCGTGAGCTGTTTGGTGACCTCGGTTTCAAACCGACGGAAATAACCGGCTTCTCGGACCTGTCCACCCTACCCATCCTGACCATCCATCAGCTTCGGGAGCTGGGCGAGCGGCTGCTGCCGGACAATATCGATCGCAGCACGCTGTATGTTTCCGCCTCGAGTGGATCCACGGGGCATTATCATGAGGTCCTTCGGGACGCTTCGTTCTATGCCTGGGAGCAGGCGTTCCTGCTTCGCTATCTGCGCTGGTACGGGATGCGGCTTCGTTGGCGTCACGCCATTTTCTACCGTGCGATCATGGAGATGCCCGTCGAGAGCGCTGAGCATCCACCGTACGAACGCTTCCGCAACCGGCTCATTCTCTCGCAGTTCCATACCGACGAGAAGAGCCTCGATTTCTCCCTCGGAATGCTCGCGGATTTCACACCGGATTTCCTCACGGTCTTTCCCACAACACTGCTCGTCATCACACGCTATTGCCGATCACGCGGTATGGCGCCACCATTCCGTCCGCGCTTCATCGTGTGCTACTCAGAAAATCTCTACGAAGAGCACCGCATCGAAATGGAAGCGTACTGGGGATGTCCGATTTACAACCGTTACGGACACAACGAGGGATGCATTTCCGCGGGATCGTGCACGGAGCAGCGTCTGCATCTCAGCGCGGAGATGGGACACACCGAAATTCTGCGCGCGGACGGCACACCCGCGGCAGCCGGAGAACAGGGACGCGTCATCGCCACGGGATTTTTTACACATGCCATGCCGCTGATCCGTTACGACACGCGCGACATGGCAACGTTGTCGACAGAGCGGTGTCCCTGCGGCCGGACGCTTCCGGTACTGGAATCCGTCGACGGCAGAGCGGACGATCTCGTCCGTACCCGCGACGGCAAGGTCGTCGCGGCGCTCCGCTCCGTCTTCGCCCACACCGAGGGCATCCGCCTGACACAAATCGTCCAGGAGGTGCCGGGTGAAATCATCATTCGCATCGTACCCGACGCCCATTTCACCGACAGTGTGCAGAACATCATTCTCGAGAATCTCCACCACGACCTCGGAGGAGACGTCCTCGATGTGCGTTTCGAACTCGTCGACGACGTCGAGCGCTCGCCGTCCGGCAAGATACGCCTGGTGCTTTCACGCTGTGAGGTCGGAGGCCCGGAGGACTGAAGACTCGCCATGGCGAGTTCGAACAGAAGCATAGAGGATCGACTCAATCTTGCCCTCTTGCCCTCTTGCCATCTTGCCATCTTGCCATCTTGCTTCTTGCCATCTTGCTTCTTGCCATCTTGCCATAAATTCTCTTCAGACAGCGATTTCTTCCGCCCCTCGCTCGAACGGCATCAATTCTTTGTATATTAAATGATTTTGAATTTTTCGCAGAAACAGAATACACAATGCATACACCCAAACAACGCAACAACAGCATACGCAACATCGCGATTATCGCGCATGTGGATCACGGCAAAACGACGCTGGTGGATCACATGTTTCGTCAGAGTGGACTGTTCCGCGAAAATCAGGACGTCGCTGACCGCGTCATGGACAGCATGGATCTCGAGCGCGAACGCGGCATCACCATTGCGGCAAAAAACTGTTCGGTGCGCTGGGGCGAGACGAAGATCAACATCCTCGACACCCCCGGACACGCGGACTTCGGCGGCGAAGTCGAGCGTGCACTGATGATGGTCGACGGCGCCATTCTGCTGGTTGATTCGTCCGAGGGACCATTGCCCCAGACACGCTTTGTCCTCAAAAAGGCGTTGGAGGCGCGCAAGCGTGTCATCGTCATCGTGAATAAAATCGACCGGAAGGATGCCCGTCCCGACGAGGTCCTGCAGGAGATCTACGACCTTTTCATCGAACTCGACGCCTCCGACGAGCAGATCGACTTCCCTGTCCTGTACGCCATCGGCAAGGAAGGGCGTGCATCGCATGATCGCGAGCATCTCGGTCCGGATCTCTCTGCCCTCTTCCATACCATCATGGAAACCGTCCCCGGACCGGGCTACGATCCCGACGAACCCTTCCAGTTGCTTGTCTCGGATCTCGATTACTCCGACTATGTCGGTCGCCTCGCGATCGGACGTGTGTTCAACGGTTCGGCAAAACAGAACGACGCGCTCGTCTGCATTGGTGCGGACGGTGAGGCACGTCCTCTTCGCGTCTCGAAAATCGAGGTGTACGATGGCGTCGGATTGCGTGAAACCGAGAGCGTGGAAGCCGGCGACATTGCCATCATGGCCGGTATCCAGGATGTGCACATCGGTGATACCATCTGTACCGTCGATCATCCGAAAGCCCTTCCCCGCCTGACCGTCGACGAACCTACGATTTCCATGCTCTTCACCATCAACACCTCGCCCTTCGCCGGGAAAGAAGGCAAGTATGTGCAGTCCGGCAAACTGCGCGAACGTCTTGTGAAGGAAACACTCAGCAACGTCGCGCTCGAAGTGGAGGACGGCGAAAGCGCCGATGCCTTCATCGTGAAGGGACGCGGGGAATTCCAGATGGCCATTCTCGTCGAAACCCTCCGGCGGGAAGGTTATGAATTGAGTGTGGGGCGACCGAAAGTCATTTTCCGGGAGAAAGACGGCAAACTGCTCGAACCCATCGAGCACCTGGTGATCAACTGCGAAGAGAACTTCACTGGCATCGTCACCGAGAAGCTTTCGCAGCGCAAGGGACGCATGATGAATCTCGTCAATCATGGGACCGGTCGCGTGCGTATCGAGTTTTCCATTCCCTCCCGCGGCCTCATCGGGTATCGCACGGAATTCCTCACGGACACCAAGGGCACCGGTATCATGAATTCGTATCTCGAGGGGTACGAACCCTACCGCGGCGATTTCCCCACTCGGATAAGCGGATCGGTTGTGGCGGACCGTCAGGGGGAAGCGACCTCATACGCGCTGTACAACCTCGAACCCCGCGGCACCATTTTCATCGAACCCGGTACACCGGTGTACGAGGGCATGATCGTCGGTGAGCACAACCGTGACGGCGACATCGACGTCAACGCCTGCAAACCGAAAAAGCTCACGAACATGCGTGCGTCCAGCAAGGATGAAGGAATCGTACTCACGCCCGTCATTCCGCTCACGCTCGAAAAGGCGATCGAATTCATCCGCGACGACGAAATGGTTGAAGTCACCCCGAAATCCATTCGGCTTCGAAAGTCGGTCCTTTCGGGAATGGAGCGTCACCGCCAGCGCGGGGCGAAGATTGCCGCGGAGTGGCAGTAATCACCGACGCAGCTCCGGCGTCGACGCCGCTATTTGTCAATCATGTTCTGTATCACCGGGTTTCAAATGGTTCGCGAGAGGTGTACATTATTGCTCTTCAACCGTTCACAACAGAACCGCCATGATGACCGACCGCACGTTCAATCTGCTCATGTATACCCTGACACCGATCACCCTGGTGGTCGGACTCGTCATCCTCTACCTCCTCGTCGGGGACGATCCCTGGTTCGGCTATATGGCCGGCGGCTACACCATGCTGCTCGTCGTGATGTATCTCATCAAGCTCAGCCTGTTCCGGAAATACCTGACACGACGGAGTCCACAGGAATCAAAGACCATCGATGGCTGAGCTGCCCCTCCTCATCCCCATCCTCCATAAAAATTACAAGTTGATTAAAACGGCCTGACGGTCTTGTATTCCGGAGACGGAGGGAATAGATTGACTTGTGCTGTTTGAGTGATGTCGCGGTATGACCTCCTCCCTGTCCATCTCGTTCCACAAACCGACCGCGTTATGAAACGACTTGCCACGATCCTCGCCCTCAGTCTCTTCTTCCTTTCCATCCTCCATGCCGCTCCCGTCGACCGGGAAACCGCCCGCCAGGCAGCCGAACAATGGATGTTGCAGAATGTCCGTAGTGAGCACAGTGGTTTCCTGACTGAAGAGATCTTCGCGTTCACCCGCGATGAAGTGACAACACATTATCTCGTCAATCTCATACCGGGGGGATTCGTCATCGTGGCGGGAGACGACATCGCCGTTCCGATTTGGATGTACCACACCCACGGTCGATATGACGGCAACTCGCTTCCTCCCTCGCTGGCCGGAATGCTCGATGCCATTGCCGAGGATCTGATCACCGCACTGCGCCACGGAGAGAAGCAGGACACACGGGTTGGGGATATGTGGCGACCGCTGCGTGAAAACGGCAATCCGCAGAGCTCTTTTCGGAAAGGCACCGCAAGCATCATGGCGGTCTCTCCCCTTTTGACCACAACGTGGAACCAGACCTTTCCCTACAACAAGGACTGTCCTGCAACACCGACAGGCGGGAGTGGCGGACATGTGTACGTCGGGTGTGTCGCCACGGCGATGGCCCAGGTCATGCGTTTTTACAATTTTCCTACATCGGGTACAGGATCGCACAGTTATGTGCATGCGACATACGGGACACAGTCCGCGAATTTCGGATCAACCACCTACGACTGGGCGAACATGCCGGTGAGCGTGAGCAGCTCGAGTTCCACCGCACAGAAGGATGCCGTCGCACAGCTGAGCTATCACTGCGGCGTGGCAGTTGAGATGGATTACGGTCCCACCGGCTCAGCTTCATCGATATTTTACGCCTCCCAGGCCCTGCCGACCTTTTTCCGGTACAAGACATCGATTTCCCATCTCATCCGAAGCAGCTATGCGACTTCCACCTGGCTTGCCCTGCTGATCGATGAACTCGACGACGGACGTCCGGTCATCTACCGGGGATCCGAGCAGAACGGTACCGGCGGCCACGCCTTCATTGTCGACGGTTATACCGGATCGGACTATTTTCACATGAACTTCGGCTGGGGCGGATATCTGGACGGGTATTTCTACCTGAACGATATCACTCCCGGATCGAATAATTTCAATTACTGGCAGAAAATGGTGATCGGTATCCAGCCGGATCAGAGCGCACCACCGACACTGCTCGCACCGACGAACCAGAGCAATAATCTTTGTACATCACCGACATTCACATGGAGCGCTGCTCCCGGCGTGACGAGCTACCGCATGCAAATCGCCACGGATGCGGCATTCAATTCGATCGTTCATGACAACGCATCTCTCACCGGCACATCGACGCAGGTCACAGGCCTGAGCCGCGGGACTCTGCACTACTGGCGCATGAATTCCACCGGCACGGCCGGAACGTCGGCGTGGACTACACCATGGAGTTTCACGACCATGCAGGTCGCGGTGTCCGCGAGCGGAGCAACGACATTCTGTGATGGTGGGGATGTCACACTCACCACGATTCCCGCGCCCGGCGGCAGTTGCCAGTGGATGCGCAACAGTACTCCTATCCAGGGATCGACACAATCGTCCCTGCTCGTCACACAGTCGGGCAGCTACAGCGTTTCCGTTACGCTCAACGGTTGCGCGACAGAATCCGATCCCGTGACGGTGACGGTGCATCCCGTCCCGACGGCAGAGATCCTCCCGCCACAGAGTACAGAAATTTGCGAGGGCGGAAGCTCTATGCTCATCGCATCGCAGTCGTCCGGATACGCGTATCAGTGGCTGAAAGACGGTCAGAATATTCCTGGCGCGACCGGTTCCACCTATAGCGCGTCAGAATCCGGTGTCTATTCGCTCACCGTCAGCGCAAACGGTTGCACGGACGTTTCCGATACCCTTCGCGTCGTCGTGCACCCGGTGGATCCCACCGAGCTCGAGTGGACCGGGAGCGTCAGCTCGGAATGGTACACTCCCGGCAACTGGGACAATCCCTGTGCCGTCCCGAGCAGCGGAGACAATGTCACGATTCCTCCAGGATGCTCCCCCCCGGCTTCCATCCCTCCCTGCACGTTGAACAATCTCACTGTCGACAACGGAACAGGAACATCCCTGAGCGGAAATGTCATGATCACAGGTACATTATCCATGCAGAACGGTCACATTTCGCTCGGCGACAACGACCTGACAATCAGCGCGTCCGGAGAAATCTCCGGTGGATCCGCAAACGGGCATATCATCACGAACGGCGTCGGTCAACTTCGCCAGCTGGGTCTGGGCACCACCGGAAGATATCGCCCGGTGACATTCCCGGTTGGTCACGGCAGTGGTGTTTACCTGCCGTTACGCCTCTCGAATGCGGCACCGGCAAATGACTTTGCCGTGCGTCTGCTCGACGAAGTGCGAGATGGAGGACTGATCGGCAATCCACTCTCCGGCGGCCTGGTGGAGAATACGTGGATCGTCGCTGCAGGGAACGGCAGCACCAACCTGACCATGGACTTCTTCTGGTCCGCCGCAAGCGAAGGTGTGGGCTTCGACCGTTCCGCATGTTTCATTTCCCGAAATGACAACGGACAGGCATGGAATGCCCTTTCCGCGCCCTCCACAGCCATGGGGATCGGTCCCTTTTCGCTGACGGCAACCGGAGTCACGACGATCTCCACGATCGGCGTGCCGTTCTGCATCGGCAGCTCGTCGTCACTGTATCCGGTGGAACTCCTCTCATTCTCCGGCACCATGCAGGAGGAAGGCATCCTTCTCGAGTGGCGCACGCAGAATGAGGTCGGAAATTTCGGATTTGAGATCCAGCATCACGTGGGCAGCGACACCTGGCGGACGGTGGGATTCATCCCTGCCGCCGAAGAGCATCATGATATCTGTGCATACCGCTTCCTGCATCCTTTGACCGATGCGGGAAGGCACTTTTACCGT
Source organism: Bacteroidota bacterium (assembly GCA_016928515.1). GTDB lineage: Bacteria > Bacteroidota > Ignavibacteria > SZUA-365 > SZUA-365 > BM516. The sequence goes on along the minus strand of JAFGKR010000298.1, from coordinate 371 downwards.
CTCCGCCAGATCGACGCGGACGGCAGCAGCACGTATTCACAGGTTCTGTATGTCGAACGGAACGGTCTTCCTTCCTCACTGCAGTGCGAAATTTTCCCCAATCCCATTGAGCACGGCACGGCAGCCATGCTGCAGCTCCGCAGCGGAAGGGAAGGTACGTTGCGCGTCACCCTCTACGATGCACTCGGCCGTCCGATCAAGAATGTGTTTGAAGGCTTCGTTTCCGGAAGCAGCACGCGCATGCTTGCGATTCCGACCGAAGGTCTTCCGACGGGCATGTATTTTCTGCGGGTGGACGGAAGCACGGAGAGCCGAATGCTCAGGATGCAGTTGAGATAGGAATTCGAAGATCTTTCAGGGCCGGTCCAACG
>JAFGKR010000297.1 GCA_016928515.1 Bacteroidota bacterium | reverse complement strand
TTTCTCTTTCGCGCTTCGCGGATCGGGTGGTGGAAGCTTCGGACGAAATCCTCAACGGTTCTTTATCGGCGGTACGGAAAACTGGATAAATCGCACTTTTGAGAACGGACGCATCCCGATCGAGAATGCGGAGGATTTTGCTTTTCTCACACCGGGACTTCCTCTGCGCGGGTACAACTACAACGCCCGCATTGCGACACGGTACGGACTCGGAAACGCCGAATTGCGTTTTCCGGTTGTGAAGTACTTCCTCGGAGGTGTTCTGCCCTATATCCTCCAGACCATGAACGGCGCACTGTTTCTGGATGTCGGCATGGCGTTCGATGATTTCGATGCGATCAAGGGCTTTGACCGGGATGCCGATGGAAACATCCGCAACAGGGATCTTCTCATCGGCACGGGATATGGCCTGCGTATGTGGTTCCTCGGCTTCCCCCTGAAGTTCGATGTCGGTTGGGCCTACAACGGTTCGGGCTTCAGCGAACCACGATACTACTTCTCGCTCGGTGCGGATTTCTGATCGTCTCTTTCATTTGGCATTCAACGCCCTGTTTCCGAAGTTGACAGGGCGTTGTTGTTTCTTCTTGCAGGAAGCGGAATGAGGTATACCGTCGCGGTTGTGGGTGCGTCCGGACTGGTCGGACGAATGATGATCAAGGTGCTGCAGGAACGGTCATTTCCGGTTGGGGAATTGCGCCTCCTCGCGAGTGAACGTTCCGCAGGTGCATCGCTTTCATTCTGGGGAGAGGATTATCCCGTTCGTGAGGTTGTGGCAGACGCGTTCGAAAATGTGGATATTGCGCTGTTCTCCGCAGGCAGCACTGCAGCACGGCGATGGGCCCCTGTCGCTGTCGAGCACGGAGCTGTCGTCATAGACAACAGCAGCGCGTTTCGTATGGAGCTGGACGTTCCGCTCATCGTTCCGGAAGTCAATCCGCACGCCCTCCAGGATGCGCGTCCACGCATTATCGCCAACCCCAACTGTTCCACGATTCAGATGGTCATTACACTCAAACCGCTGCAGAAGCGATATGGATTACGGCGCATCGTTGTGTGCACGTATCAGGCAGTGAGCGGGGCAGGTCAGAAAGGGGTGGATCAACTCGAGGATGAATTGCAGGGACGTCTGCCGCGGACACGAGCTTTCCCCCATGCCATCGCAGGGAATGCCATCCCGCAGATCGCACAATTTGAGGAAGACGGGTTCACCGTCGAAGAGCGGAAAATGATCCATGAAACCCGGAAAATCCTTGAGGATGAGAGCATCGGAGTATCCCCGACCTGCGTGCGCATTCCCGTGATGCATGCGCACAGTGAAGCGGTACATGCGGAACTGCGAACACCGTTCGAAATAGACGATGTTCGTGCGCTGCTGGCGGACTGTCCCGGTATTGTGTTGATTGACGATCCGGATGCAACTGCCTATCCTCTGGCGACGATGGCGGCAGGGAGCGATGAAGTGTATGTGGGACGGATTCGAAGAGATCCGTCAGTGGAACATGGTATCGCGTTGTGGGTTGTGTCGGACAACCTCCGAAAGGGAGCGGCGACCAATGCTGTTCAGATTGCAGAGCTCTGGCGCACGATTCGCGAAAGGTAACTCCACCACACTGGCATCCGGCTTGGCAGCGGGATCGAGGCCACGGAAAATTTCTTTGACGAACATCTTCACCACACGATGCGGAGTGCCCCGAAGAGTGTCGTCGGTCAGATCCAGTCCCAGCGTCTCGAAGAGTGTCGTCGGTCAGATCCAGTCCCAGCGTCTCGAAGACTGTCGTCGGTCAGATCCAGTCCCAGCGTCTGCATGATATCTGCGAAACGGGATTCGATGATGTGCATTTTCTCCTCATCACTGAGATGAAACGCATCATCTCTCAGTGATGTGTCGACATTTGTCGACAGGTGCTGCTCGCCTTGAAGGATGTCATCCGTGAGATTCAGTCCGCTGGCATCCAACCATTCTGTGGAAATGGCGGTTCCTTGAACCTTTCACATTCTTCAGTGCATCACACGGCAGGACGAAGACACTCAGCAGTTCGAAGTTCGTACTTCGTCATGTCCGAAGGATTGTTCTTCGGAACTCTTTCCCGCCTTGAGCGGTTGGCAGAAGGGAACATACTCACACGATCAGCAGAGCACGGTATGATGGGTGTATCACGGAAGGTTCGCGGATCGGCAGCAGTGCTGATCATGGCGTACCTGTTCCTGAATGCCATGATGGTGCTTCATCATCACATCGTACCTTGGACACTGACCGGTCCGTCTGGCGCGCTCACCGCGGAGCAGTCCACTTCAGCCCATCATCACGCGGCCGAGGATTGTTCGATAGCTCATCATGCGCAGCAGGCATTTCTTGCCGCACCGGCCTCCGTTCTCTTCACGCCATTGTTCCTTCCCATCACAGTCTGCTCATGTGCTTCTGAGCAGCAACTGGACGCCCGCTCTCTCTGTACTGTCCGTCTTCGCGGTCCGCCTTCGTCTTCATAATCTCCTTTGCTGCACCGCCTGATCCCACTCATCGGGAGAGGCATCTCCTGTTCGTTCCCAACCATTTTCAAAGGAAAATCATGAAGACGTTCTTGGCATTCGCCATTCTCCTGATCGCTGTCACGCTGTTTCCCGCCTGTTCGGAGGATGACCCGGTTACGCCGCAGGAGGAGCATTTCGAAGCCATCGGCGTTGTCCTCACAACATCGGGCATACGCGTCGCATCCATTCTCCGCGGTGAGACCGGGGATACGCTCAAAGTCTCGGTCGGACAGCTGTCTGATCATTTCGAGGTATCCTTCTATAACGAAGACGAACAGGTCGTCGAGGCGCCGGACGACCCGGATAAGACCTTTTCGTGCGAAATCGCCGATCCTACCGTTCTGGCGGTTCATCAGGACGACGGGCATGACGGCGAATTCGAATTCCATCTTCGCGGTTTGAAACCGGGGATCACGACGATCGAACTGTTCATCATGCATGCAGGACACGCGGATTTCCGGTCCGGGGAAATCCCCGTGCTCGTTCGGTAATCGTACCCATGCCACATGCAGATGGACGGACATGCAGGCATCGCGGGAGGCAGCGGCCTCCCGTGGCGCTGGCCTTTCTCTCGTGCGTTTTTCTTCTCCTTGTGCTGCCGTCGGCATCCGGGATTGCTCCTCTTCACGCGCAGTCCTCCGGACTCCGTGGCGTGGTGCTCGACATGGAGACGGGCGACGCGATCGAGCAGGCTTCCCTCTTTCTTCATCCGCAGGGGAAGCCTGAGGAAGGAGAACACGTTTCCACGGATGAAGACGGATTCTTCCATTTCGAAAACCTCGCAGCCGGTGTCTATGTGCTGCAGGTCACCCGTGCGGGATACAAGGCGCAGATGCTCGCGGTCGACGTTCCGAAAATGGAGGAGCGTGACATGGTGCTGTACATGCACGCGCGTACCTATCACACGGAAACGGTCGTCGTTACGGGAACCCATCAACATTCACATCTTGAGAAAGTGGATGAACTCTCGAGCGTGCTCAGAGGCAGGGAACTCGAGCGGGAACTTGGTCTGACGCTGGCCGCCACGCTAAAGAACGAAACGGGAATCGCGATGCGTGCGATGGGTCCCGCACCGGCCCGTCCGGTGATACGCGGGCTTGGCGGGGACCGCGTCCTGGTCAGTGAGGATGGGAACAAAACGACGGATCTGTCGGCGACCTCGCCGGATCATGCCGTGACGATCGAGCCTTTCAGCGTTGAACGCATCGAGGTATTGCGTGGACCGAAAGTGCTGACACAGTCACCGGTCACGATCGGCGGCGTGGTGAACGTTGTGCGGCATGAGGTCCCGCAGGACATGCACGATCATATCCTCGGAACAACAGGCGTATACGGGGAGACCGCGAACCGTGGGTTTCTCGGGTCCGTGTCGGCTGAAGTTCCACTGCAGCCACTGCTCGTTCGCGGGGAAGTGACGCACCGGGAAAGCGGCGATCTCGCCACACCGGAAGGCATGCTGCAACATTCCGGAAGCCGGAGCACGGATTTCGGCTTCGGGGGAAGTTACATCCTCGGCAATGGCTACGCGGGTATGGCGTTTCGATCATTCGACCTCGCATATGGTGTTCCCGGAGGCTTCGTCGGGGCCCATCCCGATGGTGTCGACATCGAACTCGAGCGGCGGCAGGTCAATGCACGCGCATCCCTGCTGCTGGACGACCGTTTTGTCCATGACATCACCATGCATGTGAGCCGTGCGTATTACCGTCATAAGGAATTCGAGGCCAACGGGGCGATCGGATCGGAATTTCGCATCGTCAATTATCCCGGGCGGTTCTGGTTGACACATCACGCAGTCGGGCCGTTTCGGGACGGCATTATCGGTGTCGGATTCGAATATCGCGACTTCACCGTTGGGGGATTTGTTTTCACTGCGCCGAGCACCGCCCTGAACATTGCCCCGCATATATTCGAACGATTGTCCTTCGGTGCATTGACGATCGAAGCGGCTGCGCGTATCAATTACGATCGCATTACCCCTGTGCGCGCAAATCCCGATGCACGCATCGGGCATATCCGTGAACGCGTGTTCCAGACCTGGTCTGCATCGGCGACCGCGTTGTATGAACTGACGGATATCGTGCACGTCGGCTTCAATCTCAGCAGATCGAGTCGTGTCCCGACGATCGAGGAACTGTATTCCGAGGGTCCACATCTGGCTGCGTATTCATACGAAGTCGGGAATCCTGAACTCGAGGATGAAAGGGGCATCGGAATGGAGCTCTTTCTCTATCACCGGTTTCCGGCATTGTATTTTACCCTCACTGCTTTCCGGAACAGCCTGTCCTCATTCATCGTACCGCGGAACTCGGGTGAAATCAATTATTCGACGTTTCTTCCGGTGTACGTTACACAGGGAGTGGATGCTCTGCTCACCGGGGCCGAGGCACAGGTCGAATGGGAGATCTCCGAAGGCGTTACTCTGAACGGATCGGTGGGATATACACATGGTGAGTTTCAGGGAAGTGGTGATCCCTTGCCCCAGATTCCTCCTCTCAAGGGGCGCATCGGGTTGATATGGAAGCCCTCCGCATGGATGCTTGGACTGCAATCCGACTTCGCCGCGAGGCAGAACCGCGTGGATCTGTTCGAGGAGGAAACGGCAGGGTACGCGATCCTGGGCGGTTTCGTGCAATATGCATTTACGACCGGTGCACAGGTACACAACGTCTCATTCACCGTGGATAACATGCTCAATCAGGCATACAGAAATCATCTCTCCCGGGTGAAGGCAATTCTGCCGGAAGCGGGGATCAACCTCCGCCTGACCTACAAGCTCCATTTTCAGTATTGATTCAAATGCTCCTGCTCCGATTCAGAAGGCGAAGCCGGCTGCAACATCAATGCGATAGGTTTCATCCGACATCCCGAGCGTTGCGCTGAATGTATAATCCCGCGCGACGGGTGCAAGCCAGAAGCCACCGCCCCAGGATGGATGCCACCGCTCGGATTCCTCGTCTTCGAGAAAGACGCGTCCCGTTTCCGCAAATATCAGGAGCCCCAGGTCCGATGGAACGAAAAGACGAACCTCCGTGAGGAAAGCACGCCATTCTCCGCCGAGATACGCCACGGCGTCGCCGGCGAAACGGTTCATGTCAAAGCCGCGGGCACTGCCGATACCTCCAAGGAAGGCTGATTCGAAAAAGGGATATTTGCCATGATTGTATTGTCCGCCCGCCCGCAGTGCCAGTGTCCAGTCCGTGAGAAGATCAGCCGAAAAGTACGTACGCAGATCAGCACGGACGGTCTCGAAGCGGGAGAACAGCTCGAACAATGCGGGAACGTGCTTTCCTGCGATATGGGCATAGACACCGGAGGAAGGCCAGGCCGCTCGATCACGTGTATCGAAGTGCAGTCCGATCTCGACATGGGCAATATTGGTCGCCTCGCTCCCGTATGGCCGCGTTCGACTGAGGTTGCTGGTGGTGTCGTCCATGTCATTGCGAACGTGGCGGAGCGCGACTCCCGCTTCGAGTGTCAGCTTCTCCGAAAGCGGGATGTGCAGGGAAGGAGTGAGAAAGAACTGAGTCTGCCGGACAGCTGCTTCGAGACCGTCCTCCTCGAAGTTCTCCGTCTCGTTTCCGAAGCCGAAGAAATTCAGGACTTCGAAATTGGAAGCGCCCGCATGCACGTGCAGGCTGTTTCCCTTCAGCACCGAGCGGAAATCACCATGGAATTCCGCTTTTCCGAGTAGTTCCATCGGGGCGAATCCGAACATGAATGTCATTTTGCTGCTGTAGGGCGCATCCCGGAAGCCGTACCGTGTATAGATCGGGCCTCCGCCGAAGAGAATGCCGAGATCCGCATTGTATGCGCCCATGATGCCGGGTAGCAGTTCCCAGCCCCAGTCCCGTTGCGGGGGCTCGTAGCGCATCTCGTCGCTTTCCTGGTCGGGCATGTGCGTTCGATCGACCGTGGTGCTCGAGTTGATGCTGAATGTCGATTCATCACCATGATCATAAAAGAATGTTCGAGCCGCAGATGTACGGACGATGGGCAGGAAGCCGCAGAATGGTTCCTGGACAAGCGAACTGTCGACAAAGCGGTCACGGCCTTTGCCTCCGATGACGCGCACGATGATACTTTCATTCACGATGCCGCGCACCACCGCGATGTCATCGCCACCTTCCAGATAGATGCGGATCTCATTTGTTTCATCGCCATGGAAGGTGCGTCGGAAGATCGGGGGACGGCCGGATATCCCGAGTGTCCGAGCGAATACGTCGACGCTTCCGTCAGCCCGGCGTGTGATCTCGACCAGCTCGTCCTCGTCACTGCAGTGCATATCGACTTCGGTGGCGAGTACTGCGTAATAATCCCGCACTGCCGCGGGGAGCGCATCGCGGCGGGATTTGAGTGTGACGAGGAGCCCGACAGCGCCTGCTTCCGGCACTTCCGCCGGGAGCCGTCCGACGGCATCGACGAGGACCTCGTCGGTGAGCACCGACCGAATATCGTGAGCGAGCGAATCAAAAACGGACCAGGGAAGATTCGAGAGAAAGCGCCGGTCGAGATGTCTGCCGCTCCATGTCAGGTATTTCAACCCAGGATAGGAGTCGTCACAGCTCTCGAGCTGCGGGATCAGTATCGTTGAGATCCAGGGGACAAGGCCATCGAAGCGGCTGAATGCTTGATCACGGTCGCGGGGGATAGGTTGCCACCAATCGAGGCCTTCTTCCTCGAAACGGGCCCAGCGCCACTGATCGGTGTGCCTATCCCAGTCACCGATGAAAATATCAAGGATGCGTGCCTTGAGGTAGGCGATCGCATCAACGCGGTCCTCGGTGTCCTTCTGCAGTTTCTCGAACAGTGAATACGTGCCGATAACCTTGTCCGACCCTCGGAAACCGTTCCTGTCATCGTCCCACTCGTCCGGATGCACCTCGATCATGCCGAGCATTCCGGCGAACTCCTCCCGGAATGCTCCCAGCAAGGGACTGTCGGGGAGGATGTACAGTGAAGGCTGGACATTGAGCGTACCGGATGCAGTCAGAATCGGAACTGCGACCATGGCGCCGTACGGATTTGCGGTACTGATGAGGTCCTGCAGGACGTCGGCGACGAAAGTCTCACGCAGCTTGGGTTCGAGCTCAACCGAGGGATCCTTGTCAAGCGAGCGGAACTTGTATTCTTTCCCGTCCGCACCTTTCATACGGAGGGATGCGGTCTGATTTCCGCCGCCACGCCGCACAGGTGAAAGCCCGCCGGCGAAGTGCTCGAGATCAAGCACCGGGACGTTGATCGGGGTAGTCCACAGATCGCGCCAGAGATCGCCGAAAAACAGCCGGTGCATGGATCCCGCGGCGTATCTTTCACCGGGGACGACGGTGCGAAGCGGTTGTTCCTGTGCAGTGGAAACGGTGGAGAGCAGGGAGAGCGAAAGCAGGATGACGGCCGCACGCGCTCGAGCCGTCGATCTGATGGGTGGTTTCACATTGTGCATGACGGATGCAGATGATTGCATGGCAGATGCAGGGACGAATAGAATCGGAATGGAGTCTCCCAAATATACACGGGAAAATAACAAATGCGAGCACTGGAAGGATTTTCCGTTGCACTGCGGTTTGTCCGTCTTCCTGCGAACATCTATTTTTCGTGCAGTGAATCATTTTCCCGGCATACCGCAACGCGCCCGCGCAGCCCTGAGTCGCATGGCACCGTTTCACCTTCTGTTCTGTGCATGGTTTGGGATGGGTGCCCCTCCGGCTGTGGCGCAGCAGACGGATCAGGGATATGACGGGACCGGCCGACAATCATTACTGGACATCATCTGGCAGGATTTGCGGATCGTCGCCCGTGACGGAGTCGGGTATTACTCTGCTCCACTGTCATTTGACGGTACGCAATGGGCGGTGGCGGGTGGAATTGTGGGAGGGACGGTCGGGCTTCTCTTCCTCGACGAAGAAATTCAGACTTTCCCACGCAACAATCAGCAGTCGGATCTGTATTCCACCGCACTCGCGCTGACGTGGGGCGGTGACCTCATTGCGGCCGATATCACGGCCGGATTGGTCTATCTCAGCGGACTCCTCTTCCAGGAGGATGAGTTGCGCATCACGGGCAGGATGCTGGGGCAATCCCTGCTCTACGCAGGGACGGTGGCGCTTGGTATCCGTGTCATATCCGGACGCCAATGGCCTGCTGCGCGGAAAGGCCCGTTCGAGTTCGACTTCTGGCAGCCGGACGATACGTATCAATCCTTTCCGTCAGGCCATACCGTTGTAGCGTTTTCAGTCGCCACCGTGCTGGCGGAACGCTTCGATCACTGGGCTGCTTCGGTGCTTCTCTATTCCGCTGCAACTTCCGTGGGTGCAGCACGCATGTACGTGGATCATCATTGGGCTTCCGACGTCGTTCTGGGCGCAGCGCTCGGGTATATCACGGGAATGTACGTCAGTATGCGAGAGAATGTCCGCAAGGGAAAACATGAAACAGCGCCGGTTTGGACAATTGCACCCGCCCCTGGAGGGCTCACTCTCTCCATCCATTTCTGAAAAGGAGTCCGCGGATGAAAACCCTGTACATCGTTCGTCATGCAAAGTCGAGTTGGAAGCATGAAACCCTGACGGACTTCGAGCGTCCGCTCAACAAGCGGGGGCGCGCGGATGCGCCGTTGATGGGTGAGATCCTGCACACGCGCGGTGCGGATGTTCGTATCATCCGCAGCAGTCCTGCCAATCGGGCGCTGACAACCGCGCGACTGATCGCCGAGGGCTTGGATTTCCCGGTGGAAAACATCGAAACCGATGAGCGCATGTACGGGGCGGGCGATCAGCAATTGCTGGCGATGGTGCGGTTGTTTCCCGATACAACGGATGAAGCGATGCTGGTCGGCCATAATCCCGGGATGCATTTCCTTGCCGAGAGGCTCGCCGGTTTTACGGAGGACAATCTCCCCACAGGCGCTGTCGTGTGCGTGGATTTCAACGTGAGCAGCTGGAGTGCAGTCGCCCCGGGCATGGGCAGCATCCGCTATGTTGAGTATCCGAAAAAACACAAGTGAACCAACGGCGGAGCGCATTGCCGTTACTTTCTACCGCACGTCTCAGGCAGGTGTACCGGTACCGGGAACCCGGGCATTCCTCGCGTCTCTCGCGGAGACGACAGCAAGTCAGCATGAGACGGCGGGGCATTGAATCCGAACCGGTGTTCCCCTATCTTCCGTTCATCCACTCACCGAAGCGCAAAAATCATGGCAGCCGAAACCACTCTCACGGAAAAAGCCTCCGCCTGGGTATTCAAGCATTTCAGCGGAAAGCTCGATGATCGCTATACCTATCACAACTTCACGCACACAACGGAAGTCGTCGATGCCGTCGTTCGGATCGGCGAAGAAAGCGGGCTCAGCGGACACGATCTGGAAGTCGTGGTGCTCGCCGCCTGGTTTCACGATACGGGTATCACCGAGGTCTATGAGCATCACGAGGAAAAAAGCGCCGAGATCGCCGAGCGCTTCCTGAAAAAACATGCCTGTGATCGCGACAGCATTGATGCGGTGAAGCGCTGTATCCTCGTGACGGCGCTTGACGCCCAGCCGATGACACTGCAGGAGAAGGTCATCTGTGACGCGGATCTGGCACACATCGGAAAGAAGGATTTTTGGACTCGCTCGGCGTTTCTACGGGACGAGTGGGCCGTCCTTCGCGGGGAACACTTCACCGACAGGGAGTGGCTCGAGCATCAGATCGCCTTTCTCGATGCGCGACGCTTCTTCACCGAGATCGCACAAAGCTGGTATCAGCAACGGCTTGAGAAAAATCGCGCGAAACTGCGTCTGTTGCTTCAAGAGGTGGAACAGGGAATACCTCTCGCAGCGACCGGTGACGAGGAAAAGGAAGCAAAGAAGAAAAAAGAAAAACAAAAGAAGAAGAAGAAGGAAGGGAAGGATCCGGATGATCTGATCGGAAGAGGAGACCGCGGCGTCGAGACGATGTTCCGCATCACCGCGCGCAACCATGTGAATTTCAGCGCGATGGTCGACAGTAAGGCGAACATCATGATCAGCATCAACGCTCTGGTCATCTCCGTGATCATCAGCGTGCTTTTCCGCAAGCTCGACTCCAATCCCTACATGGCAATTCCCACCTTTCTTTTTCTTGCCGTGTGCCTCACCACGATCGTATTCGCCGTTCTGGCATCACGTCCGAAGGTGACGACAGGAGTCTTTACCCGTGAAGACATCACACAAAAGCGCGCGAATCTCCTTTTCTTCGGGAATTTTTACAATGTGCCTGTGAATGACTTCGAATGGGGAATGCGTGAATTGCTCAAGGACAAGGACTATCTTTACGGAAGTATGATTCGCGATTTCTATTATCTCGGTCAGGTGCTGGGGAGAAAGTACCAGTATCTCCGGATATCCTACAACGTCTTCATGTACGGCTTTGTGTGTTCCATCCTGCTGTACGTGATCATGTTCCTCGTCTTCGCAGAGCAGCCTATCGATCTTGTCCCGCTATCACCGTAATCTCCGCTTCTGCAGAAAGAGCGCAGAGCAGGCCTCATGATCCGAGTTGTTTTCTATTCAAGATCCGTCGACAGGACGTACCGCAGAATGCGGTCATTTCCGGTGTCCGCGATATAGAGCGTGCGGTCGAAGAAGGCGACGCCTTCAGGACGCGAGAATGCTGTTGGTCCGCCGAAGGCCTGCGTGATGAAGCCGGAATTGTTGAAGCGGAAGAGGCTGTCCAGCCCCGCATCGATCACATAAATATTCCCGCCGCCATCCACTGTCACGTCCTCGGGACGATCAAAGAGGCTGACACGCAGGAGATCGAGGTCACCGTCCCGCGCCGGAGTATAATACGATTCCCATTGGCTGACGTCTCCGGTGGTGCGTTGCGTAATCCACTGCGTCCGGAAGAGGGACTGCTCTCCCTGTTGTGTAAAGATGAAATCACTCGTCGGCCGCGGGAAAGTCGTGATGCCCGTGGGGCGGGTGATAGTCGCGAGACCGGTACCGTCCACGCTCAATCCGGGCCACGTAACGCGCGGTCGGGGAGCGTCGTCGTTGCCGAACAGCATCACCGCATCGTCGGGATCCACGGGGCTACTGTTGTTGGGGCCCGTCCGTGTCACGTAATAGGTGTTATCGGGGAGAACGGCAATGCCGGTGTAGCGACGGTCCGGATTCAGGGGATCGAAGTACACCCGCTGAATAATCGCATCGGCGATTCCGTGTTTTGCCTCGACGAGCTTGATGCGGAAAATGGCACCGAAGGTGGCATCCCGTCCACCGACCGTCGTGTCGAATTCCGCACAGACAAGGAGGTCGAGGTGGTAGTCCTGTGCGATCGCGGTCGGATGCCGGAGGGGAGCAGAGCTCCCGATAATCCGGCCGGAGAGATCCATCATGGTGATGCGATCGGCTGCGCGTTCGGCAACATAAACGAAGGGTTCGAAACCGACATGGACATCCGCCGGTTCACGGAAACCGGTCCAGATCGGCTGTTGAAGCACGTAGCTGGTATCACCGAAAGTCTCAGCCGGTGCGGTCGCACCGAGTTCCGCGGTGTCGAAGGTGTCGCCGCATGCGGCACACAGCACGCCGATGACCAGGGGCAGGATGATGCAACGTGTGTACTGGATGAAAATCTTCATGGTTAGAGTCCCAATCGAACAGTGATGCGGTGGACGGCTCCGAGGCGTCCGAAATCGGCGAAGGCGTAGTCGACCCCTCCACGTCCGAAGCCGATCGGGGCATTGATCCCGGCACCGGCGGTGAGGCCCTCCTCGTCGACGTTCAGCTTGTAGCCACCCCGCACGAAAAACAGTTCGTTCCAGGCATACTCGAATCCCACCGCGAGATTCTCGCTGTTGTCGTTTGGATGGTTCAACTGCACGGAGGCCGTAAGGCGGTTGACGTCATCCTCGATGGGTTCGAAGGCGAAGCCGATGCGGAACAGGGTGGGCGGGGAATATTCCTGGAAGGAGGAAAGTTTCTCCCCGCGCGGCAGATCGACGGTTCCTTCCGGCGAAACGTTATTCCCGAAATTTGATACCGCCACCGAGAAACGGGTGCTTCCCAGGCCGGTCCAGTAATAGGTCCCGAGATCGATCATGACCGCACGCGTCTTGAGGACGTCGATGGTCTCCTCCACGTAGCGGATAGTTGCGCCGAAGGTGAACTGTTCCGTGAGCTGTCGTGCGTACGAGAGACCGACAGCGATGTCACCGTACCGGAAATAGCGCCCGGTCCCGAATGGCTGGGTCTCCGTCCGGACCTCCATGTCTTCGGTGTGCAGGGCGGTGAAGGAAATGCCGACGGCATCCGACGGCGACAACCGGTAGATGCCTGCGACGAATTCATGTTGCAGATCGACCACCCAGGACGTGTGAGAAAACATGGCTTCGTGTCCGTCACACTGAACCATGCCTGCGGGATTGTAATGCAGAGATGATGCGTCATTCGCGACGGCGATGAAAGCCTCGCCCATGCCCACGGCGCGTGCGCCGGTACCGATTTTGAGAAACTGCAGAGAGGAGATACCGGCGCGCTGCCCGCCCAGCAGGGGGATGAGCTGTGCCTGTCCCGCAGACGTCGCCAACAGGAGTGCGAGGATAAGGAGTGCAGTGGAACGTAGAGGTGTCGCAGATTGCATCGCTGTCATATCTTCACCGAGATTCCTGCGCGGATGTTGCGCGGCGCAAGGTAACGCGCAGGATTGTATGGGTACGGATTGAGCGGCGCCTGCAAGTCCGGATAGAGCGGATCATTGTACCCGCCCGGTGTGGGATCCCCGTATTCGTAGGCGCGGCCGGTGACGGGATTGATGATCGCAGCGTTCTCGTTGTCCAACAGATTGGTGATCTCGACGAGAATGCCCACATCCAACCCGGCGATAAAGATGTGTTTTTCGATGTTGATGTCGATATTGAACCAATTCTCTCCGATTGCACCGTAGAGATTGGTACGATCGCGATCGTATATCGGACGCCCTGTGGCCGGATCGTATCCGATCAGAAATTGTGGGGTGTAGCGTTTGCCTGATTGAAAAGACGCACGAATATACAGATTCAGATCTTCAACCAGGCCGATACCCAGAGGATCCTTCCCACGCGGGATGTAGAAACTTGCACTCAGAGATGCCTGGATCGGACGATCCCAGATCAGATAGTTCTCGCGAATGGCTTCCTCGAGATCACCGCGTTGCACAAGCGCTCCCTCGTCGGGGGAGGAACTTTTTCCTGTCGCGATGCTGTAGGCAAAGCTCGCCGTCCCGCGGAACCATCTCCCGACGCGCTTCTTATATTCCAGCTCGACGCCTCGCGTTCGCGCGTAATCCTGGTTGATGTACGTGATGAACGATCCGCCGGAGAAGCGCGAACTCGGGATCGTCGCCGACTTGGTGCTGACGTAATCGAAGATGTCCTTGTAATACGCGGTCATCGTGAGTACGTCGTCTTCCGTGAATTGATTGCGCAGGCCCAATTCGTAGGCCACCGTGGTCTCGGGATCGAGATCCGGATTGCCGAATTTCTGGAATGTCGATTTGGCGCTGACCGGATTCAATTTGGCATAGACGAACTGCGGCCGCGGCCGCTTGGTGAAGTGCCCGTACGAGAAAAACAGTGTCTGGTTGTCGGAGATCGGATGCGAGATGCCCAGCCGTGGGCTGACACGCGCCTTGAAACGGCGGTCGAAAAGACCGAACGTATTGTCCATGTAGGATTCCCGGATGTAATCGGGAATGGTGATGACCTCGGGATTGCCGACGGCATCGTCCACGAACTTGCCCGGCATCCACCAGTCGAGGCGTAGCCCGAAGTTCAGAATCATGCCGCTGAAGTTGATGTTGTCCTGCGCATACATCGCGCCGTACGCCGGATGTACCCGGTAAATGTCGTTGTTGAGTCCGAGGTCCCCGAGCCACGGTTTGTAAATGTCCACCACCTGCATCTCGCCGAATGTCGCGTCCAGCCCCGCCTTGAATTTGCTGCGCTCCGAGAGATTGCTGGTGAAGTCGGCCTTGAGCGTGTAGTTCACGACGTGATGATCGTGCCAGGTGAAACCGTTGCCGGTATCCCAGAAACCGTCCCCCGGGATCACACCCACACGATCCGTTCCCTCGTTATAATACTCCACCGGGAAGGTGATCAGATCTTTCGGTTCCTCGTATTCCGTCCAGTTCAGACCGTTGGCGTCGGAGCGCAGATTCGTGTAGAAGCGACTGAGACGGACTTCATAGAAGGATTTGCTGTTGACCGTGTGTGTCCAGCTGAGCGTGTGGAATATCGTGTTGTGCGTATAGGTATTGGCGCCATCGAGGATGTTCTGAAATTCGTACTGATACCCCGGACTCGGTTCAACGTATTCCAGATTGGTCTGCAGGGACTGGGAGTTCTGATTGATGCTCACCGACTGGTTGTAGGAGTAGCGAAGCTTCATGGTTGGAGTGAACGCCCATGTTACCTTGCCAAGCCAGAACCAGTTGTTGTCCTGCCGCGGAGCAAAGCGCGTTCCCCCGAAGGTGCTCGAATAGAGCTGATCAGCGGTGATCTCTCGATACTCGCCGGTGGGACGTCCATTGCGAATGATTGTCGTGAGTCGCGTGAAACCGTCGGAGAAGCCGGCATACAGATTCCCGAAGAACGAGAGTTTTCCGGGCAGATTCACGCCCAGTGCCGGAAGGAGGAAGCTGCTGATCGGCTCCGGTCCGCTGAGCGAGGCTTCGCTGATATCGGTGTTCCAGCTCGAACGGGTGTCACTGTTGAAGCCCAGGTTATCGCGCTTGTGTGAAAGATACACGGAATACTGTTCGTCGGCTTCCTTCGTGGTCACATTGACGACACCGGAGGTGGCCTGCCCGTACTCTGCGTTGAAGCCGCCGGTGATGACTTCGAGTTCCTCGATGGAGGCTGCGCTGAGTTGCAGGCCGAAACCCGTTCCCGCGAGCGGATCCTGCACCGAGATACCATCGAGCAGAAATGCGTTTTCATAGGCGCGACCACCGCGGATATGGATGCCCTCGTCGGATTTCACCACCCCGGTCTGCTGGGCGACGACATCCGTCACGTTTTCGATGACGGCGATCTCGAGATCCTCCGCGGTGACAGTGCGCGTGCTCGCGGTCTCCTCGATATCGAGCAGTGGCTTCTGACCGATGATGACGACTGCTTCGTCCATGGTAAGAATGGTTTCCTCCATTTCGAAATTCAGTTTCACGGTTGTTCCCGCTTTCACCTCAACGCCGGTCTGCTGAATCTTCTTGTATCCGATAAGCGATACAACGATGGTGTATTCCCCCGGATTCATTTCACGGATCGTATAACGCCCGTTGACATCGGTGGCTGCTCCGTAATAGGTGCCCTTGACAAGGACGTTGACGCCGATGAGTGTTTCCCCGCTTCGGGCATCGGTGATCATTCCGGTGATGGTGGCTTTCTGCGCGTGCGCAGAGAGGACTACGGTCATGAACAGAAGCAATACGGCGATCGCTCTCATAGGCGTTACTGCAGGCCGAATTCGTTTCGGAAAATCAGATGAATCAATTCCCCGGCGTTACTGTCACCGTCAAAGCGGTGCAGAGGGAAACCGAGGAGGATAAAGCGGCTGTCTCCGCTGCGCACACCAACGACCGGTCGTCCCTCCCAGCGCGTGCTCTCCTCGAAACGATAGAGATTGCGAGCGTTGATCTTGCGGTACAGGTCGCGGATGAATGCCACGGGCACTCCCTGTGCGTCCCGGACGAGCACCGGGTACCCCGGCGATTCGGGATCGGGTTCCGCACGCGTGCCGCTGGGGACGAAACGGATGGGATCGGGACTGAGGCTATCGATCGGGGCATAGTCCGTGATCCCGCCACGCGGATCGATGGCACTCTCCGGAAAGGCGGCCGTGTACAGGATGTGTCCGCCGGAAGCCTGGTACTCG
The DNA here is from genome assembly GCA_016928515.1 of Bacteroidota bacterium. Classification (GTDB taxonomy): domain Bacteria; phylum Bacteroidota; class Ignavibacteria; order SZUA-365; family SZUA-365; genus BM516. The sequence goes on along the minus strand of JAFGKR010000297.1, from coordinate 5,917 downwards.
GGAAGGGCCAGCTGCGCGACCTCGATGGTGGGATTATTGTCCCCGTACCAGAGAATGTAACGGAACAGCTTCAGGGTTTCTATGAAGGTCGGATTGATGTAAGGAGGGAGATACTTCCCACGGCTCGTTGAGGACGCCCCTGTGCGGATGTCGAAGACATCCGCACCGCGGAATCGCCCGCCGAAAAGCGTATCCGTCACACCGCGATAGAATTCCGCCGATGCGTCGGCAGGACCGTAATCGTCCACGATCAACAGGTCGGTCTTCGGCTTCTTGACGTACCAGGTCCGCGAAGTGTCAGGCATGCGCATAAGCCGGCTTTCAGCTCCGGCGATGTCCACCGCGCGCAGGTAAAACACGTTTTCTCCTTCTCTCAGCCCGTCGCTCTCCCCAAGGGTGATGAATGTTGTGCTCCGTGGAAGGATTTTCCATGATGCGGGATTCAATGTGTCGTTGAGCGCATACCGGTATTCACGGATGGTTTCGTCTCCGTCGAGATCACTTCCGATCCATGCGAAGGAAGCGACGGTGAACGTCGTCTCCGGGACATCCGATCCCTGCGTGAACTGAACGACAGGTGGCGAATTCCGGATCGGATACCGCAATTCGGCCGGTGTCGGATCGGCGAGTCCCAGGTCTATGAAAGCCTCCCCTGCGTCGTACGTGCCGTTCCTGTTTTCGTCCGTGAACGGTTCGGGACCAAACGGGCTATCAGCGTCATAGACTCCGTTCCCCTGATCGTCCACGGCGCGGACGGAGAATGTGTAGACCGTGTCGCTCCCGGAAAGTGACAGCGCGAAAATACTGTCATTACGTGTCGTGAACGACCAATGCGTGAGATCGAAACTGATCAGATATCCTGCGACGAATCCATCCGGGTCGTCACCCCACCAGTGGATGTGCTGTCTGCTCGTTGTCGTGCGCAGCTCACCGTCAGGGGAAAGTGAGAGATACGTCTCGGGCGGACGATTTTCGACCGGAGTGTTCGGTGTTTCCGAGCAGGCCGAAAACATGATGAGTGCCAGAAGAAGAAGACCCGTGCGCATAGTGTTTCGTTATTTGAGAAGAAGCATCTGTCTGGTCAGGACGTGGCCATCGGTAACGAACCGTGTGAAATAGGCACCGGCAGGTACCGCGCGTCCAGCGTCATCCCGCCCGTCCCATATGATCGTGTGCCCACCCGCCTCACGGATGCCGGATTCCAGCGCCCGTACACGACGGCCGAGCATATCGTGTACGGTGAGTTCGATGCTGCCTTCCACGGGGAGCGTGTAGCGGATTGTCGTCGATGGGTTGAAGGGATTGGGATAGTTCTGCGCCAGAGTGGCCTGGGCAGGTACGGAGGGAACATTCGCAACAGCGACTGGGCGCGTTCCAGTGCGGAACCACAGCGGAACCGTTCCGGCTGCGATAAATCCCTGGGGACTTCCCGCCGTGGTGATGCCGTCGCTTTCCATTGAGATGTTTACAATAATGTCGATGTCCTGTTGTTTGACCACATACGACAGTGTACGATCGTCACCGGCATAGGTGGGGTAGCCGTTGTGCTCGAATGTCGTCTGCGCAACAAACTTGGGCTCGCCCTTGAGAAGATCCATTGCCATGACGGATGAGGTCCCCTGCGAGGGGGAAATGACGTCGAAAGCGATGACCGTGGGTTTGTTCTTCGCGAACGTGGGATTCCCGATGTTGAGTGTGGGGTCCTGTGGGAAAATTCGTTCGATGAACCCGGTTCCGAACCCACCCTGTTCAATGTTGCGGATATGCATGAGATTGATATCCCAGAAGCCGTAATCGAAGTCGCCGATGGTCACTTCGTTGTAGGTGTCGAAAAGCAGGTAGGCATCGTCGTGACTGAATTCCATCGCGTCGGGGAACTGCGCAGCATTCGGCAAGTCCTCGCCTGTATAATTGGGTGTGTACACTTCGAAGGATTTGGCGACCGGATTCGGGCCGGAGATATCCAGGACGTAAATCTCCGGATTGAGGAGAATCGTCGTCAGTGCGATCATATTCTGATCGCGGCTCAGGGCGATGGAATTCCAGACGCCCGAATTCTCGATGACCTGTTCGTTGGGTGCACCGTCCAGCGCAATCGCGCGGATGTTGAATTCGGTGTCGATGAACACTGCGACACTGCCGTCGTCACTGATGCTCGGGCGGCTCCAGACCTCGGTGAAGGAAATGGAGGTGAAGTCATCGTTGTCGGTCGCGGGTGGAACTGCGATCCACAGCGGAGCAGGGAGGAAGGGATCTGTGTTCACGAACAACATGCGGTCCACTCCCTCCACTTCCGGATAGTCGGTTGGGTCGTCCGTCGGATTGCCGTCGGTGATGCCGACCTGATCGCAGGCACTCGCGCAGGACTGCGCTTCGGCCGCACCGAAGAGTTCCTGTGCCGACCTGATGATTGCGAGACGAAAGTCGATGAAGCGGGACTGCCGTGTGAGCTTCGTCGTCAAGGCGTCGTAGAAAATCTTTTCCGCTTTGTCCCGTCCGATATCCTCGCTCAGCAGGTAGGCGCAGTGATTGATGATGCCACTGTTGATGTGCACTCCTCCATTATCTTCGGTCTCCGGAAGATTCTGGTATTCGTTCATGTGTTTCGGCTGCCAGGATGCGGAACCTGGTGAACCGCCATTATGCGGATCCTGCATGTCCCGCAATGTTCCGGTGGGGAAAGACGAACTGACGCGAGTGATATCTTCTCCGATTTTCCAGTCATCGCGATCCACCATCGCCGCGAAAATGTCGCTGAACGCTTCGTTGAGGGCGCCGGATTGGTTGCGGTACTCGAGACCCGCCGAAAACTCTGTCACTCCGTGTGTCAGCTCGTGTGCCGTGACATCCAGCGCACCGGCAATCGGATCGAATATTGTTCCTCCGTTTCCGAAGGCCATGAACTGGCCGTTCCAGTAGGCGTTCTCCATTGACAGTCCGCCCTGCGTCACGTTGACGATGGCGAGAATGGTTCCACCGCGGTTGTCGATGGAATTCCGCCCATGCGTGCCGCGATAGTATTCGTAGACAAGACCCAGATTCGCATGGGCAGATACGGAGGAGCGGTCACTCCAGGTGTTCGCAGCGGATGTGACATGCGTCACATTGGTGAGATCCGAGTTGTTCGCGGTCAGCGTGGTAATCGTCCCGAATGTCCTGTCCGGGAACACGGAACCGCCTGGGTTGAACATCGTCCGGGAGGCGTCAATAAGGTAGTAGTTCCCGCTGTGCAGATACGTATCCAGCGTGCGGGTCTGGCCGGTGAGATCCGTTGCGGTGGCTTTCTCGGGACCGTCCGTACACGTGGTGCGGTAAGCACGGATGATCGATCCGGCCTCGGCATCGACAAAGCAACGCCAGCGATGCAGCGCATCAGTGCGCAATTCCACCGCGTATGCTGGATGCAGAGTTCCGTTCTCGTCCAGATAACATTGTTCGACTGTCGGTCCGTTGTAATCGAGCAGGCCCTGCATCAGGGGAGGAATCGGAGAGCACTGCGTCACAGCCTGCAGATGTGCCTGGGCCACTGCGGTTGCCTCCTCCGCTGCCAGAATGAAATGTCCCCCGACGGGACAATCCACCGGAGTGTAGCGTCCGGTGAACAACTCCAGATTGCCGTCCGGAGCGATACCGCAGACGATTTCCCTTCCCCAGATCGGAATACCGTTGCGGTTTTGACGAAAGCGCAGATGCGATCTCCCCCGATCATCGATGCTGCTGCGCTCGAGAAGAAACGACGCCGCCTCGGTATCAATGCGCAGAAGAGTGGAGAAAGACTGGAGGAAGCTCTTCACGGTCAGATGATGCGACATCGTACCGTCCGTGATCGGTGCCAGTGAACGTTGCAGCGGAGCGCCCTCGATCAGAAGGGGGATGCCACGCTCGTCGTCCCAGGCGATGCGGAGTTCCGGTATCTCGCGCATGTGACGTTCGTAGGCCAGGATCTGGTCGATGGTGAGCGCGGAAATGTGTCCCAGCGTCGGGTACATGCGGAGCACGCGATTCGACTCCCGCCATTGCTGGAAGCGGATTGCCGTATGGTGAAGCCGGGAATCGGAGATTCTCTCACCGTCTCGATGGGCCTCGACAACGGCATACTTGCTCCTCTGCGCCGACAGCGGGGATATGAGAAGCAGCAGGCCGAGCGCGGTAATGTTGAGCAACCGGGATAACGTCGTCCTGTTCATGACCAGATCTCCATCCATGTGATTGTCATACCGTCATTGGTGTTCTCTCCCGGGGGAGGCGGATTGCAGCTCATTCCATACGGCTGTTCGCAGAGGTCGCACGACATCCGGAACGGATTCGTCATTCTCATGCACACCGGCCCATTGCCAGGTGTAGCGAACATCATCCTTGTCGATGACAAGAGCGACGGTCATGTTGCCCGTCTGCATCTGTTGAATCGAATCGAGCGGTTGAGAATAGATTGCGTTCAGAAGGGCTGCATATCGTTCGGTGTCGATGCTGCCGATGGTGTCGACTGCAGATGCTTCACCGGGATAGCGACTCCATTTCAATACCATCCGGTCCGCAGTGATTGTATACCCGGTAGTCAAACCGGTAAATCCTCCTCCCGATGAATAGGAAATGGTGGTAGGAGGGAAGGAATGCTCCGCAATACCCTCACGACAGGAACAGCAGCCGGACAGGGTCACGGATACGAGAAGCGCAACAGCGGGTATCGATATTCTCATGAGGAGAAACGGAGGACAGACGGGCCGGAGCCCGCCTGTCCTCTTGATTGATTAGCGAGTGATGATCATGCGTGCCGCCTGGCTGACACCGTCCGCCATGAGGCGATACAGATAGATGCCGGAGGGCAGGTCAGTGCTCTGGAAGTGCACGTTGTAATTGCCGGCTTCGTAGCTGCCTTCGACGAGGCTCGTCACGAGGCGTCCGGTAGCGTCATACACGCGCAGGGAGACCTGCGCACTCTGCGGGAGGTCGAAACGGATTGTCGTACCCGTTTCCGCGATAAACGGATTCGGATAGTTGGCATGCAGGGTCAGTCCGGTCGGGAGACCGTGAAGACGCTCGATGGACGTGACGACGTTCACGAAATCTTCTTCACTGCGCGGCTCCAATTTCCAGTTGTCGAAGCTGTAGTACATGATGCCGGTCAGCGATCCGATTTCCGTCCCCGGTTTCAGATAGATGAGGCCGGTGTCCGCGGAATCGGTGGTGTACACGTCATCCCAGGTTCCGGCATCGTCGACACGCATGTCGCCCGTGCCGTCAGTTACAAGGAATTCGCCGAAATTGCCACCTGGAGCATCGGCGTTGTCGGAGGTAACCGTCAGGGATTCGAAGGATACGAGCATACCTTCGTATGGTTCCGCGTTGACTTCACCGTCAGGAACGGCGCCAGTCTCGAAGGTACCGGTGGCGAGGGACACGGGTACCGGAAGTGCGGTCTTGCCGTGGTTCTCGTCGATGGTCACATTGCTGAGCTGCACGATACCGTAGCGCACGCCGGCCTTCCCCGTGACAGTGATGTCGTCACCGATTTCGAGACCCTGGTCCTTGATGTTGCTCGCATAGATCTGGATGCCGCTCCAGGCCTGGCCGGCATCCTGGATGAAGTACATGCCGAGATTCGGTCCGGCGGTCACAATGCCGCGGGTGGTGATCCCTTCAAAGCCGCTGCATCCGGGAACGCCGTCGTCGAACGGAGTGTACTTGATGTCCCAGATGCGGATGTCTCCGTCACGGACGATAAAGAAGGGGAGGGGACCGGCGAGATCCGGAGGATAGGTCGCAATTTCGTTGTCGTCATCTGTCGCTTCGATGTAGTACCAGTTCACCGTACCGTCCGCCTGTGCAGGAATACTGCCGCCGGCGGTCAGCGTGTTCGGATCGTAGGTCAGCTCCACCCGTCCGGTTTCGGTCAGTGCGGTGCCGTAGACCACTTCGA
>JAFGKR010000296.1 GCA_016928515.1 Bacteroidota bacterium | reverse complement strand
CGGTACCCGAAACACCATCACCGAAACGCCGTCGGGAGTGCCGTTTCGTCCCCGCGCGGCGCGTGAAAACGCCCGGTTACCGAAAATTCCATCGTTTCCTCATCGGAGCCCGTCACAGTCAGCTCTCCCGTGAAGGAGAATGTTCCTGTGATGACATCGTCATCGCTGCGCTCGATCATCAGGGATCCCGCATCACCGCTTCCGATCGTCATCGTTCCATCCCGATAAAGAAGATACCCGACCATGATTGGTCCGTCATCCGAAATCTCGTGGGTGCCGACCGGGAGAAGGTGATCCTCCATGCGCAAGAAATTGATTGCTTCGAAGTCGTCGTTATCCTTGTACCTGTACAGGATGAGTTTGACAATTTCGAGATCCCCCGTTTCACGGACATCGAACATGGCTTTTCCACGCACCGCACCCGTGAGACCCCCGCGGAACTCAGCGAGGAAGGCGGCACGAAGGGTGTCTGCTGCAGATTCCAGGGTTGGCCTCCCAACGATCGTCTCATCATGATCGCGGCTGATCCCGGAGAATGGGATACTTGCGAAACACAGGAACAGAGACAGGATGTACGCAGAAGTATTCACGGGCAAGCCCCTTCAAATTGAATGAAAGAGTACATGATATTCACCTGTCGAGAATAATCCAAGTTGACTTCCTCGGAAAACTTCCGCAGGTTGGAGGCATACGCGAAATACAGGCGCCTGCATTTTTTCGTTCGACGCACTCGTTCGATGGGCGTGGCCATGGTGGCCACGCATAGATGAATCCTGTGAAAGGAGGATCGATCATGCTTCGTTCAATTGCATTCATGCTGCTTCTTGTCATCACCGCTGCCTGTGGCACAAAGGAGGAGGCAAGGCAGGAAACAGGTACCGATGACGGCAATGGTGAAAGTGTCGAAACCACAGCTGAGGAGACCGTCCCGGGAGCGTTCGCCCCGTGGGCACCCGTCACCGAGGCAGCCTCGTATCTGATCAAGGAGAAATTTACCCCTCGTGCGGAGGAGGTAGGCCTCCCGGCATATCCGGGGGCGGTGATCATCCATTCCGGGAGAATCGGATCGGCACAGGTTCAGCCCCACCGATTGAACGTCACACTGGCGACGCCTGACGATCAGGCAGCGGTCGTCGCGTTCTACCGGGAACGTCTCACGACCTCTGACGGCTGGGAGTATCTCGACAAGGCGCACGTCTTCCAGAAAGGCACCGGGATGGACTATATGGAAAAAAGCGTTCCCACGGTGAGTCTTACCAGTATTGAGACGGATGGCTCGGAATCAATGTACCTTCCGGACGGCTATCTCAATGATTTCAGGACGAAAATTCTGATTCAGTACCCGCCGGCGAAGTAACGGAGGGACCTCATCTTCCCTGCGGGCGATGGTAATTCTTGTTGCCGCCTCGGAAGGACACCCCCGCAGAGCTGTCCTTTCTAATCCATCCACGGATGGACAAGTATGAAGGCCTGTCCTGCAGAGAGGATTGATCAACGCACAATCAGCATTCTCTGCGTCGCGACATTCCCTCCGGCCGACAGGGCGACGATGTAAAGTCCTGAACGAAGCTGCAGATCGTGAGCATCGAGTGTGAACGTATGTGTCCCACGCGAGCGCACCCCGTCAGCGAGAACGGCAACCTCGCGTCCGAGGCAGTCATACACGCGGAGACCGACAACAGCGTCCTCGGGGAGAGCACAAGTGAATCGCGTCACGGAACGCACGGGACTGGGCGCGTGCGTGAGCTGAAGTGACGCAGGTGCAGCGGCTGAGGGACGATGCACGCCCACCGGCATCGCTGTGACGCGAAACACATGCATCACCAGCGCACCATCGGTTTCGAGAACGAATTCCGTGACGTAGAGGAGGCTGTTCACCGGATCGAAGGTGGCGGAAAAGATTTCACACATCGAACCGAAAAATATCTGCCGGTCGAGATTGACAGCGGCTACCGGTTGGGGCACGAAGGACTCGATACTGCCCGCCGCGACCGCCGCCAGATCCGCAGGATCATACAGCGCGATCATCGGTTGCATGTGATTCGAGCGCCAGCCCTTTCCGTTGGGATCCGTCTCGTCAAATGTGTGCATGGGAACATCCGCAACAACCCAATCCAGCGGCATCCACTCTCCAGTGTATCCGTACCAGTTGTGCCCGCGACCCTTCAGCCCGATAACCGCAACCGCCGTCTGCGTCCCGGCGCCGATCCAGCAGGCCTCCCGCCAGTAGTCGCTGTGGTTGTATCCGTCGAGCGCGTCGGGATAGTGATAGTTGTCCGTTCCGGCGACCGGACCGTACTGCAGCAGTGTCGTGAAATTCAGCTGCGCGTTCAGCGCCGGAGGCGTTACGCCGACGGGAGCGAACGCGTAGAGTGTCGGTCCGAGTCCGCTGAGCCCTCCGTCGCGGAAACGTCCGACAACGAGGCTCCTCCCTGATGTGTGCTGCGAAGCCCAGGCATCCGGGAGTGAAAACAGGTAATCGTTCGCATGCGCCTCGAGCGGAATCTGCCCGGGCACGCCGAGATACCAGGGACCGTAATACGGTCCACTCGACAGATCGGGTGCGGGACAGCAGCTGATCGTCGCGTGCTTCTCGTCGGAAACGCTGTAATGAAGGGACCATGAGCTGTACAACCGCTGTTCGGAGGCGAGGTATTCGAGTCCGGTGCGCCAGATGTCGACGTACTCCCAGTCGTTGATGGCCGCGGGACGGATGTTGACAGGGGAGCTGAGAACGGTCGCAACGGGCAGGTTCTCGATCGATGCGGGTTTCGCCGAGGCCGGCGCGGGGATGCCGACCTCCCCGACCAGGCCGTTCTCCGGCTGATTGACGTTGGTGACGTAAAGCGAACCCGGGAAGCCGTCGTTCGCACCGCTTCCCGTCTGCCCGCCGTCGCCGTCGAAGCGGTACGTCACCGCCTCCCCTCCCCAGTAGTAGTCCTCCGGCATGCGGAAACAGCCGAGATACTCGATTCCCGCGGGATTGACCACACCCGCTCCTCCCTGGAACGGCAATGTGCTCACCCGCAGTTCAGAAGAAGCTGCGCTCCGGTTTCCCACATTGTCCATCGCGACCACGCTCAGACGATACTCCGTTTCCGGCTCGAGAAGCACGCAGCTGCAGCTGTTCTCGCGGGTGTAGCACACAACGTTCCCGTTCGCGAACACGTAGTAATCCATCACTCCGACGTCGTCATTCGGTTCATTCCATGTCAGCATGATTTCCGAATCCGTCACGTTCGTCGTGCGCAGTCCCGTGGGTGCGTCTGGCGGCGTATTGTCCGCGGCGTCGAGTTCGATGCGGTCGCAGACCAGATGCTGCTTCATGTCGCTCGATCCCCATTCGATGGCGAGGTTCACATTCACCAGCGACCATGCAGCGTCCGTCTTGTGCACCCCCTCGTCGCAGATCACGAACACGGTGCGCACCGTCTGCTGCGGCTGCGCTTCCGTCCAGGTCTCGCGGTAATTGTCATACGAGCGCATGGTGTACCAGTTGCCCGTGGACGATCCGCCGTCGGGCTCATCCGCGTCGCTGAAACTCACGCGCGCCGTGAAGCGTATCGTCTCCTGCGAGCGGTTATACCAGGTGGCAACGATACGGTCGCCGGTCGTGAACATGCGCGAACTCCCCTGCACGCCCTGGTAGTCGGAATATTCTTCCACGGAGGCGTCGGCCACCAGGCCTCCGGGACCGTCAGCGGTGTACGACACGGCCGGACTCTTGATCAGCGTGTTCCATCCGGCGAGGCCGAAGGAATTGCCACCCGCAGTCGACCCGAAATCCGCCAGCACGGTCTGGGAACAGAGCCGGGGAGCGGCCGCGAGGAGACAGAGCAGGAGAAACAGTGAGGCACGGCAGGCCGCCGTGAGGAGGGTTTTCATGACGGTTTCCTTATGCTGAAACATGCGGTATCACAGGATGCGCAGCCCGGATCCGCAATGAACACACTGCGATGGGGAGCCATGCTCCTGTCTGCCCTGGAATTGTATGGAAGGAATATTGGCAGGTATTCCATAAAATGCAAGAAGGACACCGGAATATCCCGTTGGAACAAACCCGGCTGTCAATCGTTGGCACAGTCAACCTTCCTGAAGATATATTTTACCCGGGTAATAATAGG
>JAFGKR010000295.1 GCA_016928515.1 Bacteroidota bacterium | reverse complement strand
CTCAGGTGGATCGCGGACACGCACATGAAGCTCGGGGACTATGAGCAGGCACTTACGCATTACCTCCGATACGTGCGGCATTCAGACCGGTCCGGCGATCAACGTGGGGTCGCGGACGGGTACTATCGTCTCTCGCTTGTCTATGAGAAACTTCTGCATCTGGAGAAAGCGCTCGAGTACGCGCGCCTGAGTGATCGGTTGTACACGGCACAAGGACGCACGGAGGATCGCGTGATGGCGCTCCAGCGTGAGGGCGGTCTGCTCGTCAGGATGAACAGAGATGACGAGGCGCTTCGTGTGCTGAAGGCTGCACAGATCGCCTGTGAAAATGCAGGGAATACGCACGGCCTGGCTATTGTTCTGAACAAAATGACCCTCGCGTACGAAGACAAGTCGGACTTCAAGACCGCGCTCGCATATCATCGGCAGGCCATCGCCCTGCTGGAGGATGCGAATGACAAGTGGAATCTTGCACGTGCATGGCATAATTACGGCAGTTGCCTGATGAAGCACGGTGACGATTCGCTCGCCCGAGATGCATTCGATCGTGGCATCGCTCTGGCCCGGGAAACCGGCTCACTTGACGCGCTCATGGATATCGAGAACGAGTTACGCAGAGAGGCCGCAAGGAGAGGAGATTACCTGAGCGCATACCGGCACCATATGCTGTTTACACGTATCAAGGACAGCCTGTACCGCCAGGAGAGTATCAGATCGATGAATGAAATGCTCGCCCGCTTCGACAGCGAGAGGAAAGATCAGCAGATCGCGATGTATAAAAAGGACGGACAGCTGCGAGCGCTCGACCTGCAGCGGCAGCGTGAGGAACTCCTGCGCCGCCGGCTGGAGGCGGAACGGCGGGAACAGGATCTGCTCGTCCTTTCCCAGGAGTCCGAGATCCAGGCGCTGAAGCTGCATGACAACGAGATCGCCATGCGCATGGAGAAAGCGCAGCGGCAGAAGACGCAACGTGAGGCGGAACTGCTGCAGCAGAGCGACTTGCTCAAGGAGGAGAAGCTTGCGCGGCAGCGGCTCCTGCTCGCCGCCCTGGCGGTGGGAGCCACCCTGCTCGCCGTGATCGGCTTGCTCCTCCTGCGCCGCGCACGTGCGAAGCGGCTCCAGGCCTCGCTGCGGGCCGAGGCGGCGGAAGCGCGGGAGCTCGTGGCACGATCGGAAGCCGAACGGACGAAGCGAAAGATGCAGAATCTGTTCACCAAGAAGCTGATCGAATCACAGGAACTGGAGAGAAGGCGTATCGCGGCGGAACTGCATGACGGACTGGGCCAGGAGCTGCTGGTGATCGGGAACCAGGCCGAATTGGCGCTGATGGAGCAGGATGTGACTCGGACACGACAGAGCCTGTCCCGGATATCCGCTCTTGCACGGAATGTCATCATGGAAGTGCGGCAGGTGTCGCGTGACCTCCGGCCCATACAGCTGGAACGCGCCGGCTTGTCGGAAACCCTCATCGACACATTGAACAGGATTTCTCTCGCGACCGGAATCCGCTTTACCAGCGATATCGGTGATCTTGAAGGACTGCTCGCTCCCGAGCAGGAAATTCATCTCTTCCGCATCGTGCAGGAAGGAGTCAACAACATCCTCAAACATTCGCAGGCGAATGCTGCATCGGTCGCCGTGACACCGCGCGACGATGTTCTCGTCGTCCGCATCGAGGATGACGGCAGGGGCTTCGCCTTGCATTCCCATCTGTCGAAGCATGGATCCGATCTCGGCTTCGGACTGCACGGAATGAAAGAGCGCGTCGAAATGCTGCACGGAGACATGCGCATTCACAGTGCGGTCAACAGAGGAACCACGATCGAGGTGCGTGTCCCGCTGACTATTCCTACCCCCACCCCGCGTGAGAAGGAGTCGATACCTGTATGAAGTCAACCGGACCGGTCACCATCGTCATCGCCGACGATCATCCCATGTTTCGGCAGGGACTCCGCGATACCATCACCCGAAAGACTTCGTTCAGCGTCGTAGGCGAAGCGGAAGACGGACAGGAAGCGCTCGATATGATCCGGCGGCTTCGCCCCACGATCGCCATTCTCGATATCGAGATGCCGGCTATGACGGGACTCGACGTCGCCCAGAGTGTGAGTGAGGAGAATCTCCCTGTTCACGTCATCATGCTCACGATGTACGACGAGCAAGGACTTTTCAACAAGGCGATAGATACCGGGGTGAAGGGGTATATCCTGAAAGAATCCGCGGTCCGCGATATCCTGAACGGCATCACGAGCATCGTGAATGGCGAGTACTACTTCAGTCCTACGCTATCCAATCACCTGCTCAAACGATATGGCAACGCCGCACACCATCCAGCGGCTTCCGGCGAAGGCAGCGAACTGACCCCGACCGAGCTGGAGGTTCTGCGACTCATGGCGGAGTCTCTTTCCAGCCGCGAGATCGCCGACCGGATGCATGTTTCCGTCCGAACCATCGAATCGCATCGGCACCACATTGCACGAAAGCTGGGACTGAGCGGGAGTTATGCCCTGCTCCGCTACGCGCTCGCGAATCGGGAAACGTTGTCAATTCGTTCGTCGACGACATGGCGAGAGGGACCTACCGGATCAGGATGATACAGCGGATGGTACACCATCCTTTCGTAGCAGCGGCAGGTCGATCGTGATGGATGTGCCTTCGCCGGGTGCCGCATCGATGTTCATCGTGCCATCCAGCATGTGCACGCGTTCATGCATTCCGGACAGGCCCAGGCCGCGGCGCCCGTTTCCGCCCTTCGTTCCGGTATCTTCCGGCAGAAATCCCTTGCCGTCATCCGTGATTTCGATGCGGCAGCGACCATCCATCTGCTTCAAGCGCACCGTCACGGCCGTCGCATTCGCATGTTTGACGGCATTGCCCAACGCCTCCTGCACGATACGGTAGAGAATGATTTCCTGCTCCTTCCCGAACAGACCGTCGATCGGGTCGATATCCGCCTGTATCCGGATGGGCGTCGCCTCCCTGAGCTCATGCGCGACACCCTGCAGCGTCGCGGTCAGTCCGAGGCGGTCGAGCTCGAGGGGACGCAGATGATGCGCGATGGCGCGGATGTCCTCCAGCATATGGCCTGAAAGATCCGATACCTGCTGCAGCTGCGATCGGAGTTTTTGCGGGTCATCCATATGCCGAAGCGCCATCATCGCGCGGTTCTTGATCACCACGAGTTCCTGTCCGAGACTGTCATGCAGATCGGTGGCGATGCGTTCCCGCTCCCGTTCCTGCGTCTGGATCAACTGCTGCGCGTACACGCGATGGGTTTCCTTCTGACGCCGCTCGCTTTCCGCCGCCAGCCGATGCGTCTCCGCGGTCGCCGCTTCCGCGCGCAGCAATGCCTCGCGCCTTCTGGCCTGCACGCGCCGGAGGAGAAGCACAGCGATCACGGCAAGCAGCAGCATACCGGCTCCGAGCGCATACCGCTGCGTATCACGCCGGCCAAGTTCCGCCCGATTCAGTTCCTCTCGTTTCTTCAGGAGTTCCGTTTCGCTGCGCAGGGCGCGCTTCTCCGCCTCGCCGAGATCCAGTGCCTTTCGCGTGCTGTCCAGCGTCAACGACTGGATGGCGCCCGCCTGCGCCAGCAGACGCATTTCCTGCTCACGGTGTTCGGACTGCAATCTGCGACGGAGGAGCTCCTCGGCCTGCTGCCGGAGTTTGAGACTGCTCAACTCGCCCTCGGTCTTGAGGAGGGAAATCTGTTTTTCTTTCTTTTCGCTTTCGAATTGCGCGGCCAGTTTCTCTGTGGATCGGATCTTTTCCGCGATCCACAGGCTATCCTTGATTTCGACATAGTTGATGTGATGCGTGTATGCCGCCTCAAAATCCCCGCGGGCGCGGGCCGCCCGGCTCATTTCGTGCTCGAGATCCATGATTTCGCTGATGGCTCCGGTCTGCTTCGCCAGGGTGTTTCCGCGCTCGAACGCGGCCGATGCTTCCTCCACCCTCCCCAGCTTCCGGAGATAGGTCCCCTGATTGTGCAACGCCCGTGCGAGCTGTTTCTCGTCCCCTGCCTGTTCGAAGATCGCGATGGCCCTGGCATTGACCCTGACGGCTGCAGGGAGATCCCCCCTGTATTCATGAATTCCGGACATGTTGTTGTACACGATGCCCATCCCGGTGAGATTTCGAATGCGCTCGTAGATGGCGAGACTCCGTTCCAGCCACGTCATGGCCTCTTCGTACCGCTGCACTCCCATCAGCCGGAGCGCGTAGATCTGGTACGCGGCGGCACTGTCATTCGGACTCCCCAGTGCTTCATACAGCCGCATGCTGCGTTCACCGTACTCGAGCGCCTTTTCTCCGTCAAACATATGTCCGTAGAGAAAGGCGATCTGCCGCTGCGCCGAGGCGATGCTTTCCTTGTGGCCGCTTTCCTCCGCGAGTGTCAGCGATCGAAGAAATGCCTTGAGCGCATTCTCGTAGTCCGCATGCTGCATATGCACCATCCCGATGTTCTGCAGCGCACGGATCATTTCGACCTTCGCACCGACTTCTTCCGCGAGCCGCAGACTTTCGTGAAAGCAGGCCTGGGCGCTGTCCAGGTCACCACTGCCTGCATGCAGTGCTCCCATGTTGTTCAGCAGCGTCGCCATACCGTCCCTGTCGCGCTGAAGTGTCTTCAGCGGGAGACAGCGCCGAAAATACCCCAGGGCTTCCGAGGAATTGCCGAGCGCAGCGGAGACCACGCCGAGATTCATCAGAGCGATGCTCCATTTCTCCTCATCGTGCCGCCGCTCAGCGTCCGCGAGCGCTTGTGAAAAGCATGCGAGTGCGTCATGGTGCTGACCTCGCTGATGATACAGATCCCCGAGATTGATGCGTGTCACGATCAGTCCCGCCGTATCACGGTTCTCCCGCTGTACCGATTCCAGGTTCCGGTAGATTGCCATCGCCTCCTTCTGTTTCCCGAGCCGGTTGTAGACAATGCCGAGGCCGGTCAGGGCGCTCTGCCGCTCCGCGTCATGCCCGACGCTCTCCGCTGCGTAGAGAGCGGTCTCAAATGACCGCTCACCCTCCTGCAGGTTCCCGAGCCGGGTGTGCACCTGCCCGCGGACGCGCATGATCGTGGCGAGCATGTACCGGTCACCGGTCTTCTCGATCAATGCTACACTGCGATCGAGAAAAAACGTGGCGGTTTTCAGGTCGCGCTCCTGCATGGAGAGGAATCCCAGGGCATAGAGAGTGCTCGCCGTTCCATGCGTGTCGCATACCTGTTCGAACAGCGCCAGGCTTCTGTCGAGATATTCACGCGCCCCTTTCCGGTCGGTACGCATCAACAGCCGCCCGATACCGGCAAGCGCGCCCGCCTTGCCCGCGGTGTCTCCCGTATTCCCGGCCAGCAACGCCGCCCTGTCGTAGCAATCCCGCGCCGAATCCGAGCGGAGCAGATAATACGCCCGGCCGAGGATCAGCAATGAACGGATCGTCCCCGGGACGTCGCTCTCCCTCTCACGCAGCCTGAGACTGATCCGGGCATGCGCCGCGGCATCCCTGATGCGATTGCGATACAGCGCCGCGCAGGCAAGGTTGTATTCCGCCTCGGCATGACCGCGGTGGAAACCAAGCTTCCGCGCAATGCCGCGGGCCTTGTCAGCCGTCTTCGCTGCCCTTGCCGGGTCGACAAAAAGACAGAGAACGCTTAACCGGTTCAGGCGGTTGACTGTGACCGTATCGCGGATCGTCTTCCGAGATACAAGCCGTTCGAGACTGTCAATCGCCGCCTGCTGGGCCGAACACCGAACGGACAGGATCAACAGGACGGCGATGACGGAGAGGAACGTTGAACGCATCATGAGAACCTCCCGAGCTGCCGAAGTTCATGCCGGTAGAGATGCATGGAGGACGCGCAAGCGGTGATTGTCGCTTCCACGCTCATTGGGAACGTATTCGTCGTACGGTACATGTCAGGATAGGTCGTACAAGCGAACTTACATGGTTGGATGACCACATGCAAGACCTGCATATCCTGTTTCATGGAGACGGGACCGGCTCAGCATTTCAAGGCGTCTTTGCGTCGCCCAAAATGTGAGTCGGTCCGTCTCTGACCGTGACCGCGCTCCCGCTGCAGGTTGCCGCGAGGGCGCTTATCTTGTGAGCGCCATGCGTCTCGTCAGCACCTGCCCCTCCGCTTCGAGGCGGTAGAGGTACACACCGCTCGGAAGGCGGCCGGCATTGAACGATACACTGTGCATCCCCGGTGAGACAGGACCATCCACCAGGGTGGTGACCACTCGTCCGAGGAGATCATAGACCCGCAACCGCACGACGCCGTCCTGCGGAATACCGTACTCGATCCGGGTCACGGGGTTAAACGGGTTGGGGTGGTTTTGGGAGAGGGTGATGCCCTTCAGGACAGAACTTGCAACATCCTTCGGGATCGGACACGAGACGAGGGTTCGGCATTCGTCGAATCCCTCGTTTATTGCGCTCACGGCGTCGTTGATTTCGGAGAGGGACGCTCCT
>JAFGKR010000294.1 GCA_016928515.1 Bacteroidota bacterium | reverse complement strand
GGGTACCCGGGGCATGCTCACAGAATAGGGGAAAGAAGGACACCGGGATAATACGATTTCCTTTTCCTGCAAGCAAGTAATCTGCGATGCCATCTGCGACCGGTATGTTCCTTCCGTCGCGAAAGCGATGGAAATAACGATACAGACATCAAGATTCCTTCAGATAGAAAATACCGGGCAGCGGCGACAGGCGCATCTGTATCTCTCCCCTCTCCGCCAGTGCAGTTCTACCCCTGTGGCTCTGGAGCCTTGATCTACATGACTGCGGCATGGATCTCAAATGGTCCAGCTCCTTGCAGAGGAGCCTCATCTCCACCGGCGAATCGAGACACACGTTGCGGAATGAGGCTATGAAGTTTTGCAAGAAGAAAACCCCGCAACATGGGGCTTCTTCGCTTATGGAAGGTGCGATTGCTCGTTCGTGTCTCGGTCTGCTACGCCAGATTGTTGTGTCATGCAGGGAGTCTGCGAACGAGGAAGAGACGCTCAAGCACTGCGGAAGAGGGGCATTTCGTGTTTTGCATATCGCAACATGGCTGTATGAGGCGCTGCCTGCAAGGTGATTGCGTGATGTCGATCGCCGATGCCTGATGCTTCCATCCTGTACCTCAGTGAAGGTCGATCGCATGTACGCGTTTCTACTGCACGGAGCGCAGCATTAGCGATTTGCGAGGTGCATGCATATCTTGATCCATCCCTCATTACATGGTTGAGCGCTCTGTGAGGCCGGCGTTCAATGAAAGGAACGATTCGTATGGGAATATGCATCGCGATGGCTTCCGCAGCGCAGCGGGAGATGGTGTATCGCCTGCGCCACGATGTCTACGCAAAGGAACTCGGGCAGTATTCGGCACGGAGCGACGGAACGCTGCCCGATCCGGAGGAAGTGACGAGCAGCTACATCATTGCAACGGTCGATGACGACCTCGTCGGCTTCGTCGGCGTTACACCACCAACGAGTGCACGGTATTCCGTCGATCGCTACCTGGATCGAAGCGAGCTTCCGGTCGTGTTTGATGACCACATCTACGAGGTGCGCGCTCTTACGGTGACTCGAGCCGCTCGGGGATCCCATATCGCAGCACTGCTGATGTATGCCGCGTTCCGATTGATTGAATCGAGCGGCGGTCATCACATCCTCTCCATCGGGCGGCGTGAAGTGCTCGGGATGTACCTTCGGATGGGCCTCAGGCGGTTGGGCCGCTCATTCACCAGCGGGGCGGTGACCTATGATCTGATCAGTGGAAGTACCGAGGACATCGCACGGCGACTGGGGCCGTATCATTCACGCCTTCATCATATGGAGGCGGATCTGGACTGGCAACTGGACGTCCCCTTCCTCCGTCCGGCTGCCTGCTATCATGGCGGAGCGTTCTTCGAGGCCATCGGTGATCAATTTGACGATCTCCAACGGAGGAAAAAGGTGATCAGCGCAGATGTATTGGACGCCTGGTTCCCGCCTGCTCCGTCGGTACAGTCGCACCTTCGCGATCACCTGGACTGGATCATACGCACGTCACCTCCGACCCATGCCGCGGGACTTGGACAAGTCATTGCTCGAACCCGCGGTGCACCAGCAGCATGCATCCTGACCGGAGCGGGATCATCCGACCTCATTTTCCTCGCCTTCCGGCAGTGGCTACAGCAAGATTCCCGCGTTCTCCTCCTCGATCCGACTTACGGTGAATACTCCCATGTGCTGCACAATGTCATTGGGTGCCGGGTTGAGCGTCTGGAGCTCCCCCGCAGTACTGGATATCAGCTCCCTCTGGATGCGCTGCAGCGAGAGCTTCGTGAGAATTACGATCTCTTTGTGTGGGTGAATCCGAACAGTCCGACGGGACTGCATACCTCGCGGTGGGAGGTCGAAGCCATTCTGAACGACGCGCCGTCAAAGACGCGAATCTGGATCGATGAAACCTATGTCGAGTACGCCGGTGTCGGGCAGTCCCTCGAACCATACGCTGCTGCGAGCCGGAACGCCATCGTCTGCAAATCGATGTCGAAAGTCTATGCGCTGAGCGGGCTGCGAGCGGCGTACCTCTGCGCCGCTCCCGCACAACTGGAGAGACTCCGCAGCATCACGCCACCGTGGGCAGTCAGTCTCCCTGCACAGATCGCGGCGACACACGCGCTGCAATCCCGAGAGTATTACACATCTTGCGTCATCGGGTGACGCGGTCTGCCCCGTACATGCACAATGTCATTGGTTGCGAGGTAGTCGGCCAGATCCCGCGCAATGTACCACGAGCCATTGTCCGAGAGCAGACGGGTCCGATGACGCACGTTCACATTCTCAATGCCTGTTGCGGCACGGTCCATATCCAGCGTTTCGATCACATCCTCAGCGCGCATCGTCGAGAACAGTTTCCAGGCAATGATGTAGCGTGAGAAGTCATCCAAGATCGTTGAGAGATAGTACCAGCCCCAGTACGTGACGAGCAGATACGTAAAATCCGTCTGCCACATCTCGTGCATCCGGCGTGTCGGCTGCGTGAACTTATCTGCAGCGCTGATGACGATATACGCCGGACTGAGGATGCAAGTCAGGAGAATGGCGACAATGACATACATCACCGGCAGGCAATGCCCGGATTTCGTTACCGAATGAGGAATGCGTTTCATTGTATCACATCAGACCGGGAATATGTGGACTCACGGCGGTCGACCTGTTTTCCTTATAACTGGCGCATGCTCAAATGATGCCCTTCGGTGAATACGCTATCGCACCAACACCATTTTCCGAACAAATACACCGTCAGGAGTCTCAAGACGGTAGAAATACACCCCGGATGGGATGGACCGTGCATTATAGAGGATCGTGTTCAATCCGCTCCGGCACTCCGTTCGATCAAACAGACGGGTCACCTCCCGGCCCAGCGCATCTGTGACGATAAGGGATACCTCCATCGGACGGGGCAGTTCAAAGCGAATCGTCGTCACGGGATTGAACGGATTCGGGGAGTTCCGATGCAGGCGGCAGGAAGCGGGCAGGAGGAGCACTGTTTCGACTCCGGTGGTCTGCGGCACCAAGACGGACCTGCGTTCAACAAAGCTGCGGCCCCCGCTCTCGAGATTCATGCTGAGCATGACATGGGTAATCCCCGCAGCGATATCCACTGCCATGCTGTCGCGCACCATCGCCTCCGGCGGCAGCGTGCCGAGAGCAAAAACGTTTGGATCGACACCCGTAACGCCGGATGTGAGGTGCTTGAGTGTCGCCGTGGCGGAAGCCGTCTCGGCTGCGCCGATGTTCTTCACCGTGAAGCGGATGAAGCAGCGAGTCGGAACGGCCGATTCGGCACGGATAATATCAATGTCGTCGAGGGAAAGCACCGGCAGCGTGATCAGGCTGCCGATAGCAGTGACAAGGTTCGTAAGATCGTCCACAGCCCCGTCCAGCGGACCGATGATGGAATCGATCTCAGCGACAAGTTCTGTCTGCTTCTGTGTGGTTGAACCGAGAGCGTAGTCCGCCAGCGCCACCGACAGCACCGCGCGGCGCGTTTTCAGCAGCTGTGCACGAGCAAGGAAACCGTAGTAGTCGGCGCGCAGGGATTCCTGTACGTACATGCCCGCAGGAACAATTCCCAGCAGGGGACGCTCGAGTGATGCAACTTCTGCAATCATTTCCTGTCCACTGCGCCGCAGAGCGTCGAAGCTGGCGGTGATGTAGTCGGTGTCCTCGTCGAGCACCTTTCCACGGAGTTCGATGAGGAGGTTGCGGTCTGAGGTGATGGATTCGGTATTTCGCGAATTGCGGGCGAGATGCCGAAGGGGCGCCGTGGCGTCGATCTCGCCCCTACGGTGATTGTCCGATACATTTTCGTTGTTCACCGGATCGAATATGGCCTCACCGGCATCACCCAGTGATGCAGGCAGAGATCCGAGCCCGGAAATGTGTTCCTGTGAGGTGAGATACAGCGCGCGCGCGACCGGGATGTCCGCGTTCGCGATGGCGTCGTGCATGCCGTCGACGAGGCGCGGACGTAGTCCCTTCAGGCGCAGCAGGAAGATGTCCTCGTCTGTCCCTGCCGTCTGTCCAATGCCATAGGCCGCATCGAGGCCGTAGCAGATGCGGCCGTAATCGCTGAATGCCGTTCCCAGGGCATCAACCTCTGAGCGGAAATCGGAGAAAAATACATCGCGCTTCGTTTTCGCCTCGCTCTCCGTGCCGGTGTAATCCAGCTGTTCGGTGCGTGATGCATTTTCTGCAACGAGCGGCTGCGTGGCGGGCAGGTACAGCAGTCCGAGCATGCGCTCCTGCCAGTAATCCAGTGCCTTCAGCATCAGGTACGCGGTGACATCCTCTACCTCTCCATATTGCTTCAGCACGGCGTCGGTGAATGTCGCGCGATCGCCGTCTCTCTCGGCGTCCATGAGCGCGAGCAGAGTCTGCATGTTGTCTTCGAGTGAGAGAATGACGTCCGCCATGGCAGCGTTGATCCAGGGATGTTCAGTGCCGAGATGATCCCGCTCCTGTTTCCAGGCCAGTGCAAGGGCGATGAGGTTTTTCGTGGCGATGCCCGGCGCACGTCCCGCCTGCGCGGCAATATCCGCTGCACCGGGAATTGCAGGAATTGCATCATCGTCGCCCCGGCTGTCGCGCAGGGCCTCCTCGAAGATCGTGAAGCGCTTCATTGCTTCGGTGGCCCGCGCGGCATCATCGGGGCCTTCGGACTTCCACCGCGCAATGAGCGTCTCGGCGGCGTTTTCATCGTACCCGCGGGGATAATGTCCGAGCAAATTGCGGAGCGTGGCCAGCTCTGCGGTCCCCTCAGGGATGAGTGTCTCCACCTCACTGATGACCTTCTGCTTTGCTTCGATCGCGGCGCGCAGTTCGGGAGTGAGAACTTCCTTTTGCGTGGTCGCACTCACCGTGTCGGTCCACGCGGAATGACCGAAGCTGTTGTAAGACCGCAGGCGGTAGTAGTACGTGGTGCCGGTAGTGAGCCCGCTATCGGAGTACTGCCGGCTCCCCTGCGCGGGTTTCGGTGACAGCGAGGTGAAATCACCCTCATCCCAGGTCAGCGACCGCTGCAGTTCGAAGCCGTCCTCGTTCGATGGATCGGGCATCTCCCAGGTGAGACTGATTTCTTTTTCACCGAGTGCAACGGCGTGAAAGTTGTGCGGACGGAAAGGCTCGTCCGAATCCTGCGTTGTGGCGCTGGCAATATTGCTGTACCCCGATGCTCCCGAGCGGTTCACCGCCCGAATGCGGTAGCAGTACTCGGTCTGCGGTTCGAGTCCGGTAAGGGTATGCGTGCGCACCTTGCCATCCGCTTCGGCTGTAAGGCGGGAAAAATCGTTCTCATTGCCCGTGAGCGACTGCTCAATTTCGAATGTTTCTGCATAGTTGGGGGAGGGGGCCACCCAATTCAAGGTGATCGACGTCGGGCCGTCTGCTTCGGCTCGCAGCCCAAAGGGTGCATCAGGGACGGGGAGGTCTGTCGTCGTGGCGCATGCTTCGTTTGACCAGCCGGAATAACCCAGGTCGTTCTCGGCACGAACCCGGTAACAGTACTGCGTCGTCATTTCGAGGTTCTCATCGAGGATGTCACCGTCACCCGGTCCCGCGGTTGTCAGCAATGCCCAGTCGCAGCCGGGAGTCTTGCGTTCCATTTCGTACCCGTCTTCATTCTCTGACCCCCGCTCCCATGTGACGCGGATGGAGATGTGGTTCACCGCTGAGGCAGTGAGGTTCCTGGGCGCCGCAGGTTTCATGCGGGTGCGGACTGAATACACGTTGGAATACGCGGAGGCGGCGTTCGGCCCGACCGCGCGCACGCGGAATGCATTTGTCGTATTGGGCGTGAGTCCCTGTGCGTCGTACATGGTGGTGTTCTCCGCCTCGGTGCGCAGCAACATCCAATCGCCGTCGTCTTCCTGGTGCTCGATCTCATAACTTGTCTCCCCGTCGGCATTGTCCTCCCAGGTCAGCGCGACATAGGTCTCCGACATCAGGACGCCGTCGAGATTCGTGGGGGCCTGGAGGAACAGCAGTGTCGTGGCCTGGGCCGTGTTGGAGTATGCTGTGCTTATGCTCCCCGCGTAGGCGCGGAGACGGAACTCGTACGTTGTGTTGGGATCGAGACCACTCAACATGTGCTGTTCCGTTCCTGCAGATACGGTATCGGCTATGGACCACGCCTGCCCCATCCCGCAGAACTCGATGACAAAACCGTCCTCGCCGTTCGTGACGTCCTGCCATGCAAGCTTGATTTCCTCCGATGAGTGTGCCGTGGCGGTGAGATTGATCGGCGGATCGAATGCCGGCGTTGTTGCGGAGGCGACGTTCGTCGGATCGGATTCGTACTGGCTGTTCGCGGCGCGCACGCGGAAGCTGTGCTCGGTTTCCGGCTGCAGGTTGACCACGGTATGCGCGGTGCTATTCACCATGGCCGAATCCACACGAACCCACGTGCCCGGTGTGCTTTCCCACTCGATCACGAACCATGTTTCATTGTCGGAGTTGTCGGTCCATGAGAGGGCGATACGGGTGGGCGAGATCGCCGCTGCCGTGAGCTGGTCCGGTGCCTGCGGCGGCGTTACGACAAGGCCCTGCGAGGGGAGCTGAAACAGGAAGCCATCGATGCCGCCACCCCATGTCGGTTGTGCGGGATTGACCACAGGAAAGTCCGGGCGATTCGTTGATCCGACCACGACGACGTCATTGGCAGGTGTGAAAACTCCGTGCTTCGCGCTCTCCTGGCCACTTCCTCCGTAATAGGTGGACCACTGGATGCTGCCATACGAAGACATCACGAGGACAAACGCATCCGCCCACCCGGCAAATGTGGGCTGAACAGCATTCTTGATCGGAAAATCCGCGGCCCATGTTGAGCCAACGAGCAGGATATTCCCTTGTTCGTTGACCTGGATGCTGCCCCTGCCCCCGCCGTCATCTCCCGTGCCGCCCAGGTAGGTCGCCCACTCGATGCTCCTGCCGTTTTGCGGGGTCGATGTTGCCGCGTACTTGATGATGTGAATGTCCGTACCACCATCCAGCGATGCCTGCATGGGATTGACTGTCACCATGTCCGTACTCCTGGAGCCTGATTGAAAATACAGCGCACCACTGATATCCACGGCCACGGTTCGTGATTCATCGTTTCCGTTGCCCCCGAGATACGACGACCAGAGCAGTTGTCCCGAGGTGTTGAATTCCGCCGCATAACCGTCCTGACCGCCCCCCCCGTACACCGACTGATGTGCATGCGTCAGTGGAAGATTCGTACTCTCCGTTCTGCCGGAGATTGCGATTGTCCCCTGTGGAGTGACTCCGAGACCTTTTCCTATATCTCTGCTGCTCCCTCCGAAGTATGTCGACCAGAGATGCGTTCCCGAGGCGGTGACTTTGATCAGGTAGGCATCCGCACCCCCGCCCAATGTGGACTGGTATGCTCCGATGACCGGTAGATCGGTACTCCACGTCGAAGATTGAAAGAAGATATTCCCTGCGGCATCACAGCCCAGTCCCTGTCCAAACCACCCCCACCAGGCCCCCTCGTCGCTGCTTCCACCAAAAAACGTGGCCCAGACACGCGTACCCCCGGGTGTAAGACGGAGCAGGAAAGAATCACTGCCTCCACCGTTGAACGGCTGGAACGCGTTTTGCACCGGGAAGTCGACGCTGTTCGTCATGCCGCCGACGACGATGTCTCCGGAGGGGTGAACGGCGACGGACGCGGACGATTCATAATCTCCGCTGCCTCCGTAATACGTCGCCCACAGCACCTGGCCGCTTCCGGAATACTTCACGATCATGGCATCCTGCCCACCGTTCAAGGTCATCTGCAAGCCGGCCAGTACGGGGAAATCCGCGCTTGAGGTACTCCCGGTGGCGTAGACGTTCCCCTGCGCATCGCAGGCAACGGACAGGAGATCCTCTCTCGCCGATCCACCGTGGAAGGTCGCCCAAGGGTCCACGATGAGCGTGCGACTCCGGTCGTAGTTTCCCACGTCGAACGCCGCGGTGGCGCCCTCCACGCGGAAGGCGCTCTCCACGCGTGTACCGTCCACCGTCCAGCTCACCGCCTCGCTTTCCTCGATCGCACCCATCGGCGATTGTACGAGCATACCGCCGCCGGCGAGCTGCGCGCAGGATTCCGCTCCCCGGTAGCACATGCGAATGGCTGAGGGATCCCCTCCCGGGCGCACGACGAACTCCGACTTGACCCGGCCTTCCCTGCACAGCGGAGCACCATGTCGATGGCGGGGTACACGTTCTCGTACACGAGCGTGGCGTAGGAGCGCACCCCCAGGATACCCTCCGGACAGTGTCCGAGGTAGTAGTTGGCGTACCATGCCGCGGGTTCGTCAGTACGGATCCTCGCGCCGGTATTCATGCCGTCGAGATCCATGTCGACGCGGTACGCTAAGGTCACGGCTGTGCCGGTATCCTCCGACAGGACGTCCATACTGTTCGCATCGTCGTTCGATGCATCGCGGGCTTCGGATTCCGTGAACACGTAGCTGATACCGCGGGAGGTGACGTAAATCCGTGTGCCGTGCATGTCCGCATAGTACCGGATGTCCGGCCGCGGCTGCCCGTCCGTATCGCGGACCTGTCCGCGGTTCTCCGTGAACGCTGAGAACATTCCCGCTCCGTTGTGAGACTGAACGGATGGAACCGTCGTCGTTTTCGCGTTTCCCTGAGCAGAAGCCTGTGACATGCACGGGGCAAACAGGAGGGGAATCGTCAGGCAGAAGACAAGGACGGATGTTGCGATCGCGCTGCGCATGCTGCACCTGTCTGATATGTGAATGAAAACTGCAATAACCTTTGTTCTGCAGCGGCGCGCTGCATCCGAACCTGCCGGCGTGTACTTCGAGCCGAGATCGCGTGAAGTTGCAGTGCCTCGTCGGACCAAACCTGCTCTGTGAAATATTCAGTTCAGATGCAGGAGACCGGCCAGTGTTTCCGGCAGGATATCCAGGTCCTCTTTCAGCACATACGCGAGACAGCCGGATTCCCTCGCATCGCGGCGAAATTCCCGGCTGTCGCATTCCGTTACGATCACAATCTTCGTCCCCGGATTTTCCTTCAGAATCCGCCGCGTCGCCTCGATGCCATCGAAGCCGGGCATCCGGATGTCCATGAGAATCAGATCCGGTTTGCACCGTCGTGCGGATGCGACAGCTTCCGGTCCGTCCGCCGCCTCGTACACGGTGGTCGCGATATCGGTGATCACCTCGGCGATGAAATCTCGCATCTCAGAGTTGTCGTCTGCGATCAGGATGCTCATGGACGGTATCACCATCCTTCCTGTATCTGGAACATGATCAATCAACGTGCCTGCCGGAATGCGTGGTCCCAGGCTATCTGGGGCGTCGTGGGAAGGCGTATCATCGTGCGCGGCCCGATTGCCGGACCGCGCATCATGGATGCTGTTGTTACTTCAGCAGCGTCATCGCTTTTACCAGCACGCTTCCATTCCATGCGAGCTGATACATGTACACGCCGGACGGAAGGTTGCTTCCGCCGAACTCCGCATGGTAGCTTCCCGGCACTCTGAACTCATCCACCAGCGTGACCACTTCCCTGCCGTAGAGGTCGTACACCGCGAGGCGGACTGCGCCTTCTTCAGGAATGCCGTATTCAATTGTGGTAGACGGATTGAAGGGATTCGGATAATTCTGCGACAGGGAAAAGGCGGAAGGGACGCTGTTTGTCGCCGTCGCAGCCAATGCTTTCGGTGGCGGCTCGCATGCGGACATGATGCTCGGGGTTGGGTTGAATGTATATCCGCTGAGCTGTACGTCGGTGACCGTGAAACACCAGGTGCCGCTGGGATTTCTGTCCCACATTGAGCTGAGAGTGACTGCTCCGTTCGATCCCGTCGTTCCGGAGACTGTCCCCGAGGTCGGGCCGGTGTACGCCGCCGTTACCATGACTCCGCTCTTGAGCTGGTCGGCGTTATCCCGCACAACGATCACGTCCTCCGCCGCGAATTTCCCTCCCGGCAGTGTGACGCGTGTCACGTTCTGTGACGGGATCCAGACGAAGAGCCTCGGGCCGGAGATGAGCGTTATGATGATAGTGTCTGTTGCCGTAGCTGAGTCGTCATCCGTTACGGTCAGCACGACGGTCCATGTCCCCGCGAGCTGGTACGCGTATGACGGGTTCGGCAGTGTCGACCATCCATAAGAATCACCGAAATCCCAGTGATAACTCGCTATCCTCCCGTCCGGATCGTAGGATCCGCTGGAGCTGAAGCTGACAACGCACGGCGCTGTTCCGCTCGTGGGAATCGCGCTGGCGACGGCGACGGGAGGCTGATTCCATGTGCAGGGACCAAGCGTCGCCCCATTTGCGATGGCACGCGTTGCCTTCCTCTCAGTGTTGCATTTGGTCACGCCGTCCTCGCAGTAGAGGACGAGATCGAGGTTCTCGCCGCAGCGCGCGTCGAGAACATCGACAACAACATCATCGGTCCAGGTCTCGCTGTCGGCATCGGTCACCGTCACTGTATAGGTGGTCGGTACCGTCGGATAGACGGTGATGCTCGACGTGGTCTCGGAAGTGGACCACAGGTAGCTGTACGGAGTTGTCCCGCCCGAAGCGGTTGCAGTGAGCGTTGCGGACTGCACGCCGTAGCCGAGTGTTATGAGCTGATCGGGTCCGGCATAGACGACAACCGTATCAACAAGGGCGAGTGTATACAAATTGCCGCCGGAGACAGACGCCCAGTTTGTTGCCGTGCCGACTTGAACGGGAGAAGGCCTGTACGTTGCAGTATCGCCAATGCCGAGTTGTCCCAAACCATTGTGCCCCCAGGCCCACAGGGTACTGCTGCTGTTCTTTGCCAGAGTATGGTGCATGCCACATGTGACGGAAGCCCAGTCTGCTGCCGTGCCGATTTGAACGGGGGAATATCTGTCTGTTGTATCTCCAACGCCGAGTTGGCCGGCCGCATTTTCCCCCCAGGCCCACATGCTGCCGTCGTTTTTTAATGCAAGCGAATGGTACGCACCTCCGCTGACGGATGACCAGGTCGCAGCCGTGCCGATTTGAGCGGGGTTCGTCTGGTTCGTTGTTGTTCCGTCGCCGAGTTGTCCTGCGCCATTATACCCCCAGGCCCATAGGGTGCCGTTGCTTTTTGTGGCAAGTGTATGGTTTCGACCGCAGGAAACGGAAACCCAGTCTGTTGCCGTGCCGATCTGGACTGGTGTACTCTTGTTCGATGTGGTCCCGTCGCCGAGTTGTCCTGCGCCATTATACCCCCAGGCCCATAGGGTGCCGTTGCTTTTGAGTGCAATTGTGTGTTCATAGCCACAGGAGACGGCAGCCCAGTTTGTTTCCGTGCCGATTTGAACTGGGGAAGTTCGTCGGTCATGTGTTCCGTCGCCGAGCTGCCCTTGCATATTATACCCCCAGGCCCACAGGCTGCCGTCTTTTTTTATGGCAAGTGAATGCATACCACCGCCGCAGATGGAGGCCCAGTTCGCTTCCGTGCCGATTTGAACGGGTGAGTATCTGTCCGTCAATGTTCCGTCGCCGAGTTGTCCGAAAACATTTCGCCCCCATGAGAATGCCGCATTGTTCTGTGCGTAAAGAAATGAATGATCCAGGCACAGAAGCAGCAGGAGAGCCAGCATCGTGGTGAATGATTTCATGATTGCCTCCGAAAAGTGTGACCATTATTCCTTCGACTCAAACATGATCAATCGATATCCGTACCGCAATGCGTGGACCTACGCTATCTTGGGCGTAGTTCTACTCTTTTTTCGGAGTAGTTCTACGCACCCGCGCCAAAGCCCGAAGGGCGAAGGCGGGGCTCCCGCGTACGCGGAAGGTGATAATGAGAAGAAACTTGATTTCATGCGCGTGTGGTATGAGCGCCCTGCGCTCATTGAGGTCTCGGGATGACGGATCTGCTTTCTGCTAGGTTCCCGAGCGCAGAATCTTCTCCCTGTTCTCCAGCGCGTATCGGAGCAGCGAGTAGCTGCCCCGAAGGCCGAGCTTCTGGCCGATGTGCAGCCGGTGTTTTTCAATGGTGCGGGGACTCAGATTGAGTTCCTCCCCTATCTGCCCCGATGTTTTCGATTCTGCGATCCGTACGAGGATGCTGTATTCCGTGCCGGAGAGGTCACGGAATTTCTCGTCCGCGGACCGCTGCTTCCGCACAAAATCCAGCGCCTGCGCGGTCAGTGCCGGGCTGACGAAGCACCTCCCGTTCAGCACTGCCCTGATGGCTTCGAGAATATCGTCCTCGGCGCTGTCTTTGAGCAGATACCCGGACACTCCGTAGTCCATTGCCCTGTTGAAGACAGAATCCTCCTGATGCATCGTGAGAACGAGTATCGCAACCCTCGAGTCCTCCTCATGCAGTTGCCTTGCGACTTCCAGTCCATCCAGGATCGGCATTTCGATATCCAGCAGGAGGACATCCGGTTTCCTGGAGCGCACCTCGCGGAGGGCTTCCTCCCCGTCCCCCGCTGTTCCTGATATCCGGAGGTACGGATCCGATTCAATGATTTCACGCAACCCGGCGCGCAGAACAGGATGATCGTCCGCGATGATAATGCTGATGTGTTTTTCCATGTTTAACCAACTGAAGAAAGAACCATATGAGGAAACGATGCATCCAGTCTCGTCCCCTCTCCCGGGGCCGTCTCGAGACGCAGGGTCCCTCCGAGCATCTGCACGCGTTCCGAGATGCCCTGCAGTCCCAGCCCCTTCGATTCGAGCGTTGCCTCCGTCAGATCAAATCCCTTTCCATCATCGGCAACCAGGATCCTCACTGTTCCATTGTCCTTCTGAATGCGAACCACCAACGTCCCTGCCTCCGCATGCCTGATCGAATTATTCAGTCCTTCCTGCACGATGCGGTAGACGTTCATTTCCTGCTCCCTGCTGAAGATCCCGTCAATATCATCAACGTATGCATCAACCATGAGCGGTGTGCTTTCCCTCATCTGCTGCACGAGGTCCTTCAGTGTTTCCGTGAGTCCCGAGCGCTCAAGCTGCATGGGACGCAGGTTGCGCGTGATGCGTCGGATATCCTCCAGCAGAACGCTCGACGTCTCGACGGTCTTTTCGAGGTCGGACCTGAGTTCGGGATCTGGATCGTGCCGTTTTATTGCCCGCCGGATCCGGTTTCGTATCACGAGTGCTTCCTGGCCGATGCTGTCGTGCAGTTCCCCGGCCATGCGCTTCCGCTCCATTTCCTGTGACTCGAGAAGACGGCGGGAGTACTGCTGCTGCAGCTGACGCTCCCGCCGTTCGGATTCAACGACAGTGGCGAGAGACTGGGCTTCGGCGGCACGCACCTTGTATTCGGCCGCTTCTGCGCGCAGCTCGCTGCTACGCCGGCGCTCGCGTATACGCCGGAACACGAGCGCCGCGGAGAGCAGAAGCAGGATAAACGCTGCAATCGCTCCGTTCCGTATAAGCATTTCCCGGTCGAGTACGCTCGACTGCAGCTCGCGCTCCTTCCTGAGCAATACTACGTCCTTCTCTTTCTCTGCGGTTACAGCTTTCTGCCGTGCGAGATCGATCATTGCCCTGTCGATTTCCAGTCGCTGAATCTCCCGTTCACTTGCCAGGAGTTCGACGTCCCTGGCGCGCTGCTGGGACTCGAGGCGATGCCGTTCGAGTGCGTTCTGCCGGCGATCCAGTTCCAGGGCCTGAAGCCGCTTGTCTTTTTCCAGCAGCGTGATCTCTTTTTCACGCTGTTCGGTCTCGTGCTCAGCCATGAGCTCGTTCAGCTGTTTCCGGCTCTCTTCATCATGGAGGCTGTCCCTTTGCGCAGTCGAGCGCCGGTGATACGTGTAGGCTTTTTCATAGTCGCCGAGAGCGGCATACACCACATGGAGGCGCGCCAGCGACTGCCCGGCGGGGTCTGCGGCACCCAGTTCCTCTGCCAGTTCAAGACTCCGGTGCAAATAGATGAGCGCCGAATCCGCATCACCCATCCTGTACCGGCACCAGCCGATATCGCCGAGGCTTTCCGCGACCCGTTCCCGTTCACCCATCTTTTCCGTCAGTGCACGCTGGTGTTCGAAGCACGACAGGGCTTCCGGATACCGGCCCATCTGCAATAGCACTCTGCCGATTGCACCGGTCGTATACGCGATGCCGCGTCTGTCTCCACGTTCTTCACTGATCCGCAGGCTTTTCCGATAATGCTCCAATGCTTCTGTGTACAAGTCCTGCTCCGTGTTGTCGCTCTGACACACGTAGATTGCACCGATATGGTTGAGGCAGAGTGCCATTTCCCTCTTGTCTCCAAGCTCTGCGAATATTTCCAGACCCTTTCGAAGGTGTTCCTGAGCTTCGGGATAGGAGTTCCGGTTCAGGTAAATGCAACCGATCCTGCTGAGGCAGGCCGCGATTCCTCTTCTGTCTCCAATCTCTTCGAAGAGATGCATGCTTTTCTGATAACACTCCATGGCCTTCGTGCCGGAGTTCTGATCATGGTATATGTTCCCGATATTTACAAGGCAGCCCGCGGCTTTCAGCCTGTCTCCTATCTGCTCGTAGATCTTCATGCTGTTCCGGTAGTGCTTCAGCGCCTCGGAAAAGGAGCCCTGCGCAGCGCAAATACTTCCCATGTCGGAAATACAGCGCGCGATGATCCGTTTGTTTCCCATCTCTTCGCCTACGATCAGGCGTTTCTGAAAATACTCAAGCGCTTCAGGGTAATAGCCCTGGTGCCAGTACATCTTGCCGATTTCCCTGAGGGCCAACGCGATCAGAGGTTTATTTTCGATCTCCTCGGCGATCTTCAGACAGTTTTGATAATGCTCCAGGGCCTCAGAGTATGAATGCTGTTCCAGGTAGGTAAAGCCAATATTCTGGTGGCATCTCGCGATATAGCTTTTTTTTCCAAGCTTCACGAAGAGCTTCATGCTTTTTCGAAGATATTCCAGTGCCGCGGGGTACGAGGCCTGCCGCGCATACATGATCCCGATATCACTGAGGACACTCGCGCTCATAAGTGTATCACCGAGCTCTTCACTGATCTTCCCGGCTTTTTGAAAATGCTCGATTGCCTGCCTATAGTGGCCCTGGTCACCCTGAATTTTCCCTATCCCGCAGAGTGCGGTGACCATGCCTTCCCTGTAGCCGAGTGTCTCGGCCAGTTTCAGGGCATGCTTCGAATATGTGGAGGAGTTCTGACGGTCTCGAGGATAGTATACTGATGCGATGGTGTTGAGCACATCCACTCTCGCGGCATCTGGCCGGGATGTCCTGAGCACTCCAAGCAGACTGTCGATTCTTGCCTGCTGGGCGGTACTGGGAGCGGAATTCAGGAGAATGACGACAATAAAACATATCACCGACAGGTAGTGACCGTAATTCGTATCCGAATGACGAACAGGTTTCATGGTATCACCTCAGATCGGGAATATGCGTACTCACATGAACAATGGATCGGTGCTGCGCGAAGAGATCACTCGCGTGTCATCCAGCGGGGGCCATCATGATGCGCCTCTTCTGATCAGTGCGCAGCATGCACGTCGCCGCTTCCGCGAGTATACGCGTAGCGAGATCTATGAATCGGTTATCCTGTCTACGGGAGGGATATATGAATTATATTACACATTGCGCATACGAAAATCAACGGCATACTACGTACGAAAACAATTTCCATTGGGAACGACCATACCTCTGTGAAATCTGTACGGATGTGGTGCGGTACAGGATGACAGCATGCGTATCCGTTCGGGATACCGGAGGAGTATCCAGTGAGAATGCACCTCTTCGTGTGATCCGCGAAATATGTTTTCAAGACTACTTCTCCTCTTCTCTTCCGATCCATTGACGACGCCTGCCCGGCAACGGGGAAGCCCGCGGCATCGACTTCCCGGTATCGATGCAATCCATTCGCACCTGAGATTGCTCCATGCCGACGACCGTCAGAAGGTTTCTCAGCTGCGCCGGCTCCTTCATGATGAGAATCATGTCGATGGGGGGATGGAGATACATGTTGCGGAATGAGGCGATGACTCCCTCTCGGTTCAGTCTGATCCCCGGCAGGGGATTATTCCCAGCTGCGGCCATGCACATACGTGCGAACGGTCTGTGTAATTCTTGCTTTTTAGTATCCACTTTAGCGTTATTACTCCATCTCATTTCCTCATGTCACGATCTGCCGTGACCGTCATTCATATGCTGACAAGCGGGACGTTAAACTGAAATCGTTTCCGTACGTCCCCGATGATCGAGACTGCTCTCGGTCACTATGCGTACCGCTATGACGGCGCCGCATTCACCCTGGCCGGGAGAATGGATTACGGAGGTCAGGCAATGGGTGTCACGGTAAACGACCGGGGAATCGTTTTCCTGGCAAGCGGAAACGAAGGTCTGTAGGTGTTCGAGTTCGACGGCAGCACCTTCAAGACGCTCGCATCCATTGACTATGGCGGAGTGTGCAACGACAATTGATCTCAGTTTCGAAAGCTCGATTGAGAATGCCTGTTCATCGGAGCGAGAACGATTCCCGTACATTTCCCACAGCTTGCTGATAGGGGCAGCCAGTATATTCGGCATACGAGGGGAAGCACATTCTTCCCGTCATAGGGCAGGAATCCTCCCTGGGAGTGCTTGTCACAATGACTGGCCAAGAGTTGGAGACCGCGGTCATCCTTCTGTGCTGTTATGGGGCTGTCGGGGGTGTGAAAGATGTAACTTTTCTCCAGGATATTGTAACGGTTTCTCCCCGTAAATATGCCATTATGGTAGTGGGACGACAGATCCCACATTCTCATAGCACAGTTCTCGAGGTGTTCATATGAAACCGTCCACATACTCCAACAGTAATCGCGCTCCCCTGCTTCTCACGTTGCTCCTCCTGCTGGCAGGTTGTGCTTCGACCGGGATGGAGCGCTCCGATCGGGCCACGACTACGATGCAGACCGTGGAGAACGATATTCAGCGCATCGTCGTCCAGCTGAACGCCACGGGCCAATCTCTTGACAACCTGATCAGCCCCGCTCAGACGGATGTCAAAAAGGCGTTCGACACATTCGCCTCCGATGTCGAGAAAATCGAAACAATGGAACAATCGTTCACAACGCACGCGAACGAGATGCAGGCACGGGGCAAGGACTATTTCGCCGAGTGGAAGAAGGAAGGCACCACGTACAGCAACCCTGAAATCCAGGCACTCAGCGACCAGCGCCGGAACGAACTCGGCACCGTGTACGGCCGTATCGCCGGCAACAGCGGCGGCGTGAAGACCGCCTTCAAGACGTACGTCTCCGACGTGCAGGAAATCCGTACATACCTCTCGACCGATCTGACGTCGAAGGGTCTCGATGCCATTGCCGAGGTTTCCAGAAAGGTCGTTCGCGACGGAGCGGACCTCAGGTATGCGATCAAGAACATGCAGTCGGCTATCGAAGCGGCGAAAAATGAAATGGCGCAGACGCGTTGACTCATAGAGGATACTGGCATATGTCAGTACAGCGCACTGTGGAGCGTAGCGAAAAAGAGCGTCCTGCTGTTGATTGCCGTCTTGTTCGGAGCAGCATCTCATGAACATGAACCGAAGCGCCGCCGACGCCACTCTCAGCCGTGTAGCATTCATAGGCAATTATCTGCCGCGTCTCTGTGGTATTGCGACGTTTACTACGGATCTGTGTGAAGCCATCGCTTCCAGATACAGCGGAACCACATGCATCGCCTTGCCGGTGAACGACATTGCAGCCGGTTATCCCTATCCCCCTCGCGTACGGTTTGAACTCGAGGAGAAGGATATTGAGTCGTATCGCCGCGCCGCGGATTTTCTCAATATCAACAATGTCGATCTTGTTTCGCTGCAGCACGAATATGGCATTTTCGGCGGGCGCGCGGGAAGCCATATTCTGACACTTCTGCGTGAACTGCGGATGCCCATTGTCACGACGCTCCACACCATTCTGCGCGAGCCTGATCCCGATCAGAAACGGGTGTTGCTAGACATTGCGGCCCTCTCCGACCGGCTCATCGTCATGAGCGCACGCGGTGTGGAATTTCTTCGGGAAATCTACGGCGTCTCTCCGGAAAAGATCGACCTGATCCCGCACGGCATTCCGGAAGTGCCGTTTGTGGATCCCAGCTTCAACAAGGATGTATTCGGCGTCGAAGGGAAAACGGTATTACTCAGCTTCGGCTTGCTCTCAGCCAGTAAAGGGATCGAGAATGTCATCTCCGCTCTCCCCGCAATTCTTGCCCGGCATCCGAATGTGGTCTACATCGTCCTCGGCGCCACGCATCCGAATGTCGTGAAAAATGACGGGGAGACGTACCGGATATCCCTGCAATGGCTGGCGCAGGAAAAAGGTGTTGAAAGTCAGGTGATATTTTACAACCGCTTCGTCAGTCTGGAAGAACTCGTTGAATTCATCAGCGTGGCGGATATATACATCACACCATATCTGAATGAGGCACAGATCACCTCCGGCACACTTGCGTATACACTTGGAGCAGGCAAGGCGGTGATTTCCACACCGTACTGGTATGCACAGGAGATGCTCGCCGACGGACGCGGCGCGCTCGTCCCGTTCCGGGATCCGGAAGCGCTGGCAGAGCAAGTGAATCATCTGCTGGACGAAGAGTCCCTGCGTCACGCAATGCGCAAGAAAGCGTACCTGTACGGACGAGAGATGATCTGGCCTCAGGTGGCGAGCCGGTATATGGAAACGTTTCTCAGTGCGCGGTCGGGACATCGACATTTCGCACACGACGAATTCGCGGTAAAACCCCTGGATAAACGCCCGGGAGAATTGCCACCACTCAAACTGGATCACCTGAACACCTTAACGGACGACACCGGCATGCTGCAGCATGCCATTTTTACTGTCCCGAACTATCACGAAGGGTATTGCGTCGACGACAACGCCCGCGCCCTCATGGTGAGCGTCCTTCTGGAAGTTCTCGGCAATGAGCACGCCCAGGAACTGGCTTCACGGTATCTCGCCTTCATCTGGTATGCCTTCAATACTGAAACCGGAAGATTCCGCAACTTCATGGATTACCAACGCCACTGGCTCGAGGTGATCGGTTCTGACGACAGTCACGGTCGCACATTGTGGGCTCTTGGGACGGTGCTGGGCCGCACACACGCACCCGCGCTGTACAATATGGCGGGATGGGTGTTCGAGCAGGCACTGCCCGCTGTTCTCGATACGACCAGCCCCCGTGCCTGGGCATTCGCCATCATGGGTATTCAGGAGTATCTGCTGCGCTTCGGTGGTGACCGCCGCGCAGACAAGATCCGCGAGGAATTATCCTCCCGGTTGATGGCATTGTATACACACCAGCGTACCGACGAATGGCGATGGTTCGAAAACCGCCTCACGTATTGCAATGCCGCTCTGCCGCATGCCCTGCTGCTCTGTGGTGAGGCGATGTCCGATCCCTCCATGACTGACGCCGGATTGGAGTCCCTTGCCTGGCTGACCACATTGCAGCGCGCAGACAGAGGGCATTTCGTGCCGATCGGCTCCAATGGTTTTTATTCCCAGGGGGGTGAGCGGGCACGGTTCGACCAGCAACCGGTGGAAGCCCAGACGATGGTGTCCGCCTGCCTCGAAGCGTACCGAATCACATCCGGAAAGCAGTGGCAGAACGAAGCCAGACGCGCCTTTGACTGGTTTCTGGGACGAAACGATCTGAATCTCCCCATATACGATCCGACAACCGGTGGATGTCGTGATGGCCTGCACCCTGACCGTCCAAATGAAAATCAGGGTGCGGAATCAACACTGGCATTTCTCCAGTCCTTACTGGAACTGCGCCTGGCCGAGCATGCATCTCTTTCAACAGAAGACTAAAAACCATGAACAATCAACCTCCTCAACTTTTTCACCGACATCGACACAATCCCATTCTCACCGGCGCCGACTGGCCGTATCCGGTTCATACCGTGTTTAATCCGGGTGCGACATTACTGCGTGACGACACGACACTCCTGCTATGCCGTGTGGAAGATCGTCGCGGACATTCTCATCTCACTGTCGCTCGATCGACAAATGGAGTGGATGGCTGGAGCATTGATCCTCGACCGACTCTTCCTGCCGATCCGGAGAATTTTCCCGAGGAGCTCTGGGGAATTGAAGATCCGCGCATCACCTATGTTCCCGAACTGAAAAAATATGCGGTCGTGTATACTGCCTTCTCAAGCAGTGGCCCCGGGGTGGCGTTGGCGCTGACGAAGGATTTCCATGTCTTCGAACGCCTGGGAATGATCATGCCCCCGGAGGATAAAGACGCCGCGTTGTTTCCCCACAGGATCGGCGGCCATTGGGCCATGATTCACCGCCCTGTCAGCGCCACCGGTGCGCATATGTGGATGTCTTACTCGCCCGACCTGCGGCACTGGGGAAGCCACAAGCTGATGCTGGCCGCCCGAAGAGGCAGCTGGTGGGATGCCAACAAAATCGGCCTTACGGCGCCGCCCATTGAGACACCCGAGGGTTGGTTGGTGATCTACCACGGTGTGCGGCAAACGGCAAGCGGTGCGATCTATCGTCTCGGTCTCGCACTGTTCGATCTCCAGACCCCGGAGCTTTGCCTGCAACGCAGCGACGAGTGGGTGTTCGGTCCGGATGCATCCTATGAACAATTCGGCGATGTGGAAAATGTGGTGTTCCCATGCGGATATACCATCGCTCCCGACGGTGATACGATTCGTCTGTATTATGGCGCAGCGGATACGAGCATCGCTCTTGCCACCGCCAGTATCCGCGCTCTTCTGCAGTGGTTGAAGCGATACCAACAGCAAGGCGATGACGTGTGAGTCCTCCTCGCTCGTGCGGTTTCCACCAACGGCCGTTCCCTGTTCCTGTGTTGTATATCATAACCCCCACTCTTCTGATACTGTATGTATTGTGTGCATATTGTATTGCAACGGTTTACGGGCTTCGAAAAAGTGTCGTGGACGGTTTTCACTCCTCCGGCGGTCCGTCACGCAGTACGGAAGGATGCGCCACTCCAGCCGCCTCGACGACTTCTCCGGCGACATCGGTCGCTTCGGTACGCTGCCGGAAGACCATATTCCGATGATGCACCGTGATCTCCTCTATCGCATCGACATCGTCGATGATGCGGTTCCATGCGAGCTTTCAGCCCTTGCGGGCGATGCGATCCTGTAACTCCTTGCGCAGCACCACTGCCAGGAACGAACAGAACACATGACCGATAATGCTTGCGTCATTGTGATGATAGATCGGACGGGTCTCGAGCACGGATTTCATCGTACGGAATATCGCCTCTACCATCCAGAGCTGTCTGTATTCCATCACAGGCATACATTTCCGCTGCATCATTGAAACGCGAATTTCATATGTGTCACCCTGGATCAGGTGCGGAGAAGCATTGCTATCCTCTCCCGGCCGATCAATGAGTCATTATCCATGAAAACCACCGCCCCACCCGTGCGCAGTATTCTCTCGATGATGATATCCACCACATCGTTGAAGATTTCCCGCAGAGGGAGCGAATTGGCGAACGCATGCGTGTTGTGCATGCCAGGTTCACTTGTTTTCATGTGATAATCGTCCTCGACGTAGAGTGTGGATCCCGGATGGGAATCCGCCGAAAGCCATACGGCATCGATACCCGATATAACATTCCGCAGAATATCCGCCGCGGCAAGTGAACGCAGCGCGTTGCCCGTCCCACGCGATATGGCGCCCTTGACGACGGGCCAGACGATTTTACCCAGATCATACGGTGTGGTGTCACTGAAGCTTCCCCGAATCATGCCGATCATCACGTCGCGATGGCGCGTTAGCGTGAGAAAGATGTCCAGATCGTCGCTTTGTCCGACCAGCATCAATCCGAGCGGGTCCTGAGCGAAGTACTGGGCAAAATGCTGATCTGTCTGAGTGAGAAAATCAAACAGCTGCTTTTCGCTCAGGTCCGATCCGGTGGTCGGCGCACTGCTACCTGCATGCGCAATGCCCGTGCGGGACGCTCCGTTGGTTTTCGAATAAAAAGGGAACGCGGTGTTCTGTATATCGATGAGTTCGTCCCGGAATCCCTCGTAGAGGCGGGAGATCTCGCTGCTGAGAGAAAGTATATAATAATGTGTGCTGAGATTCATGATCGTGCCTCGCGCGTTGCGCTGGGTTTTATGAGCGGAGTGG
>JAFGKR010000293.1 GCA_016928515.1 Bacteroidota bacterium | reverse complement strand
CTGTGCGCCCACGGGGGCTGTGCGCCCGGAAGCCGCAGGGAGGCGGTGACATTGTGCTTTGCTTCCCGGAAAGCTACATTTCCTCGACGCCGTTCCACCGCGAGGATGCCGCGTGGCTGATCAGCTCGAGAGCGCTGCTTACTATCATATCGCTTATGAACCGCATTCCATCATGAATCCTCTCTCGGACGAGCGTTTCCTGCTGCTCGCCCGGCAATGCGGTCTCGACAGGAATTCCCGCGTTCTCGATATTGGCAGCGGCAACGGATGGTCGTCGTATCTGCTCTGCCGGGAATTCGGCTGTCACAGCACCCAGATCGACATCTCTGAGCAGTGGACAGCGCGCGCCCGTCTCTTGTTCTCCCGAGAGGGACTTTCCACCCACACTGACATCCACTGCATGGACGCAGCATCCTTCTTCTGTGAGGACAACGCGTACGACCTGGTGCTCTGTCTTGGTACCGCGCTACTGTACGAGGGCTTCGGACCTGCGTTGGATGTATTCGCACGAACCATCCGGCGCAATGGCTGCATCATCATCGGCGAGCTCAGCGCCGAGCCCCCGCTACCGAAACGATACAAAGACTACCTGGCATCTTTCGACTGGGACATGACAGGCAGCAGAACGCTGTTGCGTGCCATAGACGACAGGGGACTGGAGCTTCTCTGGGCGTTACGAAGCACCCCGGATGAATGGGACCGTTACATGAGCATGCAATGGAAGGCGGTCAGCGACCGGGCGCGCGCACATCCCGACGATGCGCAATTGCAGGAGTTTCTCGACTGGGCCCGCGACGAGCAGGAAACCTATCTCCGTTACCAGCGGCATCATGTGGACTGGAACGTGTTCCTTTTAAGACGCCTGGGAGATTAACGAAGGAAGACATCATGGCACTCCGACGCTGGCAAAAACTGAGTGAACAAGTGATCCACCGCAATCCATGGTGGACCTACATGCGCGACCATGTACGGCATCCCGGCGGGACGGAAGGCGAATATCACTTCGTCCGTACGCCTGGATCCGTCATGATCATTCCGCGCAGGGAGGACGGACGCTTTGTCCTGGTCCGTCAGTACCGCTATCTCAACGACAGGGAGAGTGTCGAGTTTCCTGCGGGAGGACTGAAGCACGGCCAGAGTCCGGCGGGCGCCGCTGCAGCGGAACTGGCCGAGGAAGCCGCCCTCGCAGCAGCGCACTGGCAGCAGATCGGTGTCTTCAATCCCTTCAACGGAGTAACGGAGGAACTGTGTCACTGTTTCCTTGCAGAGGACCTTCAGCATTGTACTGCGGAGCCGGACGATACAGAGGAATTCGAGATCATCAGCTGTACTGCACATGAAATCGACGGTATGATCAAGGACGGCCGGCTCTGGGATGGGATGTCCCTCGCCGCATGGTCCCTGTATCGTGCTGTCGTCGGCGAAGTGTATCCATGAGAACGGGAAGCGCAATTTTTCTGTGTGTTCTGCTCGCAGCCGCAACTACCGGCAGTGTGCCAGCCGCCATGGCGGAAGGCACACTGCATCCTCGTGTGGGGAAGGATGCAGGCATACACCTCATATCCCTCAGACGGTGCA
Organism: Bacteroidota bacterium; assembly: GCA_016928515.1. Classification (GTDB taxonomy): domain Bacteria; phylum Bacteroidota; class Ignavibacteria; order SZUA-365; family SZUA-365; genus BM516. The sequence goes on along the minus strand of JAFGKR010000293.1, from coordinate 5,949 downwards.
ATGATTCACCGGACAGTCTCGCGCGGGTGCAGCTCGGTGCGGATGTGTTGCTCGCGGATTCTCTTCATCTCCTGCAGGGAAGACGCATCGGACTGCTCTGTAATCACAGCACTCGTCTCGGCAACGGCCGCTTCCTGTTGGATACATTGCGCGCACGGGCGGATATGCACATCACGGCCATATTCACACCAGAGCACGGATTCCGCGGCAGTGCCGATGCCGGCGCGCATGTGGTCTCGCACATGCTGGATGGTATACCGGTGCATTCGCTCTACGGCGCAACACGTCGACCGTCGGCCGCCATGCTCAAGGATATTGATGTCCTCGTGATGGATGTGCAGGATATCGGGGTTCGCTACTATACATACGTATCCACTGTCGCCTTCTGCATGGAGGAAGCGGCGGCCGCGGGCATCCCGGTCGTGCTGCTCGATCGGCCGAATCCTCTCGGTGGGGAGCGGGTGCGGGGGCCTGTCATGGAGGATAGCCTGCGCTCTTTCGTCGGGTATTTCCCGGTACCGGTTCGTCACGGGATGACGATGGGAGAGCTTGCGCGCATGGCGGTTGCCGAGGGATGGCTGCGCGACGGGGCCGTCCCTGCTCTGCATGTCATTCCCATGCGTGGATGGCGGCGCAGCATGTATCATGATGACACCGGTCTCCCATGGATTGCGCCATCTCCAAACATCCCCATGCTTGAGACGGCTCTCGCCTACGTCGGCACCTGTCTTTTCGAGGGCAGTAGCGTAAGCGAAGCACGGGGCACGGACCATCCCTTTCTGCAGGTTGGTGCGCCCTTCGTGCATGCCGACACGCTGGCCACAATCATGCGCGCGCAGGGACTTCCGGGTGTGCGCTTCGAAGCGGTGCATTTTGTGCCGACATCGCGGCCTGGCGCGACCCGGCCGCGGTATGAGGGGCAGTCCTGCGGCGGCGTGCGGCTGCGCATCACCGACCGGCGGCGCTTCGATGCATGGCACTGCGGTGTCCAACTCCTGCAGACACTGCGTCGGCTCCATGGTGAAAAAGTGACCATGACATCGTATCTTATTACTTTGGCGGGGGATGTGCGTATTCTGGACATCCCTTCCAACGCTCCGATCTGGACAGATGCCGAGGCGCATTTCGCCGAAAAGCGCATTCCGTATCTCCTGTATCCCTGAACTGCCGCCCCGGAGGTTCCCATGCGATTCCCGTATCCGATCATGTTGCTGTGTCTTCTCCTTGCTGTCGCTGCCTGCCAATCTTCAGGCGATGACGGCGCGCAGGCCGATTCCACGGATGTACGGACGGCCAACCTTGAGGGAGCGGATCGGATCAACGCGGAGGAGCGCGGTTCTCCTATCGTACTCGACACCCCGGTGCCGCTTCGCTATACCTTCCGGAAGGGTGATCGCTTCGGGTACCGCATCGCCACCGATCAGCAGGTGACGCAGGTGTCCGACACGGTGAAGGACAGCAATCATCAGGTGATCACGTACTGGTATCGCTTCGAAGTACTGGAGGCGGGCACAGGCGGCGGCGGACGGCTGCGTGTTCTGTGCGACCGCGTGACCTATGCCCACACGCAGAGCACCGTGGGCCGCGAACGCTCGATGTCGTATGACTCCCGCGCCGACAACACCCCAGAGGTCGACAAGCTCTACGCCCAGTATAATGCTCCGGTGGATACGCCGTTCGAGATCGTCGTCGCCGGGGACGGACAGATACAGCGTATCGAGAAGCTCGGGGATGTGATCAAAAATTTTCTGAGCGACGATTATGCGACAACCAAGTCCGATTATCGCCAGAGTCTGGAACAGGAGTACGCGAACACCGGTTTGAAGCAGGTGCTGCAGCTCGCTTTTCAGAAGCTGCCCGACGCACCGGTGGGGAAGGACTCCAGCTGGACGATCGTCCGTCCCGAAAAACTCGGGTATCTCGAATACCGCAATGACGCCGTGTATCGGATCCGGGAGATTGTCGACGCCCAGAGCGGAAGGCTGGCACATATTGATGCAGCTCTGACTTCCATTTACACCGGTGGGAAAACAATGGACACGGGCCAGGGGATAGCCACGATGGATGCCTTTGATGTGAACGGCAAGGGACTGACGATCTTCAACATGGATGCGGGACGTGTTCGTCGCCGTTCCCTGCAGACGGATGTCAATGTGCGGTTGTACGTCGAACCGCCCCAGGAACTCAAGGAGATGGTCCCGGAGTCTCGGAATTTCTGGTGGACGCAGGACGCACATGTCGAGAACAGTATTGAACCTTACGCGCTGTAGGGGCGCGGATTACCGGATTCCATCGTGATACTGATCATCCCCGCACTGCATATCGCCAACGGGAAATGTCTACGCACTGCTGAGGGCGCACATGGCACCGAGGGGCGCTATCCGTCCGATCCGCGGCAGGTGGCGCGCCTCTGGCGCGGTGAAAACGCGAAGGCGCTACATGTTGTCGTCACGGATATGGATCAAACCGGGATTCGCGCACAGCAGCAGATGCTGCGCGAGATCGTCACAGCGGTGGATATCCCCCTGCAGCTGGCCGGAGGGTTCTCGGATGTCGAGGATGTGCGCATTGCCATTGAGGATATCGGCGTCTATCGTGTGGTCATCGATTTTCCGGAGGAGCGTGATCCCGCGTTCATCCCTGAGTTGCTGGATCGTTACGGACCTCGGAAAATAGTCATCGCCATGGAGATCGAAGATGGCATGCTTTGTATGCATGGGCGCCGCGCGGAGTTCGATGCACTGGACAGCGCCCTGCACCTGAAGGAGCGTGGTGTTCAGCGCGTGATTATAACTGACTCTGGCGCTCGGGCCAGGGGAAGCGGTCCGGACACAGACATGTTGCTTCTGCTTGCGGAAAGGACTAACTTATCTATTACGCTGAACGGCTCAGTCCGCCACTTTCACGATCTGCGAATCATACAGGATCTTCACCCCCGGAAAATTGATTCCATAATTCTGGACGAAGCCTTATATTCCAATTCATTCCCCTGCCAGAAGATCTGGCGGATGGTGGAGCGAGAGCTGATCGCGCAACACAAACTACTCTGAGACACATGCCTGAAAGTCATTGCCGATGTGTGCATCCAGTCAATGATAATTCCCCTGCGCGAGAGGGAAATTTCATTGACTTTGACTGCATTTTTCGTATTTTCCTCTGTGAATATGATTCACATAAGTTGGCTTTTTTAAAGACTTTCCGGCTTTTCAGCTCCAGGTCCCATTTCTATCTCGCTCAGAAACGCCTCCGCTCATGGGAAGCTTTCTCACCCACGTTTTGATACAGGTTGTTTTTTCCATTGGTCATTGATATCAGGTGTGCTTATGAGATTATCCTTCATGCGATCATGTTTTGCGATCGCAAGCCTGTTGCTTGTGTCGTCCGCCGCGACGGCACAGACCGTCTACAGCCCTGACGTTTCGCGAGTATTCGTCAGCGGCTTCCTGGGGTTGAATCACAACACCAACATCGGGGATTTCCGCACGGATTGCGATTGCAATTTCGAAGGCGGTTTCAACCTCGGCAATGTCGGCGCCCAGATAGGAGCCGACATCACGTATGCCTGGTCGCCCAGCTGGGCGGTGATGGCCAAGTTCTCCTATGACAACAAGCACACGAAGGAGTCCTACGAACGCGACATTGCTACACCGGTGTCCACCGGATCACTGGTGCAGATCTTTCCGGTCACCTACGAAGAAATCGGTGACGTGTCGCTTTCGTACATGACTGCGGGACTGTTTCTCCGCTGGCAGCCGCGCCTGGCGCGCTGGTATGTTTTTGCCGGTCCTGCCGTCGGTCTTGCCGTTGCCTCGCAGGTGCGGCATGATCAGGAGATCGTGGATGCGGAACTCTCGTATCGTGAGCTTCTGGACACCCGCCGCGAAGTATCCACCGGTGACTTCGACGGAATGCTTCGGCTGGAGGGTATGGTCGGTTTCGGGTACGATTACATCGTACGGCCGCGCTGGTATATCAATCCCGAGATCCGGGTCGGATATCCGCTGACGAAAATCACGGAAACGGTGACGGACCGGGGCAAGGACATTCCCATCGAGGACTGGAAGGTGATGTCCGTCCAGATTTCCATCGGCCTGAAATACGAAGCCTTCTAGGCGCCCTCCAATTCACGATTCTCCCACACTCTGCGGGTTTGAGTTTCATGCAACGATTCGTTACTTCCTTCCTCAGCATCATTTTCTGCGGGATTCTCATCGCTGGCTGTTCCGGCGCAGATCCCGCGGATATCGCCCTTGTCACGGGCGGTGTGGTGGAAAATCTCGGTGAAAATGTGAATTCCGCCTGGGATGATTACGCTCCCGCCGTCGACGCAAGCGGGACGCTCTTTTTCACATCCCGCCGCCCCAATCCGAAGCGGCAGGATTACTGGGATGACGTCTATCGCGTCAATCACATCGAGCGCAACTGGGAAAAACCTGTCTATCTTTCGGAGGCGATCAATACTCCGGAGTCCCAGGGAGCCATTTCGATCTCACCCGACGGCCGCACACTGTATCTGGCTCTCTGCCAGCAGCCGGACGGTTTCGGGAAATGCGACATTTACATGGCGGAGTGGAACGACCGCGGCACGGAATGGTCCAAGGCACGCAACCTCGATAATCCCGAGGGGAAGGACCTGCGGATGAACGCGATTGTCGACAACTTCGATCAAATCAACACGACCTATTGGGAATCCCAGCCATCGATCTCCCCGGACGGACGAACACTGTACTTCGCTTCCGACCGGCCAGGTGGCTACGGGGGAACGGATCTCTGGATGTCACGCCGTCAGCTCGACGGCACCTGGGGGCGTCCAGTGAATCTGGGACCGGACGTCAACACCAAAGGCGAGGAGCGCACACCCTCCATCGCTTTTGACGGCCGCACTCTCTATTACGCCTCTGACGGTTTTCCGGACGGAGAGAACTCCAAAGCCGCCGGCGGCATGGATCTTTACGTGACACGTAACCAGGGAAGCCGCTGGTCGCGGCCGATGAATCTCGGATACCCGATCAATTCCGCGAACGACGACGTGTTCATCAGCTCGACGCTGTCGGGCGACACACTGTACTTCGCATCGAACCGACCGGGTGGCTACGGCGAATTCGACATCTATATGTTGCTTGATCCACCCTTCCCGCCGGATGCCGTTGTCAACATTTTTGGTGTCGTCACTGATATCGAGACGGGTCAGCCTCTGGCATCCACCCCGATAACGATCGAGGATTACGGCACGGGTGAAATCATCAACAAGTTCCAGAGCCTGGAGAGCGGGCAGTATCAGTTCATCGTCCCCGCCGGCCGCGAGTATCGTATCAGTGCCGAGCAGAAGGGGTACATCTTCAAATCTGAAGTGTTTGAAGTACCGGAGCTGACAACCTACCGCCGCCTGGAAAAGGACATCGCCCTCGAGCCGATTCCGCCGATCATCACCGTTCCACCAAAAACGAATCTCACCGTTCTCTTCGACTTCGACAAAGCGACCCTGCGTCCGGAATCCAAACCCGAGCTGGAACGTGCGATTCGCTTCATCCTTCAGAATCCGGGTCGCCGCTTCGAGATTTCCGCACATACCGACGCACTCGGGACCGAAGAGTACAACCTCGATCTCTCCGAGCGCCGTGCGGCTGCGGTGAAACGCTATCTGACGGAGAACGGCGTCCCCGACGATATCATCATCTCGAAGGGTTATGGTGAATCCCAGCCGATCGACGACAACGAAACACCGCAGGGTCGTCAGCGCAACCGTCGCGTTGAATTGACCGTGATTGAATAACGATTACATACGAAAACGTCAAGACTGCATATCATTTCTGCACTGAGGTATAGTCTATGAATAACCTTGTGAACGCTGCCCGCTCCATGCGCACGCTGGGTGTTGTCCTTCTTCTGACGGCATTGTTTGGAACAATGCAGACGGCGGAGGCACAGCCGAACCTGAATTTCAAGCGT
>JAFGKR010000292.1 GCA_016928515.1 Bacteroidota bacterium | reverse complement strand
TGTTCGAAGCGGAATGGGAAGTGAATACGGATCTCCCTGGTGGAGGGATCATCGTCGGGCGCGGCGAAGGCAGCAACGGCGTTATCAGCGTGAATCTTCCCATGCCGCCACCGACTGAAGCGGGAGAGGAGCCGATACAGCTGACCGCCGACGAGGTTTCGTACATGAACATCACCGTCATCGATGATCAAGGTGCGAGTCGTCATTTCACCGAGGAGCACATCCGAAGCATCAGTTATGATATCCTTTTTGAATACGAATGGGACAACGGGATCAGACAGGGATACCAGATCAAGCATACTGCAGGAACGAAATAATCCAGGTCCAATGGGAGACGATCCGGGAGGAGCGGAAACTCTGTTCGTTTCGAGTACCCACAAACCATCATGGAGGAATACATGACTCTGAAAGACACGATCGGCGGCGCCATCGAATACAACTACGCCGTTGCACAGAACCTGATGAGCCGCGTCTCTGACGACGCGCTCGGCTGGAAACCCGAATCCGGCACGAACTGGATGACGACCGGGCAGCTTCTCCATCACATTACCAATGCCTGCGGCGCGAGCATCAAGGGCTTCGTGACCGGGGACTGGGGGATGCCCGAGGGAGTGGATATGAGAGATCTCTCACCCGAAGACATGCTTCCGCCTGCGGAGGCCTTGCCGGCCGTCGCGAGCGTGGAGGAAGCGAAACGGCTGCTCGCGGAGGACAAGGCCCTGGCGCATGAGATGCTCGCATCCGTGAGCGAGGAGGACCTGCAGGACAGAATCGCCACGGCGCCGTGGGATCAGATGCAGCTGCCTCTCGGACAGCGCATGCTTCAGATGGTCGATCATCTCAAGCAGCACAAGGGACAGCTGTTCTATTACCTCAAGCTGCAGGGGCAACCGGTCAACACAGGGGATCTCTGGGGGATGTAAACTCCAGCGTCCTGTACCGCGATGAAGGAGCCTGCCGGGTATTTCGGCGGGCTCTTCTTTTACTCCGGAACCTGTGACGCATTGCCGGTGTTGTCCGTGCTACAGTATCAAGGACCGTCATCGTGGCGGTGAGAGCACGGATCAGGAATGGAAAACAAGCAGGAAGACTGAAAAATGAAGCGTAAAGGAACATGGACATTACAGGATATCCCAAATCAGAGCGGACGTGTCGCAATCGTCACCGGATCCACGTCAGGCATCGGATTGATCACCGCACGGGAGCTCGCGGGCAAGGGCGCAACCGTCGTACTCGCAGTTCGCAATCGCATGAAGGCGGAGAATGCCGCGGAGCGTATCCGTGCGGTGCATCCAGATGCGAAACTCGATATTATCTCGCTTGATCTGGCGAATCTGAGAGCAATTGAGAAGTTCCCGGAACATTTCCGCGCATCGCACGGGAGTCTGGATATTCTTATCAATAATGCCGGTGTGATGATCCCTCCATATACACTGACTGCCGACGGATTCGAGCTGCAAATCGGCGTGAATCATCTCGGACATTTCGCACTGACCGGATTGCTGTTCGACATGCTGCTTCGTACTCCGGGGTCGCGCGTGGTCACCGTGAGCAGCGGTGCACACAAGATGGGGAAGATCGATCTCGATGATCTGAACTGGCAGCGGCGCCGATATCGAAAATGGCAGGCCTATGGTGACAGCAAAATCGCCAATCTCTATTTTACGCTTGCGTTGCAGCGCAGGTTCGCCGCATCGGACAGCGACACCATTGCGGTGGCCGCCCATCCCGGTGTCGCCATGACGGAACTGCAGCGCCACTCACGCTTTCTGGAATGGAGCAGCAAGCTGATTGCGCACGATGTCGAGCGTGCCGCCCTGCCGACACTTCGTGCTGCGACAGATCCCGGTGTGAAGGGCGGAGAGTATTTTGGCCCGGGAGGATTTCTTGAATTGAGCGGACACCCTGAGCGCGTTTCCCCCATCCGGCGCGCGATGGACACGCGTTTCGCAGATCGCCTCTGGTCACGTTCCGAGGAACTGACCGGCGTTCGCTTTGACCATGCCGCAGCCAGGTCAGCTGCGTGAGTCTGCGCGAGATTCTAACGTCCCTCAGCGTTATCCCTCGAACCGTCCAGGAGTGATACATGTCGGATACTGATCCCCTTTGGGAATTCATCGATGCCATCAATCGCGCGGATGTCGATAACATCAGTGCACTGCTCACGGACGATCATCATTTCGTGGATTCCCTCGGTATGGAAATCCACGGGAAGGAAAGGATGATCGATGCCTGGGAGGGATATTTTCACCTCGTGCCGGATTACAACATCGAAATCGAAGCCCACTGTACCGATGGGCAGACGGTTGTGCTCATAGGGACGGCCTCGGGAACCTATGCTCCGGATGGACAGCGCCGGCCCCATCATGTATGGAGCGTTCCTGCTGCGTGGCGGGTGGTTGTGCGGGACGGCAGGGTAGCCTTCTGGCAGGTGTTTGCGGACAATGAACCGATTCGCCGCATCATCCGCGGCGAGCTGTAGCCGGAACGACATCGTCCGATCCTGCCCATCAGGAACGGACCCGATTGTCTTGTGATATTCTTGTCTGTTGTGTGTATTCTACATGCTATGTAGTCTAAATAAGAATATCGCACCTCCATGAACATCTTCATACCGCTCCTCCTCACCGCGCTGCTCTGTGGCACACTTCCCGCCCAGGAATTTCAAACGGAACCCGCCAAACTCGATGTCATCGACGCCCCGACCATCGGTGCCGGTGCGGTGGAAATGGAATTCGGATATCGGTTTTCCCATGATAACGACGGTGTTGTGCACGGAATCACACAGCGCAGCACGACGGGGACCGCAGGTTTGGGACTGACATACGGTATGACTGATGATCTCGATGTGAACGCGACCGTCTGATGGTGTGATCATCAGCGGCACGACAGAGAACTCGAGAGCGGGACCGGCCTCGGGGACGGTTCCGTCGGCATGAAGTGGAGGGTTTTCAACGATGCGGAAGCGGGATGGACCGTTGCGTTGCACACCTCGCTGCAATTTCCCATGGGTATTTCCATGGGTGTCGGGGGAATGCTGCCAGGATCGGATGCATGGAGCCTTTCACCTGGTGCAGCTGCGACACTCATCCGGGGACGCCTCAGTGCTTCGATGAATGCCACCGTTCTGCTTCCGATGGAACATGCTGGAGAAGCCATCATGCAGCTGTATGCCGCAGGAGCCGGATTCCAAATCACATCATCCATCCAGCCCGTCATCGAGCTGGCGTTCGGCAGCGAAGGATGGTTCAACCGCTCTGGACTGTCTCTGTCCGGTGCTGCGGTGGTCAACCTTGCCGATTACCTGCGCCTTACCGCAGGATTGCTTGATCACCGTCCGCTCTACCGGGAAGGCAGGCATCGCTGCGGGTATCTGCGCATGACAGT
>JAFGKR010000055.1 GCA_016928515.1 Bacteroidota bacterium | reverse complement strand
GCAGGGGCGAGCCAACGGCTCGCCCTTACAAAACGCAGGCAGAAGCACGGATTGAGCGGGCGAGCCAACGGCTCGCCCCATCAAGAGGGATGGAGAATGCCTCCCCATGGAAACCTCCCCGATGATGCGTACATTTAAGATTGAAGAAAGCGAGAGAATCCATGCCCATCGATACGAACGGCGTCAATTGCAAGCATTTCAACGGGTACAAACCCTGCTTCCCGGGAGAGGACTGCAGCGATGGTTGCCGCCATCCGGACCCGATCGGCACGCGCATCCTGATCATCAATCTCGATGCCATGGGCGACGTGCTGATGACCACGGCACAGCTGGCGGGCATCAAGCGTCAATGGCCGGTGAGTCAGGTGTTCTGGATTACCCGGGGCAATGCCGCTCCTCTGCTCGATCACAATCCCGCAGTGGATCGCGTGTTCGTCTGGGACGATGCCAGCCGCCTCATCCTGCAACAGCAGGAGTTCGACATGGTGCTGAATGCAGACAAATCTCTCGATGCCTGCGCCTTCGCCGCATCCCTGCGCACAGGGGAACTCCGCGGCTTCACCCTCTCGAAGCGCGGACAGATCGTTCCCGCAAATCCGGAAGCGGAGTACAACTATCGCATGGGACTCAACGACCATCTGAAGTTCCGCGTCAACACGCGGACGGGACAGGACATCCTTGCCGAAAGCTGGATGCTGCCCTACAAGCGGGATCCATACATTCTGAACCTTGTGGCGGAGGAGCAGGAATTCTGCTCCCGGTTGCGGGCGGAATGGAAATTGAATGGCCGTGTCGCAGTGGGATTCAACACGGGCTGCTCGGAGCTGTATCCCAACAAAAAAATGACCGTCGACCAGCACCTGTCGCTGATCACACAACTCGCAACAGACGAGCGTCTGGTTTTTCTTCTGCTCGGGGGACCGGAGGATACGGCACGCAACGCAGAAATCACCGCACGCCTGGTATCCCTCGCAGATAGCGGACGCCTCATTTCTACACCCACTGAAGAGGGACTGCGCCGCGGGATCTGCTATGAACATCTCGCTGACATCCTCGTGACCGGAGACAGCTTCGGCATGCATCTCGGGATCGCATTGGGAAAACATGTACTCGCCTGGTTCGGTCTTTCCTGCTGGGAGGAAATCGATCTCTACGACCGCGGACGGAAATTCATTCCCGAGGGACTGCACTGCGCGCCCTGCTGGAAGCGTGTCTGCCCGTACAACCTCGAATGCATACAGATGATCGATCTTGAAGGCATCGCCGCCGCCGTCGGCGAAACCGCAGACACACTCGTCTCCGCCACGCAAAAGGAGCAGTCCTCATGATACGGACATTCCGCCACCTGCCGCACGCCTCGCCTGCGTTTCTGATTCACGGCATAGTGTTTCTGCTGCTCCTCGCCGGATGTTCGGGCGAAGCGGATACGGCCGAGCGCCTCCCCGGCGCGTGGAAAAACGGAGACGGTAATCTCATATTCTTCGAAGCGGAAGGGAAAGCCACCATCGGGCAGGAAGGACTCGAGGGGAGAGGCGACTGCCGCTACGAAGTGGACGGAGACAGCGTGAAGCTGATCACCCTACCCGACGGACCGGAGGATTCCGGCAACATCTTCGATCTGTACTATTCCGGCGACACCCTGTTCATGGCAGCGATAACGCTCGTTCGGCCGGGAGAGCGATCACGGATCTCCGGGGATCAGCTGCAGATCCGTCTCGGCAAACCCCTGTACAAGCTGCATTTCACACGTGTCCCGGAGGAGAAATGACACCCATTCCCAATCGTCGCCCGCTGATCGCTCCGTCTCTGCTCTCCTGTGACTTTGCGCGCATCGCCGAGGAAGTGCGCGCCGTGGAAGAGGCCGGCGCCGACTTGCTGCACGTGGATGTGATGGACGGACACTTCGTGCCCAACATCACCATCGGACCGTTGATTGTCGAGGCGATCAAACGCCACGCGGCTCGTCCACTGGACGTGCACCTGATGATCACCGATCCCGACCGATATCTCGCGGCATTCCGTGATGCCGGAGCGGATATTCTCACCGTCCACTGGGAGGCCTGTCCCCATCTCCACCGGAGCGTGCAGGCCATCCATGCAATGGACATTCCGGCGGGTGTCAGCATCAATCCCGCCACACCGGTTTCACTTCTCCGGGACATCATCGGGGATATCGAAATGGTGCTCATCATGAGTGTCAATCCGGGTTTCGGCGGACAGCGCTTCATTCCGCGCGCACTCGAAAAAATCAGCGAGCTGCGCACGATGGCGGATGCGGCGGGGCGCAAGGATCTCCGCATCGAGGTGGACGGCGGCGTGACACGCGACAACGCAGCGGAACTGCTTCGTGCGGGCGCGGACATCCTCGTTTCCGGATCCGCCGTTTTCCGTTCCGGCGACTACACCGCCTACATCGCTTCCCTCCGCCAGTCCTGACCGTCGGCGGAACTCCCCGCTCCCGGGCCGTGTTGTATGATCATCACCGGAAATCGGGAGCCTCATGTCCGTAATCTTTCCGCATATTGTCTCCGAACGTCGTCCGGTTCCGCAATATCCGGTTTTGCCGGAAGAGCATGTCATCGCGATCTGGCTGAGTGAGCTGCATCCCGAGCGCATATTCCACACCCGTGGCGGTGCACAGGTGCGTGTGCTGGATGCCGGGAGGCGCAATCGTCATGATGGACCGGATTTTCTTGACGCGACAGTCGTCATTGACGGCGTGTTGCAGCGTGGTGCGATCGAGGTGCATGTACGGGAGCGAGACTGGGAGCGTCACCGGCATCACGAGAATCCCCGCTACGGTGACGTCGTACTGCATGTCGCATTGTATGCGGAGGCACGATTCTCCGCCGCTCCCCAGACCGTGATCCTCGCCACTCAGCTGGCCGTACCCCTGCGTGGGAGTTGGGCGGCTGTTCGACGCACCATCCCGTCGCTCCGTGCATCGGGGCGGCTTCCCTGTATCACGTCGCAACACCGGGCGGATCCGTTGCTCACAGACGCGATGCTCGTACTCGCGTCCGCGGAGCGCTTCGCACGAAAGCAGGAGCGACTCGGTCGTCGCCTGGATGTCCTTGCAGGAAAAATGACCACACCCGAGGCCTGGCGGCAGACGGTGTACGAAGCTGTTGCGCGGGCCTTGGGGTACGGCGGCAACGAAGACTCCTTCGAGCGTCTCGCGCAGCAGGTGCCGCTGGCGGCACTTCACGGGGCCGGATATCGCGCACGCCTCTCACTGCTGACGAACGCGGCAGGATTGGATGGAGGGATGGACGCTCCGGGTGCGACGGCGGATGGCTGGAATGTTTCCGGAATACTTCCCGGAAACCGGCCGCTGTCACGTTTGCGGTGGTTCGCCGACTGGGCACCCCGGTTGGATGATCCGGAGTGGTGGCGGCGTTGTTTTGATGTGATTCTATCGGGGGAGCAGGATGTGGATGCCTATGTTCCGCTTTTCGGCGGACGTGTCCGCACCGGCCAGCCGGGTCCGGAGCGCACGTTCGAACTCGTCGTGAACGTCCTCGCTCCATGTGTGCGGCTGCATGCCGCGGAGCGTGGGTTGCCGGCGCTCGGTCGCGCAGCTGCGACGTTGTACTTCACCCTTGCGCCCGCACCGCAGAATCGTCATACGCGCCGCATCGCCCAGGCTCTGGAACATTTCTGTTCATCCGCGACCGAGCAGCAGGGTATGATCGAACTCGCCACCGGGTATTGTGCCCGGAATCGCTGCCGGAGTTGTCTCCTGGGCGGCGCATCCAGAGCGGCGACTTGGATTCCTGAACCGGAAGACCTATTTTTTTCGTGAAAATGTTCGCATATCCACTCGCTTTCATTCCGCAGACATTGGATCCCATCCATGTGTGCTGCATCCAATGAATATCGAGCCGTCCGGACCGCTCCATCACAGCAGAAGCAGGTGATAGAAGAATGGAACGAATATCAAAAGCCGCATTCCGTCGTCTTCCGCGGTATCATCAGATCCTGAGTGCTTTCGAGGAACTCGGCCGGGAACATATCTCCTCACGGGAGCTGTCCGATATTCTCGAGATCAATGAAACCCTTGTGCGCAAGGATATGGCGGATCTTCAGATCCGGGGAAAACAGAATCAGGGATACGGCATCTCCGCGTTGCGTCATCGCATCGAGGAGTTTCTGGGACTGCAGGACATCACCGAAGCGCTGGTCGTCGGCAGCGGGCATCTCGGAACGGCACTGGCAACGTATCCCGGGTTCGAGCAATACGGATTGAAGATCGTCGGTGTGCTGGATAATGACCCGGCGAAGATCGGCAGTATGATCGGCTCGCATGAAGTGGTATCCATCTTTCGCCTCGCATCCATGATTCAGAAGCATCAGATCAAGCTCATCATCCTGACGGTGCCCAAGGACAGCGCACAGGAGCTGACAGACATCGCGGTAAAAGCGGGAGTGCGCGCGGTCTGGAATTTCACGCCGCAGGAGCTCACCGTGCCGGAAGGCATCCGCGTTCGCAACGAACAAATCGTCGGCGGATTCATGGCGCTGTCGTATTATCTGAAGAATCTCTCATCTTCGGAGTCGCCCGAAGAATCCCGGTAGGGAGATGGCAGGATGGCAAGATGGCAAGATGGCAAAATGGCAGGATGGCAAGATGGGTGTATCTTGCCATTTTGTCATGATCTGTCACGTTGCTCCCTAAAAAATATCATTATAAATCACAAACAACATCAGCGCCAGCAGCAGCACCATGCCGACCTGCTGCAGCGCGATCTTGATTTTGTTCGGAACCTCGCGACGGAACAGTCCCTCGTAGATCAGAAAAACAAGGTGTCCGCCGTCGAGAGCGGGGATGGGGAAGATATTGATGATGGCGAGACTGATGCTCAGAAGTGCCATCAGGCTGAGAAAGCTTATGAATCCGGCTTCCGCGGACTGCGCCGCCATCTCGGCGATCTTTACGGGTCCGCCGATGCTCTGCTTGAAGCTCGCCTCCCCGATGATGATATGCCAGATGTTGGTCAGGAAAATGTTTGTGATGCGCACCAGGCCCGTTACCCCGACGCCGAGGGCTTCGAAAACGCCGTACTGCACGCGCTCCACTGGCCCGGGAATGCGTGGAACGGGAATGATACCGATTTTTCCGCTTTCGGTCGGAGTGACGAGGGATTCCATCTCTTTGCCGTCGCGCATCCACACGACGGGGACGGGATTCAGGGGATTCTGACTTACCACACGGATGACGTCCGCCGGGAGATACGTTGGAACGTCGTTGATGCTGATCAGAACATCGCCTTCCTTCATGCCGACACGTGAGGCAGGAAGCCCTGGTTCCACACCGCCGACATAGGTCTCCGCGCCTTCGGGACTGATGCCGAAATCATCCGCTCCCAGACCTTCCAGCTTCCTGGCCGGGACCACGGTTTCCCTGCTTTCGCCGTCGCGTTCGAATCCGATGATCAGGTCGCTCGAGAGCTGTGAGAACAGCACACCTTCGCGCACCGCCTCCCAGGTCTCCACCGCATCACCGTTGATGCGTACGATTCTGTCGCCGGGCTGCAGGTCGTATGCAGCGGCAACGCTGCCGTACTGCACATGGCCGACGGTGGTATTCTTGTGATGCACCGTGCCCTGCGTCAGATTGATGCCCCAGAAAATGGCGATGGCGAGCAGGACGTTCATGATCACACCCGCGGTGATGACGATGATACGCTGCCAGACCGGTTTCGCGCGGAACTCCCAGGGTTCCGGCTCCCGTTCGAGGTGTTCGGTGTCCATACTTTCGTCGATCATGCCGGAGATTTTCACATAGCCGCCGATCGGCAGCCATGAGACGCAATAGTCGGTGTCTCCTATCTGTTTGCCGAAGGCTCGTGGCGGAAAACCGATGGAGAAGCGCTCAACGCGCATGCCGAAGGCCTTAGCCGCGAGGAAATGGCCCAGTTCGTGAATGAGAACCAGTACCCCGATGATGATGATGAAATAAAAGAGCTGGCTGAGAATTTGACCGAGTGCTTCCATGGGAAATGTATTATCGGATCGTTGTATGCACTGTGGAAAAACGGGGAAGGGCGGCTTCGGCGAAGTCCCGAGCGGTCCGGTCGGCTTCACTGATAGCTTCCAGTGTATCCGCATCGTGTATCGGGCAGCGTGCGAGGCTCTCCTCAATGAGCTCGGCGATGCCGGGGAAGGGGAGTGTCCCGGCCAGAAAGGCCGCAACACCGATTTCATTTGCCGCGTTCAATATCGCTGGTGCGGTCCCGCCCGTGCGCAGCGCGTCGTAGGCGAGACGCAGGCACGGAAAGGTCATATGATCAGGCTCCTCGAACGTCAGGGTGCCCACCCGTGCCATGTCGACGCGTTCGTAATCCGCGGCGATCCGGTTGGGCCAGGTCAGGGCGTAGTGGATGGGAATCTTCATGTCGGGGACACCCAGCTGCGCTTTGACCGACCCGTCGGAGAACTCCACCATGGAGTGGATGATACTCTGGGGATGCACGACCACATCGATACGATCGGCATCCACTCCGAACAGCCAGTGGGCCTCGATGACCTCCAGTCCCTTGTTCATCAGTGTCGCGGAATCGATGGAAATCTTGTTTCCCATCGTCCAGTTCGGATGTTTGAGCGCTTCGGCCGCTGTGACGGTCTCGAGCTCCGCGACGCGACGTCCCCGGAACGGACCGCCGCTGGCGGTGAGAATGATGCGTGCGATGCTGTGTGCGGGTTCACCCGCAATGCACTGGAGGATCGCACTGTGTTCACTGTCGATCGGCGTCAGTTGTACATGATGGCGGCGGCAGAGGGCGGTCATGATTTCCCCGGCCACCACGAGGGTTTCCTTGTTGGCGAGTGCGACATTCCTCCCCGCCTGTATGGCGGCGACCGTCGGCCGCAGTCCGGCGAAACCGACGAGACTGCTGACCATCGTATCGTAATCGTCCCTCCCGGCGAGCTCTGGAAAACCGCTTTCGTCGAGCACCTCGACACTGCCGTCAACTGCGTCGCGGACACGGCGTCGGGCCTCGGAATCCGTTACAGCAACCGCAATCGGACGGAACTCCCGTATCTGCCTGATCAGCAGCTCCGCGTTGCTATTGCCGGTGAGATAGCGAACGGCAAAATGCTCCGGATGCCGGCGCACCACCTCCAGCGTATTCCGCCCGATGGACCCGGTGGATCCGAATACCGCCAGTATGTTTGTACCTTCATTCATTCGCAATCAAACAAGTTAACCATCGTTCATCCGCTGCGCAACAGCAAAGGAATGCACCTCTTCCGGAAACACCTCTTCCGAAAACACCTCTTCGCCCCCACTCGTTCTCATGACAATACAATTCTCTGTACTCTCCGTGTTCTCCGCGTCTTGCGCGGTAAAGAACACTCCCTGTGTTCTCCGCGTCTTGCGCGGTAAAGAACACTCCCTGTGTTCTCCGCGT
>JAFGKR010000054.1 GCA_016928515.1 Bacteroidota bacterium | reverse complement strand
GGAAGCTTGGCAAATGCCTGGTCGGTCGGTGCGAAAACGGTGAACGGACCATCGGCCTGAAGGGCGTCGACGAGCCCCGCTTCGGTCAGTGCCTTGGCAAGAATGGTGAAGGAGCCGGCTTCCACGGCGACCCCGACGATGTTCTTCTTCTCGGGAGACCTGGAACCTTCCTTCGCCTGCATCGGCGTCTGAAGCGCAAAGGCGATCAGGAAGAGCGGGAGGAAAAAAGCGAACTTTCTCATGATGAAACTCCTGTATGTAAATGATGGATGCGGAATTACTTTCCTTGTCTATGAATATGAAACGATTGTCTAGTTTACATGGTTCCAATACTTGACAATTATTCGATATTATTTCTCTCGAATCAGAAATATTGTCAAAATATTGCATTTTTATTAGACAGGAGGTAGATTTCAGTCATGCAGCAGCCGCGTTATGCCATGAAAGTCGCAGCCCGTCTCTCGGGTCTGACGCCCTTTGTCATCCGATCATGGGAGAGGAGATATGGTGTTATCCGGCCTGAACGGACGGATACCAACCGTCGTCTGTACTCGGATGAAGACGTGGAGCATTTGCGGCTGCTGCGCAAGCTGACGGATTACGGCCATGCCATCGGCGGTATCGCGGATCTGTCAATGGCGGAACTGCGTGAGCTCCTCGATCAGGAGGAACAACGGCGCCGGAGTGGAGATGGAGGAGCCACGAAGGGGGATGTCGCGAAGAGTATCCGTGAACAGTTGATCCGGCATGCGCGCGCGCTGGATGCGAGGGCGATCGAGGAAACGCTGCTGCGCTCCTCCGCGGAGCTGACACAACGGGAAATGCTCGAGCAGGTGATCATCCCCACATCGGATGAGATCGGAAGGGGATGGATGGAGGGTTCCCTGCGTATCGCCCATGAACATGTGGCAACGGCTGTGATGCGAAATTATCTGTTGAATCTTCTCAGCGGCAGTCGAGCGGCGGAAGGGGCGCCATCGGCCGTTGCGGCAACGCCGCAGGGACAGATGCACGAACTCGGTGCTCTCATGATTGCAAACATCGTCGCCATGAACGGCTGGGATGTCACCTATCTCGGTCCGGATCTCCCCGCGGAGGAGATTGCGGCTTCCGCACGCGACCTGCAGGCATCGGTGGTACTGCTGAGTATTGTCTTCCCAACAAACGACCCGCGCATCGGTCCCGAGTTGTCGACACTCGCCCGTCTGCTTCCAAAGGATACCCGCATCATCATCGGAGGCCGTGCCGCAGCGGGGTACGACGATACGCTGGCCCGGATCAACGCGCAGCGCGTCGAGAGTATCGATACACTGATTCACCTCCTGGCGGAAAACACCGTCTCATAGGGAAATCCCTGCGTTTCTTCATGCTCGCCGTCGTCCTACCGGGGATCTTCGATGTTTCCCCGGAGGTGTTCGTTGAGATCGAAGCTGCCCGGAGCGGTCTCACCCCGGGGCTGCAATCCCGCCCTCTCCATGCGGATATGAATCCGTCGCTGAACATCGTAATCCCGCGTATCCCTCTGCACATCCCCACCGACGATCGTGTACCGGATTCTCCGGTCCTCACGCAATTGACGATAGACTTCCACACCCGCACCGGAGGTACGGAACAACTCATCGAGATATCGTGACGAATGCCACGCACGCAGGCCTGAAAGGACGAGATTGGTCATCGCATCACCTTCGCGAACCGTGTGCTCCACGCGGTCCTGGTCGATGAATGAGATAGATTCATCCTCGAAATATCGCCCGACGATCGGCTGGGGGTCTGCGTAGCCGGTGATGATGATGTCAAGGATTTCATTCTCATTTCCCGGCGTCAGAAGATGCGGAAAAACGCTGTTTGTGGCTTCGAGACGGACGGTCTCGAATATCGTTTCGACTGTGGCAGCGTAAGAGAGATACTGGTGATGTCGGTCGGAATTTCGGGCAAAAGTCTCGATATATGTTGCACGGCGCAGATCGCCCCTGCGGAGATCAAACAGTCGTTCAAGCTCTTCGGTGGTATTCGGCCGGTAGTATCCGGAAACGAAAAACGGAATGTTGTAGCGACCGAGATCGAACTCCGCCAGCGTCAGCGGACCAAAACGGAATAGCGCGCGCTCCTTGCTCCCGCTGCTCGGACTGCTGATGCGTCTCTCTCCCTCCTGGTCACTCCCTGCGCGAGCGCGGACGATATAATCCCTGCCGGCGGGGAGTATATTCGTGTAAAAATCGGTTTGTGCATCGGTATCCCAAGACAGGACAATCCGATCCTGCTCGACATCGTACACGCTGACGGATGCAGGGAGGGGACTCCCTGAAACAGTATCCATGACCTGCACGCTCAGGTAGAAGAAACCGGCGGAAAAGATGTCGGGTGTTCCACTGTAGAGATCCAATCCACCGATGCCTCCCTCCCGGTCGGATGCGAAGTAGAAGCGGTGTTCCTCTTCGGCGGAATGGAAAAACATGTCATTGGCGACACTGTTGATGTCTGAGCCGAGATTCTGTGGGAGCGACCAACCGATGTCGCTTCGCGTGGACATCCAGATATCCATACCACCGTATCCCGGGAAACCGTCGGATGAAAAGTACAACGCGCTGCCGTCCGGAGAGATGAAGGGGCAGCGTTCTTCGCTTTCCGTATTGACGGATGTTGCGAGAACCTGGGCTGCACTCCATTTTCCCCAGCCATCCTGCGTCGTGGTCCAGATATCCGTTCCCCCGAATCCGCCGGGACGATTCGAAACGAAAAACAGTGTCATGCCATCGGCTGTAAGCGTCGGCTGGGAATCCCAGTATTCCGAATTCACCAGAGGGCCGAGATTGGTGATATCCACGATCGCGTCTCCGGAGTAACGCACCACGTACAGGTCGGTGTCACCCAGACCATCTTCACGGCCATCCGTGGCAAAAACGGCGATCGTGCCGTCCGCCGAGAAACTGATCGCTCCATCATTTCCCTTCGTGTTATAAGGGAAACCAGCATTGACTGCAGCCGTCAGACCGGTGCGCTCGATGCGTGACAAATAGAGGTCGGCTTCGCCACGCGAATCCGTATCGCGGTACGAAGTAAAGAAAAAGGCATTGCTGCGGGTATTGATGACGGGAGCGTAATCATCGCTTTGCGAATTCACGTGCGCGGGGAGCGGGTGGATCTCCAGCTTGAAACCAGAAAATTGCTGCGGCTTTGCAGAAGCGAACGGCAGACAGATAAGAAGAAAGAGGATGAGGTATTTCAT
This sequence comes from Bacteroidota bacterium, assembly GCA_016928515.1. GTDB lineage: Bacteria > Bacteroidota > Ignavibacteria > SZUA-365 > SZUA-365 > BM516. The sequence goes on along the minus strand of JAFGKR010000054.1, from coordinate 2,224 downwards.
GATATGCTCTCCGCGTTACAAAGCGAACAGAATGCCAAGGGTGAACTGAAGGGCTGAGACGTTCCAGTCTCCTTCAGAGGAAACGCTGCCGAGAGGGAAATGATAGAGAGCTTCACCATCCAGGTGAATGTCGGAGGTGACGGGCACGAGAATGCCGAGGCCTCCGCGAAGCCCGAGCAGCAGGTCTTTCACGATTTCCATCTCACCATCGAACACGACTTTTTCCGTCCCGCCGTCCAGATAGGTTACACCCGGAGGACGGAGAATGCGTTCGTACTTGCGGAAGTTCTGTGAAGCGATGAATCCGAGGGAAGGTCCGGCGGTGAAATACAATCCCGCGAAACCGGGATGGTACGTGGCGAGGATGTCGATACCGACAGTGTTGAGTGTTACGTCGAGCGTGTTCTCCATATCGACATACTCGAGGGATTGACCGCTGCCGAAGAAGGGGTAGGAGAGCAGTTCCGCGGTGAAATCACCTCCGCGCTGTTCATAATGGAGGCGTGGAGAAAGTCGGAAGTGCTTTGTCAGTGGAATGAACCCTTTGATTCCAAAGACCGTACCGATGCCATCGCCCTCATCGAAGTTGCAACAGATGACCCCGTTCTCCATCGTGGAAAATGATCCGCTGTGCATGTTGAGATTGACACCGGCATAGGGTCCGAAAAGGATATGAAGCAGCGCTCCTGGATATAGGATTTTGTCGATCGGTGGCTCGGGTTCACCGGCGGTCAGGGGAGGCGGTGCGAGGAGCAGCGCGAACAGGCAGAAAGTGAGTGTGTGCTTCATGGCTTCCTCCTACCTGGCAACGATGAATTTTCGGATGGCGCTTTCGCTCCCTGCCTCCAGGCGGTAGTAGTAGACGCCGGGTGATAATCCATCTGTCTGCAGTCGGTATTGCTGGATACCTTTTTCCTGTGTTCCGATGTCGATGGTCTGTATCACATCTCCAAGAACACTCATCAGTTGCAGTCGGACGGGAACCGTTGCTTCAAGATGGTAACGTACCATCGTCCAGCCGCGGCTGGGATTCGGGGCGTTGGACAAAAGCGTCACACCATACCGTGCCCGTGCATCGATCAATCGTTCCGGCATATAACAGGTGCTGTCGAGTTGTACGTTGGCGGGAGTGATGATATTGAGCCGCGGATTTCCGTCAGCCATCTGCGCGTCGACGAGCCGCAGCTCAGTCTGCAAGCTATTTCCCAGAAGCACACGCAAACGGAGCCGCAGCAGATCGCCCCCACCTGCAAGCGGGATCCCGCCGCTCGCGTCAATCGTGGCCATGCCGGCATCAGCGACATTGCTGCGAAGCAGGTCAATCGTAGGCATCGATGCACTCAGCGTACCGTCTGCAGTGAATCCGCCCGCAGGTTCTGGCACGACAACCGTGGTGTTGTAGGTCAGCAGCAGATGATAGTCACGCACATCGTAGGACGACGGCAACGGACGGCCGACGATACGCACGGGAATCTGTATCGTCCGATCCGGCTGTTCAAAGTACGTACCGGTGAGCGCAATGGTCAGGCTGTCCCAACCGATGCCCGTAAGAGAAAGCGACACGGTCTCTTCCGCACAGCGCAGATAGACAATATCGAGTGTACCACTCTGTTCCCGGATCATGGACGGGCGGAAGCAGACGGCCATCTGTCGGCTGTCACCGGGGAGAATCGCATCGGGCGGAACAGAAGCGGTGAATTGCGCATCCGTGGCAACCACGTTCACGATGCGCAGCGGAGCATCACCGGTGTTCGAGACGGTTACATCGAGACAGCGCTCGCTGCCGACCAGGGTGGAATCGAACTGCAGGGCGACAGGAGTGACGCTGAGCATCGGTGCGACCGCTCGGCCCCTGATCCGAAGCGACACGGTCTGATTCTGGCTCAGAAGTGTGGCAATCTGGCGGTACACGTCAATGAGTTCCGTATTGCTTTGTGCCTCGAAAAAGCTTCCGCCGGTCGAGGATGCTATGCTCTGGAGGGCGACGTGATTGGCTCCGCCGATGCCGACCGTATAGATCATCACTCCTGCCGTATTGGCCGCGCTGATGACGGCGGAGGGACTCCCGCCGCATCCGCTGTCATCACCGTCCGCAAGCACGATAATAATTTTCTTCTGTGGCCGGGCGGATACTGCAGAAATCGTTCGTAGCAGGGCATCATACAGGCAGGTCCGTGCTCCGCCCGCGTATCCGGGAATGGCGTTTCGCAGCAGATTCTTGTCG
>JAFGKR010000053.1 GCA_016928515.1 Bacteroidota bacterium | reverse complement strand
GGACGTCTGAGCGTATCCCTCACTCGTGAACAGCAGGAAGTATTCATCCGAATCAGCGATACGGGAGTGGGTATTTCCAGGGAAGACCAGCAACGCATCTTCGAACCATTCTTTACGACAAAGGAGGAGGGACACGGTACCGGACTCGGGCTCTCCATCGCCTACGGAATCATACAAAGCCATTCCGGCAAGATTACCGTGGACAGTGCACCCGGAAAGGGTGCGACGTTCATTCTCTCTATTCCTCTCAACGGTCCGCAACAAGAAGTGCAGGAGAAGGCATGACAGCATTTGATCCATCAGAGGTCACCATCATGATCGTGGATGATGAGCAGAGTGTTCGGGAATCGCTGGAAGCCTGGTTCGAGGACGACGGCTACACAATGGTCACGGCCGAAAACGCGGCCGAGGCTCTCAAACAGATGCAGGAGCATCAGATCGACATCATTCTTCTGGACATCAAGATGCCGGGGATGGACGGACTTGCGCTGCAGGATCGCATCCGCGAATTCAATCAGGAGGTGATCATCATCATCATCACTGCCTTCGCCACGGTCGATACCGCCGTGCGCGCGCTGAAAGCCGGAGCCTTCGATTACACCACCAAACCTGTTGATCCCGACGAACTCTCCCTTCTCGTCCGCAATGCGGTGGAACGTATCCGTCTTCAGCGAGAAAACGTCGCCCTGCGTGAGAGCATCGACCACCTGCAGTTCGTCGATAACATCGTCGGCGAGAGTCCGCAGATGCAGAAAGTATTCGAGCTGGTCAAGACCGTCGCACCGACCGATTCGACTGTCCTTATCCTCGGTGAAAGCGGGACAGGCAAAGAGCTGATCGCCCGCGCCGTGCACATGAACAGTAAACGGAAGTACTTTCCCATCATTCCGGTCAACTGCGGCGCCATTCCTGAATCACTGCTGGAGAGCGAACTGTTCGGCCACGAAAAAGGCGCCTTCACAGGGGCACAGTATCGCCGCAAGGGCAAATTCGAGATGGCACGCGGCGGCACACTCTTCCTCGACGAGATCGGGACATTGGGTTTGAAGTCGCAGGTGGATCTCCTGCGCGTTCTCGAGGATCGTGAATTCCATCGCGTCGGCGGTGAACGTCCGGTGAAAGCCGACTTCCGCCTCATCTGTGCCACGAATCTGAATCTCGAGGATGCTGTGAAAAAGGGATTATTCCGCGAGGATCTCTATTACCGCATCAACGTATTCACCATCACCCTTCCGCCCCTCCGCGAACGCACCGCGGACATCCCCCTCCTCGCGAAGCATTTCCTGCATCAGCACGCGACCTCGATGAACAAGCATGTCGACGAGATTACCGAGGAAGCAATGAACATGCTCCTCTCCTACGAATGGCCGGGGAACGTACGTGAACTGGAAAACGCGATCGAGCGGGCGGTTGTCATCAATCGCTCGGGAAAAATTTCACCGGACGACCTGCCGCTGCAAATGTCCGGCACACCCGTCACCTCCGGGAAGAACCTGTCCCTCGCAGATGTGGAACGCCGGCATATCCAATCGATGCTGGAAGAGAACAACTGGAACATTTCGCGCACTGCCGATCTTCTGAACATCGACCGGGTCACCCTGTACAACAAAATCGAGAAATACGGCCTGAAACGACCGGAATGAGAGGGATGCGATGACGGAGATCCGCCTCATACCTCTCGGTGCTCATCCGCGCGATATTGCACTCGATACACTGTGCGCCCGTCTTGAGCGTGTCATTCCGGTACGACTCCAGCTCCAGCACATCCCGATTGACATCGACTTCGCACTCGATCCATCGCGCAAACAGTACCATTCCACCGAAATACTGGCCGCATTGCTCGAGCAGAACAGTACCACCGCCCAGAAGCTGCTCGGCATCACTCCCTACGACCTGTTCGTTCCCGTGCTCACATTCGTGTTCGGGCAGGCGCAACTGAACAACCGCGCCGGGGTGTTCTCCACGTTTCGACTGCACAACGAATTCTATGGTCTGCCCCCGGCACGCGACATCCTCGCCGACCGCTGTTTCAAGGAGGCACTGCATGAACTGGGTCACACGTTCGGGCTGCGCCATTGCACGGGCCTGCCCTGCGTCATGAATTCCTCCACCTACGTCGAGGATATCGACCTCAAACCTGCGGATTTCTGTTTGCATTGCCACGAACATCTGCATTCCGTATGTTGATTGCGGACCAGGGAGTGTCCGCTCGACTGAATCAACATTACCGCAGGGAGACATCCTATGACACGGATTGCATTGCCGCATGCCATCGGTGTGCCGTTGTTGTTGCTCATCGCCGCAGTTCACTGCTCCGCTCAACCATGGCACTGGGACTTTGGATCTACGACCGCGAGCTGTACACAGGGAGTCAGCACGGCGCTGTTACCCGTTCCGGCCTCCGGAAGCCCTCGTGTGCGCATCGGTTCGCAGGGAGGGAGTGTTTCACTGGTCAATCCCGGCTATCCGCTGCTTGGCAGCGGGAGTGAAGTACACCTCACGGCACCGTCCGGAGGATCACTGAACAAACTCCAGCTCCACGATTTTCAGGGAGCTGCGGCGTTAACTGTGCGCTGTTCCCTGCGTTTTGACGGCGGAGCGGGAACACACTTTTTCTTCGCCGGAAACGGGAGCTGCTTTGCAGACAACGGCGGATTTACTTCCGCGGAAATTTTCACCGGCCTCCGATGGGAAATCGACTCCACAGGTTCCGTACAGATGGCGTTGCGTGATGCGACGACCTGGCGTGCGGCGGGAACGTTGCAATCGGGACGGGAGTATCTGCTTGAACTGTACTGCAACAATGGTTCATCCGCACGGAGTTATACTCATGATTCCGTGTGCACCGTCAGCTCTCGCCGACTGGATGTGTGGATTGACGGAACGCGCATTGTGAGCGATGCGGAGAAGTCCGCACTCTCCGACACCACCACGATCAACTCCTTGATGTTTTATGCCGCAAACAGTGCAGGCAATTCCTCCGTTCTCGCTGTTGACGACATCCACTATGACAATGACATCGCCGCGAACCCGCTGCCGGTGGAGCTGAGCGCGTTTCGCGCCCATGTGATGGGGATGCATGTCCGCCTCACCTGGACAACCGCGACCGAACTCAACAATCACGGTTTCTTCATCGAGCGACGGCCGGAAGACCGCGCGGAATGGGACACGATTACGTTCGTGCCAGGCGCGGGGACAAGCAACGATCCCCGTCACTACGTCCATATCGACAGCACACTCACGCAACCGGGGAGCTTCCGTTACCGGCTCCGGCAGAGAGACCGGGATGGAAGCCAGCACTATTCGCCGGAGGTTCTCGTCGCGGTCCTGCCCCCGCGTCAGGGACTGACGCTGCATCCTCCATTCCCGCATCCGGCGAACGACATCCTGTTTTTCCGGTTTTCGACGGATACGGGTGGTCCGGTCTCCATTCGCATACGAACGCTGACAGGGGTGACGGTGGCGGAACCCGTTCTCCGGCGCCTCCTCCCCGCCGGGGAACATGTCCTGCCCCTCCCCTGTGCGGCGTGGCCGCGTGGCGTGCTTCTCTGCGAGGTCCATACCGGGAGCGCATGTCACGCGCGTCCTGTCATCCTTCGCTGACATGACACTCTGTGGGAAATCCCGGGGAACAATCCCCGGGATCCCGGTCGAAACAGACCCGGCGGAGATCCCCTTCTCCCGGGCCGTCCTCTCATCCGTTGCTTCCCTTCCAAAAGATTTCTCTTGACTTTCTTCGTGGGAGAGATTATAATTATCCATAATGTTTAATCATATGGTTAATACCGGAATGGCGATGGACACGGAGACTCCCTATTCGGAAACAGAGGAAAAAATCTTTCTGGCGGCATTGGAGGAGTTCAGTCTGCACGGGAAACAGGGTGCGCGTATGCAGCAGATTGCCGATCGCGCGGGCATCACCAAGGCATTGATTCACTACTACTTCCGCAGCAAGGATCGTCTGTACGAGGCGGTGTTCGCCTTCGTGGTCCGGCGCTATTTCATCAACATCGGGGAAAATATCCAACCCGGTGAGCACTTCGCGGATACGCTGCGGAATTTCATTGATCGCTATATCGACCTTCTCGAAAAACAACCTGCTCTTCCCTTCTTCATCCTTCGGGATATCGCAGAAGGTGCACCCGTGCTCTCCGCAAAGATCCGCGAACATCTTCTTCCGCGGAAACGGAATCTCCCGTTCCTTTTCGTGAGCAGCTTCGAAGCCGCGGTCGCTTCCGGTGAGATTCGTCAGCACGATCCGATTCAGACGCTGATCACAGTGATGGGTGCGTGCATCTACTTTTTCGCGGGTTTCCCTGTGCTCTCCGTGATCATCCCCGGGCTCAAAAGGGAGCGTGCCCGTTTTCTGGCGGAGCGCAGGGATCACATCTTCGATATCGTGTATTACGGACTCACCCCACGAGCGGAGAACCGATGAAACGCATCCTCTTTCTCTTTCTTTTCCTCCTCCATGGACGACACGCTTCCGGCCAGGACGTGTATTCGCTCGAAGCGGCACAGCAGGACGCCCTCACACGCTCCCATGACATCAGCATCGCAGCGCTTTCGGTCGCTGAGATAAAAGAAGGGAACGCGATCACGAGGGCCCAGCGGCTGCCACGCGTCGATCTCAACGCTGGATACACACATATCAGTGAAACCGGTGGTATTGACATTGCGCTGCCGGGACTCCCGCCGCGCAGCATCCGTTTCGGGGATGGTCACATCTGGGAAACCGGGCTCATAGCCAGCGTCCCGCTGTTCACCGGTTTCCGCCTCTCGGCCTTGCAGGACATCACGGCGCAACAGGTAACCGCAGCGGAGGAAGCTCTTGACGGAACACGAACCGCTGTCCGGCATCAAGTCGCACTCGTCTATCGCCGCGCGCAACTCGCGCAACGGGCCACCGCCATCTACGACGAACAACTGCGGTATTTGCATCAGCAGCTCGTCACTTTGCGTGCGCTGCTCGAAGCGGGACAGGTGCTTCCCTATGATACGCTGCTGCTCTCCACGCGGATGAGTGCACTTCGTGTGGAGCAGCGGAGCACTGAAACCGCATACGAGAATGCTCTCGCGGAACTGCGGCGCATCACGCGCACGGAACGCAGGTCGTTTTCTGTCAGCAATGATATCCTCCCCGCGGCAGAACCCCTCCGGACGCGGGATGTCGCATCACTGCTTGAGCTCGCTGAGCAACACCGCAGTGATCTCCGGATCCTCGCGCGGCAAAAGCAGATGGTGCAACTGCGGACGAAAGTGGAACAGGCCTCCATGCTTCCGGCGGTTTCCGCCTTTGCTTCCTATAGGTATGGGAGACCGGGAGTTGATCAGGTCGCAAACACGTGGATGAATTACTACACGGCTGGTGTATCCCTGCAATGGAATCTGTGGAACTGGGGCGGAGATCGCGCAAAAGTACAGCAACAGCAATGGGGACTGGCGAAGATCGACGAACAGGAGGCCCGGCTGCGCGAGGAGATACGCACGGCGATCGTTACGATTCTCCGGGAACTGTCCGTCCTCGATGATACGCGCCGGATGCTCGAGGATCAGATCCGTCAGGAGATCGCAAAACGTGATCTCGTGCAAGCGCGCTTTGCAGAAGGTATCGCGACAGCCACGGAAGTCGTCGATGCAGAAACCGCACTCACGACGGCACGGCTGCGTCGCGAACAGGCGGAAATTCTTTTTGCCATGAAACAAACCGAGCTGGCGGCAGCCATCGGTTGGAATGAATAGAGGAGATCCCCGGATGAACCCGCGCACGCTCATACTCACGTCAATCTCGGTCCTGTTGTTCTCCTGCGGAGACGGCGATGCAGGCCGCATGCATTTCACCGGTATCATCGATGCCAATACCGTCCGCGTCAGCGCGGAAACACCCGGCCGCGTCGTCGAACTCCTTGCCGATGAAGGAAGCACTGTCACAAAGGGAGATCTCCTTGCGCGGATCGAAACCGAACGCATCGGCTATCAGCTCGAGCAGACGGACGCGCAGAAAGCGGAGCTCGCTCACCAGATTGCGGCGGCGCGAGCACGCATCGAAGCGGCACGTATACAACGGGAGAATCTCGCACAACGCTTCCGACGCTTCCAGGCGCTGCTCAAGAACAACGCCGTGACGCAACAGGCCGTCGACGACCTGCAGGCACAGCTCTCCGCAGCGGACGCGGAGATTACATCCGCCGAAGCCTCGCTTGCCGCACTGCGCAGCAAGGAAACGCAGCTCAGTGCCGGACAGGATATCGTACGCAAGCAGCTGCGCGATGCAGAGATCACCGCTCCGCTCGACGGACATGTCCTTGTCCGGTACACCGAGGTGGGGGAACTGCTCGGCACCGGGTCACCTGTCTTCGAGATCGCTGATCTCACCGCCCTCTGGACACGCATTTACGTCTCCGAAACCCAATTGCCGCACATCCGTCTCGGACAGGAGGTACAGGTATCAATAGACGGGACGGGACACTCGCTTCCCGGATCCATTTCGTGGATCTCGGAGAGCGCTGAGTTCACACCGAAAACCATCCTGACCGAAGAAACACGAACGTC
>JAFGKR010000291.1 GCA_016928515.1 Bacteroidota bacterium | reverse complement strand
GATTAGACTGGAGTGAGGATGGTTCGAAGAACCAAGAATTATGCTACGCCCTGGCTCTGGCTCTTGACTTTGACATAGCAATCTGTGGAAAATCCGTGGAAATCTGTGATATTATTCTCCGTGAAATCCATTGAAATCAGTACTGTCATCTATTTCCCATGCCCATTCCCCCCTGGAATCCCGTCTGGTCCGAAACCGCCTGGGATCAATCCCTCAACTCCCGGCTTGACGAGCTCACCTTCGACCTCATCCTCGAATCCCCGCGCAGCACCGACGAGAACCTCGCTCTGGACGAGACACTGCTCTACCGCGTGGCGGAAGGCAGGCGCGGACCCACGTTCTGGATGTGGGACTGGTCCGAGCGCGCCGTCATTCTCGGCTCATATCAAAGCGTGCGGGGCGAATTTGATGCAGAAGTTGCATCACGGGAAGGATTCCTTTTCGGAAGACGCATCAGCGGCGGCGGCGCGATGGTGGTCGAGCCCCTGCGCACAATCACGTATTCGCTCATCGTCCCGGAAAGCGTCGTGGAGGGACTTACCTTCAGGCAGTCCTTCGCTTTTCTCGACATGTGGGTGATCCGCGCGCTGCGCTCTCTCGGCATTTCGGCGAGCTATCGTCCGATCAACGACATCATTTCTCCCGTGGCGAAAATCGGCGGGGCCGCGCAGTGCCGCCGCAGACGCACGGTGCTGCATCACGTCACCATGGCCTACGCCCTCGACGGCTCGATGATGTGGGAGCTGCTGCGCCTCGGGAAGCCGAAGTACACGGAGAAGGCGGTTGTCAGCGCCGTGAAGAATGTATCCCCGCTCAGTGATTTCACTGACCTCCCGCAGACCACACTGCGTGTGCGCCTGGCCGCAGCATTTGCGGGCATCTATCGCACGAATCCATCCGTCGTTACCCCTGATGAATTGGAGGAGATGCGGAGGCGCGTCGCGGAGAAATTCTCAACGAAGGAGTGGCGGATGAGAGTGGAGTGAAGAACTGGGAATGACGAATTGCGAATGAGGAATGAAGAGGGAAACTGTTAGAATACCCGGCGGGAGAGGCCGAGGGTGATGCCGCCGAGCAGGTATTTCGGGACGAAAACGACGTCGTCACTCACGGCGAAATGATCGATATCCTCAATCGCCTGAATGGCGCGGAAGCCCACCATAAAGGTCATGTCGTTATTGAACTGCAGGCCGATGCGGATATCTCCGATCGCATTAAGTGTCAGATAATCGAGAAATCCGGCGCCGATCCTGTATTCATCTGCCAGTGGGATTCCAGGGATTTCATACACCTGCTGTTCGATGAGCAGCCCGAGTGAAAGACCGAAGCCATACTGAAGAAAAACCGCTACATCGTCGGTGGCGTTGTGCAGGGAGGTGCTGTAAAGCATCACGGGCAGATCGATGGATTGGTCGCTGATCTCGAACTGCGTTCCGTTCATCCAGGCCTGTCCCTGGCGATAGAAGATCGATGCACCGAACGCAAGAGAGAAATCGCTTCCGAGGTCGTACTGGAAGCCGAGACTGAACGCGCCCGAGATTGCTGCGGTCCCGACCCTGGGCTGGGGATAGTTCTCGATGTCGAGCACTTTCGATGTCCCTGCCTGGAAAAGGAATTCCAGCCGCCATGGCGAAAGTGAATCGCCCGCCTGTTCGGTTTTCTGTGCGAAGAGGGCTCCGATGTTTGTCAGAAGCATCACGATGAGAAGACAGCGCCGCATACAACCTCCGAATGAAAAGCGGGAAGCAGATCATGATCACGAAATATGTCATTTTCCCGATCGTCTGTCAATGCAGGACCTGAGATGATAATGGCGAATTTAGCAATCCGCCTGTTTCATCCGCCCGATCGTTCCCGTTCCTCGAGTGGATTGCCGTGACTTGTGGTGACGTTATTTCCGAAGATCCTCATCCCACAATTTCCGGGGGAGGACGATGCGCTTCATGCATTCGATGGGGCCGAGTTCGGGATGCAAGCGGCGTTCGATCCATGTGTAGATCGTGGGGAGTACGAGCAGCGTCAGGAGCGTGGAAGTGATCAGACCGCCAATGACGACGGTGGCCAGTGGACGCTGCACTTCGCTGCCCTGCGTTGTGTTGAGCGCCATGGGAATGAAGCCGAGCGAAGCGACGAGTGCAGTCATGAGAACAGGACGCAACCGATCCACGGAACCCTCGACGACGGCATCGTCCAGAGACGAAGCCTCCTTCCGCTTGTGATTGAGATGTTCGATGAGCACAACGCCGTTGAGCACGGCCACACCGAACAGGGCAATGAAGCCGATGGCACTGGTGACGGAAATGTTCAGTCCCCGCAGCCATAAGAGAAGGATGCCGCCGGACAGTGCAAACGGCAGGTTGGTCAGGATCAGCAGGGAGTTTCGCAGATTGCCGAACATGGTGAACAGCAGTAGGTAGATGATTAGAAGAGCAAGGGGCACGACGAGGTACAGCCGGCTCATGGCGCGTTGCTGGTTTTCGAACTGTCCGCCATACTGCAGGTAGTACCCCGCTGGGAGGGCGAGATTCTCCTCAACCCGGGCCTGCAGCTCGTCGACATAGCTTCCGACGTCCCGGCCGCTGAGATTAATGCCGACGACGATGCGGCGCTGTCCCTGCTCGCGGCTGATCTGTACGGGGCCCTCCACCGCGTCGATGTCGGCGAGCTGCGAAAGCGGCAGACGGCTTCCGTCCGGGAGTGAAACGAGCAGATTCCGTATCGCCGCGATATCGTCTCGGCTTTTCTGGTCATAACGGACTACGACATCCACGCGGCGCGTGCCTTCGTACACCTCTGTCGCGACGCGCCCACCGATGGCGGTCTCGATGACATCCTGCACGTCGGCGACATTGAGTCCGTAACGCGCGACCTTCCCACGGTGGATGCGGATGTCGAGATACGTCTGTCCGGAAACCTGCTCGACCATGACGCTTCCCGTGCCGGGTATGTTCTGGACGAGCCGTTCAATGTCGGATGACCGCGCCCGCAGCACGTCGAAATCCTCACCGAAAATCTTCACGGCGACATCGCTTTTCACACCGGCGACCAGTTCGTCGACGCGCATCGCAATGGGCTGGGTGAAGCCGTAACTGATGTCCGGGAACTGTGAAACGATCGCATCCAGCTCCGCTTCGATATCATCTTTGGAAATACCGTCCCGCCATTCGTCACGTGCTTTCAGCATGACGAACGCGTCGGTTTCATGCAGTCCCATGTAATCGTTTGCGAGATCCGGGCGACCCGTTTTGAAGACGACAGTACGCACTTCGGGAATGCGCATGATCTCCTTCTGGATTTTGCTTCCCTGCGCGACGGATTCGCTGAGCGCGACACTGGGAAGTCGCTTGATTTCGATCAGGAAACTGCCTTCGTCGAGGGCAGGCAGGAATTCACTTCCCATGAAGGGGATGAGCGAAAGCGAACCGATCAGGAGGAGCAGGGCGGCTCCCACGGTCTTCCCGGTGTTCTGGAGCGACCACCGCAGCGAGCGGCGATAGCGCGGTGCCAGCCATCGAATGACAATATTTTCCTTCGGATTCTTTCCGAGCTTCAGGAAGAATGTCGAAACGACGGGCACGTAGGTGAACAGAAGAATCAGCGATCCGAGGATGGCGAAACCCACGGCATATGCCATGGGAGCGAACATCTTTCCTTCCATTCCTTCGAAGGTAAGAATGGGGACGTACACCATGATGATGATGATCACACCAAAGGTGATGGGACGCGCGACTTCCTTCGCGCTGTCCCCGATCAAACGGATGCGGTCTTTGCCCTCATTGCGCTTGTCTCGCATGTGCCGCACGAAATTATCCACCAGTACCACGGCGCCGTCGACGATCATTCCGAAGTCCAGTGCACCGAGGCTCATCAGATTGGCGGAAAGACCGAGCTGATCCATACCGATGAAGGTGAAGAGCATGGACAGCGGGATCACCAGCGCCACAATCAGAGCAGCACGCCAGTTGCCGAGAAAGAAAAAGAGCACGGCGATGACGAGAATACCGCCTTCGATCAGATTGGTCTGCACCGTGTGAATGGTGTTGTTGACCAGCTCGGTCTGGTCGTAGAAGGAGCGGATGCTTACGCCGGGAGGAAGGGACTTGTTGACCTCTTTCACCTGCTCCTTGATACGGAGGATGACCTCGCGGCTGTTTTCACCTTTGAGCATCATGATAATGCCGGTGACCACCTCGCCTTTGTCGTCCTGCGTCACCGCGCCCGCCCGCACCTCCGGTCCCACCGTGACACTCGCAACCTGCCGGATGAACACCGGAACATTGTTGACGGTCTTGACGACAATGTCCCCGAGTTCCGCGGGCTGCGTGACCAGCCCCATTCCGCGAATGATGAAGGCTTCACCGTTCTTCTCCAGGAAGCTGCCGCCGGCGACGGCATTGTTCTGTTCCACGGCGATGAAAACGTCTTCAACAGTCAGGTCATACGTCTGAAGGCGCCCGGGATCGATCAGTACCTGGTACTGCTTCACGAATCCACCGAAGCTGTTGACTTCCGTTACACCGGGAATGGTTTTGAGCTGCGGCTTGACGATCCATTCCTGTATGGTGCGCAGTTCCATCGGAGTGTACCCTTCCCCTTCAACGACGTACTGATAGATTTCCCCGAGCGCGGTGGATACGGGACCGAGCACGGGCTGTTTCACTCCGGCGGGGAGTTCGGAGCGGATGTTGGAGAGTCGTTCCGAAATGAGCTGGCGCGCAAAGTAGGTATCCACACCGTCCTCGAACACGACCGTCACCACGCTCAATCCGTATTTGGAGATCGACCGCACCTCCATGACGTCGGGGATGCCGTTCATCGCATTCTCGATGGGAAAGGTGACGAGCCGTTCGACCTCCACGGGGGAAATGTTCGCCGCCTCCGTGATCACCTGCACCTGGTTGTTGGTGACATCCGGGAAGGCGTCGATGGGGATGTCTCGAAGCGAGTAGATACCGAGTCCGATAATGGTCACGACAAAGCCGAGAACGAAAAGACGGTTCTTTAGAACGAAATCGATAATGTGTGCGCTCATTGGCGGCCTACTCCTCCTCCGGCATGAGCGACAGTTTGTAACGGGATTTCAGATGAAATACCCCCCCGCTGACCACGCGCTCCCCCGGTGCGATTCCTTTCAGGATCTCCACGTGTTTGTCGAATTCGCGTCCAGTCTCGACGCGGCGGTAGGCGAATTCGAGGTCGTTCACGGCGACAAAGAGGAAGCGGTCGCTGCCGTCGAAGACGATGGCCGACTGTGGAACGGTGAGAACGCTGTCACGCACGGCCGTACGAATATCCAGACGTCCGTACAAGTTCGGTTTCAGCAGGCCTCCAGTGTTGGGGACACTGCATCGGACGGGAAGCGAGTGCGACTCATTGTCCACTGTGGGAGCGATGTAGGAGAGAGTACCGGAGAATGAGCGGTCGGGATAGGCAGCCGTGACGAAGGTTGCGGTCTGTCCGTCGGAAAGCAGAGGGAAATCGTTTTCGAAGACGCTGCCCTCGATCAGTGCGGCATCCGTTGCGAGGATGGAAAACAGGACGCGGCCGGGATTCACCGGTTGTCCGATGGATGCGTCGCGCATACTGACGACACCGGCGATGGGAGCGCGGAGTTTCAGTACCGGCTCGAAGGACTGCGGATGTGTCCGCAGCTCCGCCAGGTCGGAATCGGTCATCCCGGCAGCTTTCAGCCGCTGCAGCGCGGCGGTGCCCTCCGCCTCTGCCGCCCGCAGTGCATGTTCCGTCTCCTGGAGCTGCTTCTGCGAGGCGGCGTCATCCACAGCGAGACCGCGAAGACGCACCGCGGCTGCCTGCGTGGTCTGCAGGGCGGATTCCGCGCGGAGCAGGTTGGCGATCATATCGCCGACGGCCATGCTCACCACCGTGGCCAGCATCTGGTCGCGCACAACACGTTGTCCCTGGCGCGCGAACACGCGACCGATACGTCCCTCGATGAGTGCCGTCACTTCTGCGGTGTGATCCGGATCCTCAATGACCCGGGCCGGCACCGACACGGTTTTATGGGCTTTGGTGAGAGCGACATCCGTGACCGTGATATCCATCGCCGCTCGTTCCTGATTGGTAATCGTGAGAGTACCGGGAGCGTTTGTCGTGTTGGTGGCCGCGGCGTCTTGCTCTTCGGGTGAGCCACAGGATGTCAGCAGAAGAATGCTCAGAATCAGAAGAAGCTGTTTCATGGATTATTCCAGGATCATGGAATCGGTGATCAATTCATATTGCGCGACTGCGGCGAACAGCTCCGCCAGGATATCGTAATACCCGAGTGCGACGTCGTTGGCGGATTGTCTGGCGGCGAGATATTCCATGTAGCCGATTTCGCCGCTGTCATATCCACGTTCCGCGGTGTCCGTCATCCGCGCCGCCTCTGCGAGCAGATTGTCGCGGTATGCGAGATATCCCGCCGCTGTCGTGCGAAGCGCCTGCCGCGCGTTGGCGGCCTCGCGCACGAATTCCTGCCGGACCGTTTCATACTGCGCCTCTGCCTGCCGCGCCGCTGCGTGATGCTCCTCCATAGCGCCACGCGTATCCAGGAAAGCCCACAGAGGGATGGACGCGCTCAGCTCCGTGCCCCAGTGGCGGCCGATATCCCGAAACTCCTGCCGGAACCAGGAAACCTCGAAGCGCGGGAGAAATTCCATCCATCGCCAGGACGCATTCGCCTGTGCCGCGTTACGTTCCGCCCGTGCCGCTGCGAGCCATGGAACGGCGGCTTCTCTCTCCTCCGGCAAACCCGGTGGATCCAGGAAACGCCCGGGATCTCGCGGAACGAGGCTGTCGACCGAGATCGGCGGCCTCAAATCCTCGGGCGAAAGGTACCGTCTCTCGCCCGAAGCGGTCGCAAGTGCGCCCGCTGCTTCCTGCAGCGCCTGCTGCGCGCGCTCGCGGCCAATGCGTGCTGCGGCCTCCTCCGCACGGGCGCGTGCCGCTTCCAGTGCGCTGCTTTCTCCCGCGGCGTGCCGCAGTTCCGCCTTGCGGGCGAATTCCGTGGCGAGACGGAGGTTCTCCTCGTGAAGGTGAAATTGATGGATACGGGCGTAGTACGTCGCATAGCTGCGTATGATGTTGGTACGTACCTGCATACGCACATATTGGAGGCGCTGCCCTGCAGCGTCGCGCAGGTATCTGGGTGCGGAACCGCGCAACCCGAGGAGCAGGGGGAGGTCGAACTCCTGACCGATATGCCATTCCCGCAGGGCACCTGTGCCGATACTGCCTCCGGTGGCGATCTCCTCCTCGTGATATGTCAGGCGTGGCGATGGAGGACTGATTGCCTGCAGTGTGCGACCCTGCCGGATGTCGATCTCCGCCATCGCAGCTTGGACGCGTGGATGATCGTCGATCCGCTGCAGGAGTGAATGAAGGCCATCCTGTGCCACGGCAGGGTGTAGTGTCAGCAAGAGAAGGATCAAAAAGCGCACAGGCATATCCGAACGGTCAGGGAACAGAGTTGAAGGGGAAATATACGATGTGCCTCGGAGTAAAGTTCGTGCACATTGGATGCGAGATCCGGCTGTTGCGGTTCATGTTCCGGGGATGCATCTCTTCCCGGAAAATTGTACCTTCCAGCTACGGAGGTAATAAGATCGGATGGTCTGAAACCAGGATCCTGCGTGCCTGCGGCTTTCTGCACGACATGTCCGGCGCCCGCCGATCCATCTCCACCGGCAATCCCGTTTCATGTAACTTCGGAGGGCATCATGTTTCCTGTCAGATACGTCATCACTGCACTGCTGCTTTTTTGTGTCATTCCGATACAGGCACAGGATCGTCCGTGGGGTGATGCGCTCAAGGGCAGCGGATCCTATGATGATTTCGAGAAGCCCGAGCGCTGCGCGAGCTGCCACAAGGACTTTGCGCGGCAGTACGAACAGGCCATGATGTCGCAGGCGTATACGCATAGCTGGGATGAGATCGAATACTTCAAATTGGCCGTGCCGCATTCGCAGAAGGATCCGAAATTCAAGGATGCACAGGAGGGGTGCAACGGCTGTCATGCCCCACTGGCATATATTGCCGGAGATGTCCCGCCACCGAAGCCCTTCACGGGTTCACGCGCCGATGAAAGCGTGTCCTGCGATGTCTGTCATACGATCACCGGCAGCGGTGCCGAGCCGCCGGTCAACTACAGCTTCACCATAGAACCTGGACGCACGAAGCTCGGGAATCGCGATGGACTGGAATCCCCCCATCACAATACGAAGAAACATGATTTCACTGTATCCACGGAGTTGTGCGGCAGCTGCCACAACGAGAAGAATCCTTTTGACGTCTGGGTAAAAAGCACGCAACTGGAATGGAAGGAGGGGCCCTACAGCAAGGATGGCGTGCGATGTCAGGACTGCCACATGCCAGGTGCGAAGGGACGCAACTCCATCATGTCGAAGGAGTACGACGACGTTGCGCAGCATATGTTCACCGGAGCGCACTCTCCGGCACGCCTGGCGGGAACGGTGGAGCTGGCCGTGCATCCGGACGTTCGCGCAGTGGTTCCCGGCGAGCAGCTGAAGATTTCCGTTGTGTGCTACAATCATAAAGCGGGACACAAGATACCCTCTGGATCGGTTGAGGAGCGTCAGTTATGGTTGACGGTCAAAGTGCATGATTCACAGGGGAAGGAATATCACCTTCCCGTTGACCGGAAGGGCTTTGAAGGAGAGGATTATACGATCTCCTCGAATGAACTGGCGTTTCAGGACATGGGCTACATGCTGGATGAGCCGGATTTCAAGGGACTGCCACGCGATGCTCTGCCGTATGAAGGCGACCGCGTCTTCCGCATGGCATACTTCGATCCACAGGACCGCATGACCATCGCGCAGTGGAATACCGCAAGGCTCGGCGTGGATTACCGTATTGGTCCCCGCGAAGCCAAAATCGAAACCTACACCTGGAAGCTGCCCGCGGATCTGCCGCTGGGGCGTGTACGCATTGTCGCGGAAATGCAGTACCGCCGCCTGATCAAATCCGTCGGTGATTACCTCGGCGTTCCGGAGGAAGAGACGAAGGCCGAATTCATCAACCGCGCCGAATCCTGGTTCGAAGCGGTGGATTACTGACCGCGTGTCATGTTTGCAGCAGGTGCGATCCGCCCGGGGCGGAATCTCGCCCGGAATCTGCTGGCAACGGCCAACCGCCAACGGCCAACCGTCAATAACACACTGTCAAATAAAATGTCCTGAGCCCATGAAACACCTCATACCTTCTCTCATCGCTCTCATCGCATTGACGATGCTTCTTCCCGATACCGCCTCCGCCATCCCCGCCTTCGCGCGGAAGTACAACATCAGCTGCTCCACCTGTCACAGTATGGTGCCGAAGCTGAAGGACTACGGCGAGGATTTCGCCGGGAATGCGTTTCAACTTCCCGACGCACCGGAACCCCCACGTACCTATGTGGAAGCCGGTGACGACGAGCTCATGCTGCATCGCTTTTTCCCGATCGCCGTACGCTTCGATGGATATGTGCAATACGCGGAGCGGGATGCGGGGGAATTCGATTTCCAGACACCATATGGTGTGAAACTCATGAGCGGCGGGCCGATCAGTCCGCATGTTGGCTACTACATGTATTTCTATATGAATGAGCGCGGCGAGGTGGCCGGACTCGAGGACGCCTACGTGCATTTCAACGATGTCTTCGGTTCGGATCTCGACGTCATGCTCGGGCAGTTCCAGGTCAGCGATCCGCTGTTCAAGCGCGAGCTTCGCCTGTCACTGGAGGATTACGAGGTCTACCGTATGCGTCCCGAGCGATCGCACGCCAATCTCACCTACGACCGCGGCGTGATGCTCACGTATGGCTTCGATTTCGGACTGGATCTGGTAGGATCCGTGCTGAATGGCAACGGCATCGGCGAGGCAGAGAACCGCATCTTTGACGTGGACAACGGAAAAGCGTTCTCCTTCCGTGCATCACAGAGCATCGGTCCGGTGCGCGTCGGCGGATTCTACTACCACGGGGAGGAGATGTTTCACGGCATGGCGTTCCAGAATCCTGGAAACCCGCTCTATGCCGACGTGAAGAATACGGTGACGTATTACGGTCCGGACATCACCATCGGCAATGACTATCTCGAACTCAACGCCCAATATCTCCGACGGGAGGACAGCGATATTCCCGGCACACTGAATGTCGTCGGCGCCGACCGTGCGCGCGAGATGGAGGGCATGCTGGCAGAGCTGGTGTACCTGCCTGGAGGTCCCGAATCGAAGTGGGGATTCGTCGCCCTGTACAACCGTACCGAGGACAAACAGACCTCGTACATGTACCACACAGCCACACTGAGTGTCGGTCGTTTGCTCGCGCGGAACCTGCGTCTCATTGGAGAGTTCACCTACGATCTCGAGAATGAAACTCCCCGGGCCGCCGTCGGTTTCGTCTCCGGATTCTGAGGTGTTGTGCAGAGAAAACGGGCACGCGTACATCCGTGTCATCAGGCTTGCCACGCCGTCGCTCGCCGCAGGCGAAGCGACGGCGGGCGTGCCCGCTTTCTCGGTGGCAATCCGCCCGTTCCCGTTTCTTCAGTGCAACAATTTTTCTCCTCTTGCGTATCCCTTGACATCCTCCTAAAAGTTTCGTATAGTTACTAAGAATTTAGTAGCAGCCAGGAGCAAGGATGTCACGCAGAAAACACGAACTCTCCGTCGCCGAATGGGAGCTGATGCAGGTGATCTGGGATGTCTCCGGTCCGGTCACCGTACGTGAAGTGCTTGAAACCGCCTATCCGAACGATGAGAAGGCGTATACGACGGTCCAGACGCTGATGAATATTCTCGTGGACAAGGGATTCCTGAAGCGGAAGAAAGAGGGACTGGTCAACCGCTACACGCCGGCCGTTCGGCGCGAGAAGGTGCTGGATGCATCCGTCTCCGGCGTGGCCGAACGCATGTTCAGCGGATCCTTCGGTGCCATGGCATCCTTCCTCGTCAGCCGCAAGCTCAGCGACGAGGATATCGCCGCGCTGCGCCTTCTGCTCGATGAAAAGGAGGATGCGTCATGAATCTCATTGCAGACTCCTTCATGTCGCACATCGCGGATCTGCTCCCCTTCTGGCTGATCATGCAGCTGCAGACCGGAGCGTTCATTCTGATTATCCTGGGGATCGACAGCCTGCTGCAGAATGCCTCTCCGCGCGTCCGCTACCTGCTCTGGATGACCGCGCTGGTGAAGGCGTTCATCCCCCCGGTTCTGGCTTTCCCGACCAGCGGAGTCACCACAGCGGTCGAAGGAGCAACGTTCCCGGCGATCACGGTCGGAGCTCTGGCCCTGCAGGACGCGACGGGAATTTCCACTGCGGTTTTGCTCGCATCGCTGTTGCTCCTCGCCGCGGTTCTGCTTGGGACTGTCGTGTTCTTCCGGACGATGGTGCTGCACCACCGCATGAAAAACGCACAGCCATTTCGACACGATGCGTGGGAAGAAGGTCCGCCGGTATTTGTCGCCGACGGCCTTCCCTCTCCGCTTGCATATGGTTTTCTCCGTCCGCGCATATGCATAACACCGGAGATCGCCGGAGGAGCGCGGGCAATGCTGCATGCCGTGTTGCATCATGAACGCGCGCATCTCGAGAGAAAGGACCAGGTGACCGTCTTTTTCCAGACACTGATCCAGATTATTTCGGTCATCAATCCTCTCGTCTGGCTGATGAACACCAGGTTGTTCCGCTACCGTGAGCAGATCTGCGATGCGACGGCGCTGCAACGGACGCAAGCGCGCCCACAGGATTACGGACGCCTGCTGCTGAATTTCGCCGAGCGGCACCCGGCGCGGTTGGTGCAGGTGGGAACGTGCTTCTTCGAAACGCGCCGGGGGTACGTCCAGCGTATCAATCAACTCTTCACACGCAAGGAAGCCGGTATGACCCCATGGGCGCATCGCATGGCCATCGCTGTTTGTGTCCTGCTTGTTGCGCCGCTGTCCTGGAAATGCAGCGATGATCCGAAATCGTCGGTCTATTGGATTCACAGCAGTGAATCGTACGAAACGGAAATCGCTGACAGCACCGGCAAGGAGGAAGGAAGTCTGAAGCTCGGTGATCCCGTGTTCTCCAAGGTGACCTATGAAAAAATCGGAAAACTCGAAACCGGACACGGCCCGGAACTCGTCGGCGGTCTCAAGGCGCTGAGCGGCAGGATTATCTATCCGGAAAAGGCGCGGGAGGAGGGAATTGAAGGAACGGTCGTCGTGCAGGCCACGATCCGGAGGGACGGTCCCCCGGATTATGTGAACGTGATCTGCTCGGTCAACCCTGTTCTTGACAAGGCGGCGGAAGAGGCGGTACAATCAGCAGCGTTCAAGGCTGCACGGCGCAACGGGATCATTCAGGAGGGAGATATCAGCATCCCCATTCGATTCCGCCTGAAATAACAAGAAAACGGAAAGGAGTTCATGATGAAAACACTGACAATCATCCTGCTTGGGTTTGTCCTTACTGCAACGGGACTGTATGCCCAGGGAGAGAAAAACACATCAATTGACACAAAGAGTTATCTCGAGGAAGCGGAGGTCGCGCCCGAGCTGATCGGTGGTATCGCGGAACTGGCCAAACAGGTGAAGTATCCGAAGGAAGCGGCCGAGGCGGGAATACAGGGGACCGTCCTGGTCGCCGTCTATCTCGGCAAGTCAGGCAGCATCGATGCACTTGAGGTCAAGAAAAGCACAAGCGATATTCTCAGCCAGGCCGCGCTCGACGCCGTGAAGAACGTCCGCTTCAAACCGGGGATGGTTGACGGCAAGCCCGTCAAGGCGCAAGTTATCGTCCCGGTGAAGTTCAGGTTGAAGTAGGGAAGGGAATTTCGCTGAAGGCGGAGTTGCTGGATTTCATCCGTACTTCTCCTGCCGGCAATTGGCAGGATAGCAAGATAGCAAGATAGCATGATGGCAAGATGAACACGGGATGTATCATCTTGCCATTTTGTCATCTTGTCATTGTCAATCGAAGGAAGATCAATTCAGGATGCCAGTGGTTTCCCTTGAGGCATGGTTTTCCTCTTCCGCAGCACCCCGTCAATCGACAGCGGTCCAGGACCGTAAATAAAGAAGAATACAAGCAGGAAAAGAAGGATCACCGCCAGCCACAGGTCGGAGCTCATCGGTGCGAAGGATCCGGTGGTGGCGATGAGGATGACTGCGCCGAGCACGATGGGGAACTGGGCGGCAATGGCGATACGCGTGATGAGTCCAACGGCGATCAGAAGGCTGTGCGCCATCTGGAAGATGATGACGTAGTGCAGGATGAGCAGGGAAAAGAAATCGAAGTGGTTGTCGTGCAGGATCTGCAGCGTCGTTTCCTTGTCGAGGATGAAGCTGAGTCCCTTGAGGAACAGCACCACACCCAGAAGAATACGCAGGATGTCCAGCCACTTCGGATGATGCGCGTCCGCCCAGGAAGTCATCGAATCGAATGCCTTCATATCGCCTCCGGAGATCAGGTGGAAAGAATCGTAAACGTCTGTTTTTCAGGAATATAGGATGCGGAATATATGAAATCAAGGGTTGAGTCGGGGATGCGGAGAAGCGGGACTGTTTTTTGCCACTGCGAGCAGCCAACGGCCAATCCGCCTCCTGGGCCCAAGGCGCATCCGGTGGACCTTCGGCTGCCAACAGCTATCCCAATCCGAATGTCTTCACCATCTCCCACACAAGTGACGGTTGATGACGGAGGGCAGTCTTGAACACGCCCCAGATAGTGCGCTTCTCGGGCTTGAGTTTCAGGACGCTGACGGCGATGTCGTCGAGCGTTTCATCGGGGAATTTGTACACGGCGCTTTTCATTCGGTGATAGGTGCGATGCTTCGCCCCGATTTCCTTTTCCCACTGGCGGGGATATTCCTCGAGAAGCGAGAGGTCATTTGCACGCAAGGCCTTCGCGATCGACTCCCCGGCCATCTTTCCGCCGATCATACCGCTGGTGATACCGCCGCCGGACATCGGGTTGACCTGATGCGCCGCATCCCCCACAAGGACGACGTTTCCCTTCACAAGCGAATCCACCGTCACAGCGCAGGGGACACCTCCGGCGACGGTGGTCAGTACTCCCGCTCCAGGAAAGCGGCGGTCGACAAACTCCTGCAGGTATCGGATCGCCGCCTTTTTCTTTGACGCCATGCCGCTGATCCCCACGCCGACATTCGCGACGCCGTTCCCCTTTGGAAATACCCAGAGATAGCCCATCGGTGCGGTGTCGTTCCCGAAGTAGAACTCGCAGACATCATCCGCGAGATCGACGTTGGAGAGCGTCATCTGTGCACAGGTTTCCATGTCGCGGATGTGTGTGGTGGTGTCGATTCCCGCCCATCTGCCGACGCGGGATTCGACGCCGTCCGCTCCGACGATGATCCGTCCTCGTACCTCCCGCCGCTCGCCTTTCCAGGAAAGCGTCACTCCTGCCCATCCATGTTCTTCTGGCAGGAGGCCGTCGACGTAGCTTTTGGTGTGAATTTCCGCCCCCGCTTCCACCGCGAGACGTGCGAGATCGTAGTCGAAGATGCGGCGCTCCAGAACATAACCGTATCCACCGAGATCCGGCTCGACGACATGTCCGGCCGGGGATATGAGTCTGAAGCGTTTGATGGTGGCTGCGATCCAGCGGGGATCGACGTCGACGATTTTCTCCAGGCTCCGGTTGCTCACTGCCTCCCCGCATCGCACGGGCATGCCGACATCCCGGTCCTTTTCGAGGACAAGAACGCTCGCTCCTCCCATTGCTGCGTAGCGCGCGCAGGTACTCCCTGCCGG
The DNA here is from genome assembly GCA_016928515.1 of Bacteroidota bacterium. Lineage (GTDB taxonomy): Bacteria > Bacteroidota > Ignavibacteria > SZUA-365 > SZUA-365 > BM516. The sequence goes on along the minus strand of JAFGKR010000291.1, from coordinate 2,143 downwards.
ACCGGCACCGACAACGATGACGTCGTACATTTCCTTCACGCTTCCGCCTGCTCCTTCCGTGCCGGTTTGTGAAAGACAAACACTTCGAATGGACAGACCCACACGCATTTGGCGCAGTTGGTGCAGCGTTCCTCGATGATTTCGATGTGGGCTTCCTGCAGTTCGATGGCGTCTTCTGGACACACGCCCACGCAGCAGCCGCAGAAGTCGCAGGTGTTGGGTTTGATCTCTATGAGGAGCACAGAATCGCCTTTCTCATCCCGAAAAAACGAAAGCGCATCGCTGCGCTTCCGGAAAGAAGGGAATGTCTTTGTATCATACCCCTCCGTTCGGAGGGTGGAAAGGAAGATCTCTCACAGACGCTCGCATCGTACGTACGATATCGATCCGTCTAGCGGACAACCTGAATTGGCATGTGCCGGACTTCCGTACCGCCGGATTCCAGGGTTTCCGCAGTGAGTGTGACGATATAGATCCCGGCGGTGAGGTTGTACGGAAGCCAGGTTGTCGAATACGACCCGGCATCCCTGTTTGCGTCCATCAGTACCGCAACTTCCTGTCCGAGCATGTTGCGAACCATGATCCGGATATTGCTGCGTTCCGCGACGTCATAACCGATGACGGTTCCACTGCCGCCGGAGAGAGACAACGGGTTCGGATAGTTCTGCCGAAGGGCGAATTCACCCGGACGCAGATTGAAATGCACGAGGACCTCGGGAGAGTAGTCGAAGCGTCCGTCGAAATCGACCTGTTTCAGACGGTACCGGTACAGGCCGTCTTTCGGAATGTCCTTGTCCAGGAACAGGTACTGCCGTTGCTGATGTGTCGTCCCAGCTCCCTCAATGAAGTCCAAAGTTTCCCACTCCGCTGCTGCAGCCTGATCTGCATCGAGCCGCTGAATGTGGAATCCGTGGTTGTTCGTTTCGCTTGCCGTGATCCACTGCAGCACGACGGCTTCCCCCTGCTGCGCGGCGGTGAAAGACGTCAGCTCCACCGGCCAGGGAACATTCTGCAGGTTGTTGGCCGGTGAGAAATTCATGAGGTTGGGATTGTTCGCTTCGAAATAATAGGTCAATGCACCCGTGGGAGTGTTCTGCCAGACGAGGAAGTCCGTTGTCCCCGGACCGGAGGATTTCGGGTAGAACACAAAGTGGCAGAGCACCGGAGGCGTGTTTCTCAGCACGGGGACGGACCCGAAATTGGGATGATATTCCGAATACAGAATCACATCCGGATAGGTGCCGTTCATGTTGAAGTTCCACACGCTGCCGTCATCAAAGCCTTTGGACTGAAAGTACTTGTTGATGATCGATGTAAGAGAATCCACGTACACATCATTGGGATTATAGCCAATCGCAACCGAGACGGCTTCGACATTCATGATTGTCGTTCCCGGGATCATCTTGGCTTCGATCTCGATTTTGGTTGCATTGGCCGTCAACACCGTAAGCTGCAGTTCCGCAGGAAAGGTCTGTGCGCTGATTTCCGGCACACTGACGAGAGCGGAAGCGGCAAGGAGGAATGGGAGCAGTTTCTTCATATTCAATCCATTTGTTCAGAGCAGCGGAGGGATTCTTCCAACCTTTAAATATGCGCAAAATCACGGCATAAATTCAAGGCGAAAAAGAAAGGGCGCACAAAGTGTACGCCCCTTCCACGGATCTTGTTAGATCGACGGTTTTACTTGTTCAGCACCATCTTGATTGTCTTCGAGAACGTGATGCCAGATTCGATGCCCGTCATCGTGATCGTCGCGATGTACGTGCCGCTCGAGAGCTGTGTGCCGTCGAACCGCACTTCATGCGCACCCGCATCCACGCGGCCGTTGACCAGCTCCGCCGCCTGACGGCCCAGCGCGTCGGTCACCACCAGGCGCGCCTGGCTCGCCTCCGGAGCGTGGTAGCGAATCATCGTCACCGGATTGAAGGGATTCGGGTAGTTCTGGTCCATCATGTAGCTCGACGGTGCAGAATAGTCGGCCTTCGGCGCACCACCGTACCACGGCGTGTACTTCGACCAGTTCAGCTTCTGCGCGATGTAATCGAGATTGTTCACTACACCGTTGCCGTCGGTGTCCATGTAACAGCCCTCGGGCGTCTGCCACGGCGCACCGGCCTGCGGCTTCCACTCCAGGTAGGTGAAG
>JAFGKR010000290.1 GCA_016928515.1 Bacteroidota bacterium | reverse complement strand
CGTGCGATCCTCTGCTGCCGTGCGATCCTCTGCTGCCGTGCGATCCTCTGCTGCCGTGCGATCCTCTGCTGCGGTATATGCCGGCTGCCCCGACAGAATGCAGAGGAACAGCACGACGGTCATTCGTTTTGCATTCCCCGGAAAAAGACTCCCTCGATCGCGTTCTACCCCGCGCCGCTGCGGCCCGTACCGCACGCCTGTGCGCTTCAATCGACTCGCTCCTGCACCGTCCCGCCCGGCCTGCTTCGATGGAAGAGGACGGCCAGCAGCACCACAACGACCAGGAATACACCGAGATACCCGACGATGCCGATGTTCCGCAGGCCCATGTCGCCGGTCACGACACCGCTCAGTCCGGCGAGCGCCAGCACTCCGCTCGTGATCATGAAAACGCGCACAGCTCGGGCGATTCGGCTTCCGCCGAACACCGGCGCCGCGAACAGCATCGCGAGAGCGAAGAACACATCCCAGGCGAGAATGTCGAGCGCATAAGCGACGGAAGGCCACTCGAAGGACACGAACAGCGGCAGCCAGGACAACCCGGCGAATGCCTGCTGGCGGCTCAGGGTGAGGATAACAAAGTGCAGAGATGACGTCACGCCGGCGAGCAGGGCCATGAAGACGAGCGCCGTCAGACTGAGCGTTTTTGCACGAGCGGACGCCCAGGCGTGAACCGCCACCATGAGCGCGACCATTGCCGGCATCATGGCGAGAATGAGGATCTCAAGGATGGTAAACATCGGGTCGCCGATCGGCTGATCGGGGGAATCGAGCGACAGGAATCCCGTGACGAGGGTGGCTGCATAGGCCACCTGCAGCGTCGCGACGACAATGGCGGCCGCGATCCCCATCCGTCGGGCAGTTACCGTAAATTCAGTGGCCATGGCATCTCCGACTGTGAGCTTGCGAAAGGATGAACAAATCATTTCTCCATGCGCATCGACGGATATCCGGTTTAACGAGAGAGTTCGAACATCCAGGCAAGGACCTCCTTCACCTGCAGCATTGTTTCCTGCGACAACCTCCCGACAAACCTTGAAAGTTCATGGTGCTGAATAGCCTGAAGACCCTGGAGATTGACATAACTCGCTTTGTGCAGGAAGCGGGGTTTCCCGATCGCAATTTCGTATCGGCTGCCACGGCTGCTTGTCGTAATCGGCGCACAGACGCTCAGCGCTCGAGGTGCATTTTCGTCGCGACGAGATACGACAAGCATTGGCCGGGATTTGGCGGCCATGCCCAGATCAACGATGTATACCTGACCAGGCTCAGTCGTCATAGACAGAATCCAACGCCTCCCTGCGCATGGAATTCGGTAAGAGAATATCTGAATTGTCTTCCTTGAGACGAATATCGAAAGGCAATCCCCTGTTCAACCTCACCTGGTACAGAAATATCCGTATCGCTTCGGCCGTTGTCATCCCCAAGGCGAGAAGAATTTCTTCTGATTCCTGCTTGAGGCGTTCGTCTACCCGTGCTCTCACGTATGTCTCTTTTCGTGCCATGTCTTAATGTAGTCAGAATGTGCTCCATATGCAAGCCAAGAGCGTTTCATCAAGAGTTCTGACCTACGATATCTGTTTCGAAAAATTTCCGATGCGGCAATGTCATCTCAGGGATTCTCCCCCTCGACATAGGCATCCGCTTCGATTTCGACAAGGATTTTAGGGGTGATCAGTTTGCTCACCTCCACCGTGCTGGTGGCGGGACGAATATCCCCGAAGACCTCCCGGTGCGCGCGAGTATCCCACGACCGCCTCCCACGGGGCACCGGATGCGATGTTCTGGCGATGCATGTTTCCTGCCTTTCTTCTGATTCCAAGTTTTTGGACGGCCGGGTCAGTCCGGCAGCGATGGAAACGGGACCGCGGGATGGTGAGTAAGAAGAACCACGCGCGGTTGCGCACCTGCGGCCGGCGATGCATCATTGGAACGCCGAACAATCAGCTCCGTGCATTTGAGCAACACCTGGTGGAACAGAACCGGGAACAGGTGCATGCGGGGCTGGAAGTGAAACGGTGTACGTCACCGACGGAACAGATGGGATGTTCATCCTGTGCCGAGGCGCAGCGTGCCGAGAAAGCTGTCATATCTCTCCGTCGGACTTCGTTCACTTGAACGGCGGGATGTACGAGAAACCAAAGTTGTTCCACCACTTGCCCATGGGACCACTGCCGCCGCCGCAGGAGATCGTCAGGAAGGGATGCCCACCTGTGATGCGGTGGAAGCCCGGCGAAACGTCGACATACGCATACGCCCAGTTCCCGAAAACGGTGAAGCGCGACGCGTCCACTGGAATGCCGTCGATCGAGATATCGCCCCGGTGTTCGGCCTTCGCGATCAGGATGAGATAGTGATCGTAAAAACGCATCTGGCTGTAATCAGCATTCCATGCTATCCAGGGCAGGGAGGGATTCGTGGTCGCATCGTCATCCACCGCGTAATAGGTCCTGCCCCAGAGGCCGTGCGGGAGCAGCGTGATCGCGCCTCCGTGGTAGGTGCTGTCCGTACGCAGATAATCACAGGCGAGATGATGTTGGTACACCGCGACCGGTTTGTTCGAACGGATGACCGTGGGCGCGTCGAGCAGCGTATCGACATGTTCCTGCCGGTTCAAGCGCAGCGGAGGGGAGCCGTCGAAGAGCGTCAGTTCGGTACCGTCTTCGTAGGCAATGATACGAAGCAGATCGTCCTGCAGCGCCAAACCGGGCTTTCGGAACGGTACGAAAATATACTCCGTCCCGAGCTGCGAGCGGGTGGGATGGCGTGTGTTGTGAGATTGATATTTTGGATCATTCCACGTCTCGCCTCTCGAGGATCCGGGAAACAGTTTAGATACGGTATACACAGTCAGCGCAAATGGTTGTGTTCCACGAACCATGTCGCCCGCGCCGTCGAAGGAACTGTCGCGCTCGAATATGATCGGCGTATTCCAGTGGTTGAAGACATGCCAGGATCCCCAATCCTTCTCGAACAAGAATGCGCCATCGCTGGGGAGATCATATACAATCGGTATATCGGCCGGGAAGCGGCTTTGATATACAAGGTCAAACCTGACCGTGTACGTTTCGCAGAAGTACTCCTTGGACGGATGGATCGTTATCCTGCTTCTCGCCCCTCCAAACTTCGCCACGCACAACGCGTTCGTGAAAATCCCATGAAAGAGATATTCCGTATCCCAGACCTCCTCGGGCCATACCGTGGATGCATCGTAGGCGTAAATGCCTGACAAGGGGCGAGCGATCGCGGCGATTTTCCTGTCTGACCGGAGTTTGAGTGAACGTCTCCGGTAGAATGTGACACTGTCAATATCCTGGCGTCGTGGAGGATATAACCATACAAACACGGTTGCCGGCGTCGTGGGCGTCACCGTCACCGTCGTGTCCCAGTAGCCGTTGCGCGATCCGGGTTCTTCGTACCACGCATCGGAATACTCCGCCAAGACGCTTACCGCTGCCGCGGAGTCGCTCACAATCGAGACGAGCTCCACTCCATCCATCATCGGCACGATCAGTTCGTACGCGAAGGTGCTCGTGACTTTGGCTTCCGGGAGCGGTGCCGTGAACCCGATCGCCGTGACTTCCTCCCTGCGTGCGCCGGGCGCCAGCGCGCGGCTGTTCCACTGCATCAGCACAGCGGCGTCAACGATCGATTGCGGCGACGCCTCGTAGCCGTACACGGCGGTGCCCAGCCCGCTGTGATAGAACCAGCGACCCACCGTCAGGATGTCGGGCGCCGTGAGCGCATGCCCCAGGAAACGGCAGTGCGCCGTGTCGGGATGCCAGGCACCCGACTGCAAGAGCAAACGCTCGGGTAGTTCACTTCCCGTGAAACTCCGCTCGCGCGTGTAGACTGTCGTCCCGTCGCGCAGGCGCACGCGGTCGTCGCCGTCGGCATCCACGTCCTCCATCACCGTCATCCCGGTCTCGATCGCGCGGATTCCGAGGTTCTCCGCGATCAGATGAACCCGCACCTCTTCATAGAGCGAATCCGCGACCGGTTCGAGCTCCAGCGCGATGCGCACCGGTCCCCAGCGGCCGCGTACCTCCCAGGTATAGCGAAGACGGTCGCCGAGCGCCTCCGCCCGGCCCCGCCCGAGATTCCGCTGCGGATACGGCGCGTACATCTGCGACTTGCCGTAATTCGTCCAGATCGTTCCGTCGACCGCCACGCTGATATGCGAGGTCAGCCGCACGCCCGAGGCGAACAGCAGCTTTTTCCCGTCCGCGCTCGAGACCGCGAAGCGGCCGCTGAATGTATCCAGAATGGCCGTGACCCTGCCACGCGTCAGCGTCAGCACATCCTGCTGTACCGTCGGCCAGTCCCGCGGTGCCGTTCGGTCACTCTGCCGAGCAACCTTGTCAATCTGCTGCGCGGCCTGCTCGCGTCGCTGCACCGGCACATCCTGCTGCGCCGACAGCCGGCCCGCAAACGTCCGCGGAAACGCTGTGCCGAGCAGCGCCGCGATCATGGCCAGAAAGATCATGCGTCGTGTCATTGCCTGCTTCTCCGGATTGTGCATTGGTGGGGATGGAGTCATGCCCGCCCGTCCCGTCACGCCGGTGCGCGGCGGGACGGACGGAAACGGATCGTTGGTCACGGCGTCAGCGAACGATGCGCAGTGTGCGCGTCCTGGTCTCGCCGCCGCTCGTCATCCGCAGCAGGTACAGTCCGGCGGGCAGTTCCGCCGCATGCAGACGCACGCTGGTCGTGCCGGCGGGGTAGGTTCCCGCAGCGATGCGCCGCAGCATGCGTCCAAGCACATCATGAACGGTTACATCCACCTCCGCCGATTCCGGCAGCGTGAAGGATATCATGGCCATGCCCGCGGCCGGATTCGGCCACGGCGCGTTGAGTTCCCATCCCCGGGCGGGCAATGCGACTTCGCGCAAGGCACGTCGCCTCGGCGTCGAAGCGTTGCCGACGATCCAGTCGGCCATGAGCACTTCCGGCGAATCCGGATACTGCTTCAGCAGCGTATCGACGCTTGCGCGCGCCGAGCCCTGCGAACCTCCCAGATGCATCGCGATCGCCGCCATCGCCTGCGAGGCGATATACCCGGTTCCGCCGTACACCGCATACCCGACCGTCGCCAGCCAGGCCTGCGTCGCTCCACTGTAATCGCCCGCGCGCTGCCGCGCCGCCGCGATGTAGCGGTACGCCGGACGCAGCACTTCCGGTCGCGAAGAATGGGCCACCACCTGTTTGAACCACGCTTCCACCGTCGCCGTGTCGGCGATGCGCCAGACGCGCTCGAAGCCCGTCAGCGCGTCGAGCGCCGAGAGCGAGACGCGCTGCCCGTAGAGAAGCGTCTTGAGCGAATCCGCGGTGAGTGTGTACCAGGAACTGTACAGCGACGCAGCCTGCGGATTCCAGCTTGCCGTGATCGGCGATTGTGAAGAACGGAAATTCTCTACCGGGCACCCGGCGCTATCGGACGGGAGTTCGTCCCAGGTCGTCACCGTGGAATTGTTCACATTGAAAATGTGATTGCCGTTCCACCAGTTCCGGTGCAGAAAGGCCGTCGACAGCTCGAAGTCTCCCTGCAGACTGCCCGGATCGAATATCGAATTCTCGCCGCCCTGGTAATGCGGCACGCTCCGGTCGTAGTACGTTTTTGCGAACTCGTACAGCGCCTCGTAGCCGAACAGGTTGTACTCGTTCCAGTACACGCAGTTGCGGCCGAGCGAATCGGGATTGTCCCAGGTCACCGGATCCGAATGCCGTTCGTAGCCGAACATGCTGCTTCCCGTCGCGCGGATGCCCTGGTACTGCCCATGGATCCTGCTGTGCCGGATGACCGTCGGGATTCCATTGAAATATGCGTAGACGCCCATCCAGTATTCGCCGGGGACGGTCCCGTTATCGTAAATATCGCAGGAGTCGATCGTCAGGTTGACGTCCGCGTATGCGACGACCCCGCACTGGCGATTGTAGTAGATATCGCAATCGGAGAGCAGGACCGCGCTGTTGGCGCCGACCAGGACGCCGTTCCCGTAGCCGCTCTGGGTAAAGTGGGAGTTGTACACGGACAGATCCGAGCTTTCGATATCGAGATTGTCGCCCGCATTCTGCGAGGCGGTCAGGTCGTCGAACAGCCCGCTGCTCCCGCTGATGCGCAACCCGTCATACAGACTGTGCGCGACCTTTATATCGTAGCCCTCGACCGTGTAACAGTCCTCGATGTGCAGGCCGATTGCCGCGTAAAAGACCGAACAGCGGTTCAGATACAGGTACGACGGCGCGTCGCCGTGAATGCCGTCCCAGTCGCCCGGCGCGGGATCGGCCGACGAGGAGGTGAAATAGATATACTCGTTCTGGTACTGCGTTTCCACCGTTCGCAGCGAGCCGTACACGGTCAGGCCGGTGGCGTCGTCGAAGCGCAGGGTTGTCGCGCTCGTGCCGTAGCCGGTTTCGTCGAATCCCTCGATCAGCAGCGAGCGGCCGTACGGGACGCAGGCGTCGACGTGCACATCGAGGTCCACATCGAGCTTCGCGTTCACCACCTGTGTCGACGGCAGCGGAAGCTGATCGTCCGTTCCCGTGACATGGAAGCGCTTGTTGTTGAAGGTCGTGCGTTCGCGTACGTAGCCGTCATTCGGGAAGGCCGCCTGCACGAGCTCCCAGTAGGAATAGGAGCCGCCGTTGCTGATTGCGATGGACGTGGCACTCCAGTTGCCGGTCGATCCCGGTTCCCGCACCCAGAATCGCACACCTTGGCCATGCGCTTCGATCAGCAGGCGGTAGACCGACGTCGTCGAACCCGCGCCCCAGTTCGCGTCGATCAGATTCAAGCGAAATGTGACACCCGCAACCTGGATTTCGTAGTCCGAACACCCGAGAGTGTCCCTGACCAGGTCAATGTCACCGGTTGCCGCGTCGAATGACCAGGGGCCTTCGTAACCCCAGGTATTCCCGGTAGGGATCTGACCACCATCTACCCCTTTGTAGCGGTGTGTCGACATCAGGTCGGCGTCGAAGATCAGGTTTTTCACGGTAAACAATACAGGAGTCTGACTGCCCGCATTTGCCCAGATGGCCAGTTCCGAATCTCCGATATCGAAGGTCGGCTGGGCAGCGAGTATCGCGGGCAGCATCACAAGTGCCACGATGAAAGAAAGGGAGAGCCGGGCGGGTTGATTCCCGGCAGGCGCGGGATGCCTGTCGATCGCGATGGATCCCTCCGCATCATTCATGGCAGAATAAGGTTTTTTACTTCCCTGCTTCCCTGCTTCCCTGCTTCCCTGCTTCCGGAAGCGCGTGTGCCGAGGGACGACGGTCTCATTAATAGTCTCATGATCAGTCTCCTGCACAGTGTTTGAATGTTGGATTGTATATCCGTACGCCCTCTCCCTCCCGGGGTACACCGGGAGACGAACGCGCGAAGTTGTCACGTTTGAGAAACCGAGAGCCTGAAACCCGATCCACATCTGTGTACATGCCCCATACAGGCGGTGCCATCATTCAGGACAAGAGAATGAAACGAGGCTACCTCATTCCAAATTGAAAGTCAAGTCAAAAGAGCATCTTGGGCGGATTTTTGTGTTTGTCGCCCTCTGCACATCCTCGATCACCCCCCGATATACGCATCCGCTTCGATTTCGACAAGGATTTCAGGGGTGATCAGCTTTCGTACCTCCACCATGCTGGTGGCGGGACGAATATCCCCGAAGACCTCCGGGTGCGCGCGCCGGAAACGGAACCAGGGCTGCTGCGTCATTGAGTGAAAATAATTATCCTGACCTGAATGTTGTAATTTCATCCGGGTAAAAATTAGCAAAAATGCGGTTTTATCCGGGTAATATAGCGTTTGAATCCGGGTAATATGCTGCCAACTTGTGATCACTGGACAACGCACGCTGTGAAGCGAGGCTGCAATCGCGTCGCCGTCATCCAAAGAAGCAGCAATACTCGTCGGCGTCCACAATCCTCAGAACGTCTTCGATATCCTCCATTTTCATTTCCGCTGTTTCGGCAAAGCCGTGACCGTATTGGAATCCCGGCGTCATATATCAGAAATGATAGACCGCGCCTAGGGATGCGTAGTTGACCAGTGTGAAATTATACACTTCGTCGTTGTCCGCTCCCCCTTCGAGAATCCTGTACCCGGCTTTGACATCGATGTCGTCGGACACGCGATACATGAATGCGGCGAGAACATCTTCGGCGCGGCCCTGCGGGGCGGCAAGTGCGTCACCCTCCAGCAGCAGGGCCAGATCTCCGGCAAACTTCCACAGTACCCGAAAGTGAATGATGGGCACGAAGCCGACATTGGTTTTTTCGGATTCCCGTCCTCCTCCGCTGACGGCGATTCTCGCATCGCGAATTTTGGCCGTGAAACCGGCACCGATTTCGATGTCGTCGTTCCGCAGAAAATCATACCGGTAGAACAGCCTGTACGAGTTGAATTTGAACGTGGTCTCCAGCGGCGTCTTCGCGGGAAAGGTTTCGCCTTCGAATACGAGAGCCCGATTTAACTGTCCAGCCGAATTGATCGATAGCGGCGCATACAGAGCGCCAAGGTGATGGCGCTCATTGAAATGATACATCACGCGGATGCGGTAGAATGCTTCCGGATCGGCTTCGAGCTCTTCGGAGAGGGAAAACAGCGTTCCTCCCTTCCCTGGGATTCTCACGTCATTGTAGCCGGAAAAGACGACGCCTGTCTCGATGTCCAGGTCAATCTGTGCGTGCGCCTCCGGCGCAAGTGAAACGACGATGCCCAGGAGGACGAAGCTGACGCTGACAATTGTTTTCATTTTTTCTCCTCTTCATCACCATGATTTCCGCGCGCATGGACGCAAGAAATACGTTCACTCCCTGCGTCCGGAGGCCGGATGAAAAATATCCGCTTCGATGCCATATTTAAATGTGGTCAGTTTGCACTCCGCGTGCAAGTCTTTGCTTCGACGTTTCCTCGGCATGCAGCCGATGTAGTCATGAGGAATCAATCCCGCTGAACCCACGCAGACAGCTCCCTGCACTTTGCACTTTGCACTTTGCACTTTGCGTACCTGTGCAACGGTGAGCCACCGGCTCGCACCTACAAGAGACTACGGATGTAACCTCAGACCGGAGGCTCGCACCTGCAAGAGACTACCGATGTACCCGCAAACCGGGGGCTCGCACGTAAAAGACGGAGATTTCACATCTCCCATTCCACACCGAAAATCGGCAGCAGTCCCCATTGATACAGCGTCTTGACGCGCTGATTGGCGTCGTCCCAGATGTATCCTGCGACATTTTTACGGTCGTAGACGTTCCAGACGCTCAGGTAGATGACGAGACTCGAGCCGGTGAAGTTGAAGCGGCGGTCGACGCGGACGTTCATGGAATGATAATCCGGATGCCGCGCGGCGTTGATGCGCCCGGCGTCAAGCACTTCCTGCCGCGCATCCTGTGACGCGGCGACGTCCATCGGTGTGTACGGCGCGCCTCCCGCGTAAATCCAGCGCAGACTGAACTCCCACTCGGGCGACGGCTTCCATCCTCCCTCCACGCTGAACAGCACGCGGTTGTCGTATACCCGCGGACGCTCATCCCCCAATGCATCATTGTACCGGGCGGTGGACCACGCCACGCTGGCGAGTCCGTAGACATCCTGCGCGAGTTTCTTCTGCAGCGTCAGCTCCAGTCCGCGCGAGAAGGCCTTGCCGCTGGCTGTGAGCCGCGCGTGCGGCGTGAAGAAGCCGTAGCGGTACGACAGCTCGTCTACCACGAACAGTTCCGGCTGCGACGGATCGATGGGGAAGCGGTCGTACTGCTTGACGTACCCCTCCAGCGTGAGACGCGTGCTTGCGGTGAGCAGATGCGCGATGCCCAGCACACCCTGCAGCGCCCGCGGATCGGGGAGCGCTGGGCTTGCTGCATCCTGCGCGAGGAGAAGGAGGGGCAGGGACTGCGTGTACACGCCGCCGGAAAGCGTCACTGTCGTCAGCTCTGTCAGCGCCAGCGCAGCGGAGGCCCGGGGCTGCAGTTCGATGCGGTCGTTCCAGGTGCTGTGCTGCGCGCGAAATCCCGCCGTGAGCGTGAGACGGGACCATGACGACAGCGACGCCGTCGCGAAGAGTCCGGTGAGCGTGTTGTCCGCATCCGCGACGAAGGCGGCTGCGGGAACGGGATTCCCCAGCGCATCCGGCACGGCGCCGTAGCGGTTGTCGTAGCGGTTGAACAACCGCTTGAGGTCGCCGCCGATTTCGACATCCAGCAGCGGGGAAACGCGCAGGTGTGTCGCATGCCGCAGCTGCAGCCATCGCTCGCCCGAGTCGTTGTCCAGCACCGGCAGTCCGTTCGCGGTCAGACGGAAGTGTTCCCGGAAGCGCATGCCGGTGAATGAAAATGTGGTATTGCTGAAGACATTCCCGCTCCACAGCGCGCGCCAGGCGATTCCGGCCGTGGCATTCACGATATCCTGCCGTCCGTAATACTGCATGTCGTTTTCCACGGCCGCTTCGAGGTCGGGATCGTTGTGGTCGTCGCTCCACAGCGCGACGGCGGAGAGCCGATGCGCGGGAGAGACATCCACCACCACTTTCGCGGCCGCGTCGCCGTACCAGGGAGCGACGCTGGTGCCGGCGTCGACCGCCTTCACGATGAGATCGAGATAGCTGCGCCGTGCGGAAACGAGCCAGGATCCGCTCGAAGCGATCGGACCCTCGGCAAGTCCGCCGAAGCCGGCGAAGTTCAGGTCCAGCTGCGCCGCAACGCGGTCGCGGCTGCCTTCGCGAAGCGCGATGTCCATGACGGACGAAAGCCGGTCGCCGTATTCCGCGGGAAAGCCGCCGGCGGAGAAGCGCACGTCACGGATGAGGTCGACGGGAAGCAGTCCGATCGGTCCCCCGCTCGATCCCTGCGCCGGGAAGTGGTTGATGTTGGGGATTTCCATCCCGTCGATGAAAAAGGCGTTTTCCAGCGGACTCCCCCCGCGGACGATAAGACTGTTGCTCTGGTCGTTCACCTTCGCCACCGAGGGCAGCACCATCATGATGCGGCTGACGTCGCCGGCCGAGCCGGGGGAGCGCCGGATTTCCTCGCCGGAGAATTCCGCGATGCCCACGTCTCCGGATGCAACGGAGGCGAAGTATCCGGCGGTGATTTCCACCTCGCCGGTCTCCACGGCGGCGGGATGCAGACGCACGGCGACCTCCGTGCCGCGCGCGGGCCGCACCACGACATCCGTGATGATACGGGTCTCGTATCCGATGTAGGTGACGCGGACGCGGTAAGTCCCGGGAGCGAGATTGGGGATGGAAAAGCGTCCCTGTGCATCCGCAGCCGCACCGCGTGTCGTGCCGGGGATGCCGGCGCTCACGTTGGGAATACCGTCATCCGCGTCGGGGATGCTGACATTCGCGCCGGGCAGCGGCTGACCCGTTTCCGCATCCAGCACGCTTCCATGGATGCTGCCGGAAGGGTGCGCCTCCTGGCCGAATCCGGCGCAGGTCATAAAGATCGCATAAAGGAAAAAGATAAAAACGCTGAGAGGGAAAAACGGTCGCATGACTCACTTTCGATTGATGAACAACTGCGACCGCAAAAACGGCAAATCGACTGCGCGAAGCGCCCTTCCCCAGCGGTTCGAACCTCATATCCCGTCGAAACGCGCCCATCCCATGGGTTCGAACGGTCGTGAAGCATGCCATCGGCGGCTTGACCGGCGAGTTCCCAACGTGACCACCCCATCCTTCAGAATGACCAGCCGGTCATCTGCAGATTCCCACCCCAACGGCAAGACATTCCAACCCGCACCCCACGTCCCTCTCGAAAAATCCCATCCGCGCAACTTCGTTGGATCCGTGTCATCCGCGTGCCGGTTTTTCGAAATCTCTATACTCCGACGGCGTCATCCCCGTGTGCTTTTTGAAAATTGTGTTGAACGACGTCTTCGAATTGAATCCTGCATCAAATGCGATCGCCAGGATGGTGAACTGCCTGCTCTCTTCATCCTCCAGCCGCCGCTGCACCTCGCGGACGCGATACCCGTTCACCAGATCGAAGAAATTCATCCCGAATCGCGTGTTGATCACTTCGGAGAGATTATGCGTCGAGACATCCAGCATCTCCGCCAATCGAGGGAGCGTCAATCCGCTGTCACGGTAGACGTGCTCGTCTTCCAGGGAATGGCGAAGAAGGTGTTCGATTTCCGCGGCGCGATCGGGAGAGAGGCCGGATTTGGAGTAGGAGGGAGAGGCTTCCGACGCGGGCGAGATGCCGAAGGGTCGCTGTGGCGACAATCTCGCCCCTACGGTGTGTTTCCCAGCCGGTCCTGCGCGATAGCGGGAGAGGTCGTGCATGGATGAGGCGACTCCCGGGGCCTCGAGGATTTCGGAGCGGGCGAGGCCCATGTATCCCATCACGTAAATCAGGACGCCGCCGAGAATACCGGTGACGCCGAAGCGGTCGGCGAGGAGGATGCCGTCGAGATACAGCGCGTACTCGGCGGTGAAGAGCATCCAGGCCAGGAGGGAGAGCAGCGTGATGTTGCGCAGCCAGGTCAGACGCAGGTGATGCGCGGAGGAGACGACGTCTTCGAGTCCCTTCGAATGCCGATGCAGAATGAACAGCGTGCCGCCGAGATACAGCATGGACTGCGCGACGATCACCCAGTTGAACAGGAAGAAGCGCCAGGGCATATCGTGTGCCATGACATCGCGAAGGATTAATGCGAGCGCCTCCGGATCCCCGAAGAGCAATGGCAGCTCGGTCAGCTTGTAGAGAATGAAGGGAAGGATATGCACCCACTCGCTGCGCGCGAAGCGCCGTTCGGGATGGATGAGGTGGAGGGCGTACAGGTAGTGCAGGGGACCGCTGAGAAGCGGCAGTCCGCTCAGCAGCAGCCACAGCTTCGGATGAGCCGCATGGAATCCCACATCCTGCAACAGCAGATTCAGCAGCACCAACCCGTACACCAGCATCAGCGTCGCAAGGAAGCGGTTGGCGTACAGTTTCCAGTGCTTCTGCCGCAGCAACGCCGCGAGGAACAGTCCCTGCGCGATGCCGAGGATTAACGCAGTATTGTTGATTGATGAGAGCAGATGCGGAATCCGGATGTCAGTCGCAGTTTACAAGTACAAAGTACAAAGTGCAAAGTGCCGGGAGCCTCATCCCGCCTCGGATGGCTTCGTGCTGGCGAGCCGGCGGCTCACATGTACGTCATCCGGAAATGGGGCGTATGCACTCTGCACTTTGCGCTTCGTTCGTGAAGCCGAAGCTCGCCATTATCGCTTCACAACTTTCTGAATACCCGCATCCCTCCCATCCGTCATCCGCAGAAAATATATGCCCGGCCCGAGGTCGCGCGCAGGAAGCGTGAGACGATGAATACCGACGTTGTCGATGCGGGCGTCGAAGACGGTGCGGAGAAGGCGGCCGGAAAGGTCGTACAGCTCGATGCGGAAGCTGCCGGGAACGAACACGTTGAAGGAGAGCTGCAACTCGTCGGTCGCGGGCTGCGGCCAGGGACGCTGCAGGCGGAAGCCGCGGTCCAGCGCGTCGTAATCGGCGAGCAGCTCCTCGATACCGGTGGGATCGTCGTCCTCGTAATACGGATTGCCCAGCTCGATCCAGCGCCAGCGCGCGAAGTCGGGAGCATGAATGACATGAATGTCCGCGTGTACGTGCTGCTTGCCGTCCGCTCCGTTGACCAGCCGCTGCGGCGTCCCGTTGCCCGTGGTGTACACGAAGCCCTGCCGTCCGGAGGCATGCGCGAGTCCCTCGCCGGGGAAGCCGAGGCTGCGTACGCGGTAGCTCTCCATCACTTTTCCCGCCAGATGCGTGAAGTACTCGGTGCCGACGAGGGCGAGGAGATCCTGGTCCTCGAGCGAAAGCAGGAGATCCAGCGCCGTGACCACACCCGCACGGAACGGCATGCGGTAGAGCGAATCGCTTCCGGCGGCGCGCCTGTCATGCGCGGTGACCTGCACGTCGCGAAAAGTGCGCGTCACTGTGATGCGGTGGGATTCGGGCGGATTGCCGTGGAAATCCGAGGGATTGACGCTGATCTGCACGAGGGGAACGATGCTGCCGGACTGCCGCTCGCGTTCGATCTCCTCACGGAACTCCCGCTTCAGCGCATCGAGATCGTCGCCGGTGGAGAGGCGGATCCACGAGCCCGGCTGCCAGAGCAGTTCGTCCCAGCGGATCTGCCGCCGGTAGCGCAGCTCGTTCTGCGTACCGCTACCCGCATCGTAACTGAAACCGTACCAGAAATCCCCCGCCGTGCCGTCCACTGAATCGATGAAATGCGTCTGGCAGTCGTCATCCCAATGATACGCGATGCGGATGCCCTCGTGCTGCGCGACGCTGAGCAGCACATCGAACAGCGAATAATATCCTTCCACGAAAATATCCGGGCGGATGGTCGTGATCGCATGTTCGTCGGGAAGAAACGCGATCGTCCTGTCGCGGATGATCACGCCCGATCCCTGTGTCGCAGCCCGCTGTGCATTCCCGGTCAACTGTCCGGGCGTGGCCAGCCGGTCGATATGCATGCTTGCCGGGAAGTGATGGCAGGGTGTGCATTCGTTGCTTTCCGGGAGATCCGTGTGCAGGTCCCTGAGCCGCAGGTCGCGTTCAGGCAAAATGTTTCCGCCGGGGATGTGGCAGTTGTTGCAGTCCTTCTGCCGCGGCAGTTCATGCCGGCTGTGACTGCGCGCATTCCCGACACGGATGAGGTAGCGGCCGTCCTCCAGCGCGGATGCGAAAATGCGTCCGTTCGCATCCGAAGCCGGCAGCGACACCCTGCTGCCGTCGCTGCGGTAGAGCACGACGGGCACCTGTGCCTGTTCGCTGTCGGATTCGTATCCCGTGAATACCGTGCCGCCCAGCGCGAACGATCCATGACACGAACTGCACGCGGAGCCGGGGTGGTGTTTCTGTGCGGGTGACGGAATCGGGAGAAGAAACAACAGAAGGAGGAGAATGCAGCGCATGGCGGTTCCGGACAGGAAATGGCAAGATGGCAGGATTGCAAAATAGCAAGATACGCGTTCAGACCATTCATCTTGCAATCTTGCCATCCCCCAGGTCCCCCCTTTCCCCCCTGCAATTTTCACGGGAATTTCCGTAATTTTACTTGATGTAGCGTATCCGAATTGCGAAGGCGAACAATTTGCTCCATTTCCTCAACAGTGTCGCGGAAGTCCTGCTCCCCGTCGGGTACGTGCTGACGACGTTCATGTATGCCATGGACTTCCGGAACTGCACGGCGCTGTCGGGTACGTGGAAGACCCGCACGCTGCTCGCGACGGTCACGCTGCACTTCCTCTACATCGGCATGCACACGGCCGAGTACGGTCGCTGCATGGTGACCACGCCGTTCGAGATCATGTCGCTGATCGCCTTCACCCTGGCACTGACGTACACGATTCTCGAATTGCGCACGGGGGAGCGCGGCACGGGCGTGTTCATCCTCGCGCTGGCAACGGCGTTTGAACTGGTCTCTGCCGTGGTAATGAAAATGCCGGGATCCGGTCAACCCAATCCCGTGCTGAGCAACATGGGCGTGGGTTTTCACGTGTCCTTCGCCATCTTCGGCTACGCGGGCTTCGCGCTCGGCGCAATGCACGGCGTGATGTACCTGTTGATGTACCGCGAACTCAAGCGCGGCGGCTTCGGCTCCGTCTACCAGAACCTTCCGAGCCTCGAAACACTCGAACGCATGACGGTGCTTTCGTCGCTGGTGGGATTCGTCTTCCTCACGGTTTCGATGGCCATCGGCATTTTTTCGCTGCCGGTGGTGTATGATAATTTCTCGTATCACGATCCGAAACTGATCGCCACGGGCATCTCCTGGCTGATCTACGCCGTGATGATGGTGGCGCGCTACGCGATGCATGTGGACGGAAAGAGCATCGTTCGCATCGCCATCGGCGGCTTCGTGTTCGCCCTGCTCTCGATGACGCTGGTCAATGCGTTCCTCAGTGATTTTCATCGCTTCATGTAGGAAAGGATTCCGTGCATACAGGCTGTGATATTCTTATGAAGGAGAAAGGATTCGAGGCATGATTTACGCGGTCGGCGTCAATCATCATACCGCCCCGGTAACCGTCCGGGAATGCCTGCATCTTTCCGATGACGAAATCACGGATTTCCTCCGCGGCAATACCGGGACGCTCTTCCGCGAGGCGGGTATCGTTTCCACCTGCAACCGCACGGAGCTGTATGCCGTCCCCGCCGACGACGATGTCGACGGCGAACGCCTGATCACGGAACTGCGCCGGCTGCGTCCCGAAAAGGAACTGCGCGACGAGCACTTTTTCCGCCTGCTGCATTGCGGCGCCGTATCCCATCTCCACAAGGTGGCGGCCGCCATCGATTCGCAGATTCTCGGCGACATGCAGATACTCAGCCAGGTCAAGCATGCCTGGGAAGTCGCCGCCGACAGCGGCAGCGTGGGAAACGTTTTTAGTCACCTGTTCATGGGCGCCCTGCACACGGGGAAACGCGTGCGCAGCGAGACGGCCATCGGCATCGGCGCCGTTTCCATCAGCTTCGCGGCGGTAGAACTGGCCACGAAGATTTTCTCGGACCTGCATCGCAAGCACGTGCTCATCGTCGGCAGCGGCGAAACCGGCGCGCTGGCGTCGCGGCACCTGCTCGCGAAGGGCGTGGAACATCTGAGCATCACCAACCGCACCTACGAAAACGCCGTGGCGCTGGCGGACGAACTGCGCGCACGCGTGCTGCGCTTCGAAAGCTTCCCGGTCGCTTTGCACGAATACGACATCGTCGTCTCCGCCACCTCAGCGACGGAGCCGGTGATCACCTACGACATGGTGAAGGCGGCGATGCGGAAGCGGCAGAACCGTCCCCTGCTCATGCTCGATCTCGCCGTGCCGCGTGACATCGATCCCCGGGTCAACGACCTGGGTAACGTCTTCCTCAAGGATCTCGACGCCATCCAGAGCATCATCGACCAGAACCTCGAACAGCGCCGGCAGGAAATACCGCGCGCCGAGTCCATCGTCACCGAGGAAGTGGTCAATTTCTTCCTCTGGTACAACACGCTGGAAGCCGCTCCGACCATCGCGCAGTTGCGCGAGAAGTTCGAACAGGTGCGCACCGCGGAAATGGACCGCTTCCGCAACAAAATCGATCCGAACTCTCTTGATACCGTTGAAATGCTCACGAAACGCATCATCAACAAGCTGCTGCATCCCACCATGGTCGGCATCAAGAAACAGGCGCATGACACATCGGAACTCAGCAGCCGCATCCAGCTCGTGCGCGATCTCTTCGATCTGAGCGAGGACGAAATCACCGACCGCTCCCAATCCGGATCCGGAACATGAGTCACACCCTGATCATCGGCACGCGCGACAGTCCCCTCGCCCTCTGGCAGGCGGAATTCGTGCGCGACCGCCTCGTAAAACGCTTTCGCGGTCTCACCGTCGAACTCGCGCTGATCAAGACGAAGGGCGACAAAATCCTCGACCAGGCGCTGTCGAAAATCGGCGACAAGGGACTGTTCACCAAGGAAATCGAAAACGCCCTGCTCGACCGGCGGGTGGACATCGCCGTGCACAGTCTGAAGGATCTCCCCACGGAGACGCCCGCCGGACTGCGCATCGCCGCCATCACCGCGCGCGAGAAGGTGAACGACGTGCTGATATCCACGAAGTGGAAATCCCTCGGGGACCTGCCCGAGGGCGCGGTGATCGCCACGGGCAGCCTGCGCCGCACCGCGCAGCTGAAACATCTGCGGCCGGACCTGGAGATCGTCGACATCCGCGGCAATCTCAACACGAGGATGAAGAAACTTGACGCATCGACGTGGGACGGCATGATGCTCGCCTATGCCGGTGTGAAGCGCCTCGCATGGGAGCATCGCATCGCGCAGATCATTCCCACCGATCTGATCCTGCCCGCCGTTGGACAAGGTTCGCTGGGAATCGAAATCCGCGATGGCGACGCGGTGACGACGCGTTACGTCCGCGCACTGAATCATCCCGAAACCGAAGCCGCCGCGCTGGCCGAACGCGCGCTGCTGCATGAGCTGGAAGGCGGATGCCAGATTCCCATCGGCGCCTACGCACGTCGCGTCGACGGACGTCTCACACTCGACGCCATGGTGGCGTCGGTGGATGGCACAATTCGTCTTGATGCCCGCGCATCCACGCAGGATCTTTCGCGCGCCGCCTCACTGGGACGCCGTCTCGCGCGCAAGCTGCTGTCCAATGGCGCGCGGGAAATCCTCGACGCGATAAGGAGCGACCCGGCGTGATCGTTCTTTCCACACGACCGGAGCGGACGCCGGCCTTTGAATCCATTCTGGAGCAGGCCGGATGCGCGGTGGTACACATCCCCCTGATCCGCATAGAAGCGCCGGAGTCGTGGGATGCACTGGACACCGCACTCGATCGGCTCGACCGCTACGCGGGCGTGCTGCTTACGAGCCTGCAGGCGGTGCGCTGGTTCGTCCGGCGCCTGGAGGAACGCGGCATCGACCGCAATGCGCTTCCGCCGTTGCATGCCATCGGCGAGAAGACCGCTGCCGAAGCCGCAGAGCGTGGACTGGAGGTGCAGGAGCTTCCATCGTCCGCATACGGTGCGACACTCGCCGCGGAGTTGCCGGATGTGGAAGGACGGCTGTTCCTGCAGCCCACGTCCGACATCGCGCGGGAGGAAGTGGTGGACGGCATCCGTGCGCGCGGCGGGGATGTCGAACAGGTGCAGGCCTACCGCACGCTGCCGGCATCCGGCGATGCGCTGCGGGACTTGCGGAAACTGCATCACCGCGGCATCGGCTGCGTGGCGTTTTTCTCACCGTCCGCCGTGCGGCAGTTCATCGCGGCATTGCCGGAGTTGCGACAGGATGCGACCGCCGTCGCCGTCATCGGACGCACCACCGCCGCGGAGGCGGAGGAACACCATCTTCGCGTGGACGTTATCGCGCGCGAACAATCCGCCGAATCCCTGGCCACGGGGATTGTGGAATGGATGCGGGCGCGGGATGCATGAATCCCGATCCCCGGCAACGGGGAATCCACGACGTCGGATTCACGCCGAACGTATCGCATCGCATCGCCTCGTAGGGCGGATTCATGAATCCGCCCTACGGGGATCGGGTCCACCGGATTCCGTCGGTCGGGCATCGATCACCCCGGGATCGGGGCGACCGGATTCCGTCGGTCGGGCATCGTTCCCCACGGGGATCGGGTCCACCGGATTCCGTCGGTCGGGCATCGATCCCCCACGGGGATCGGGGCGACCGGATTCCGTCGGTCGGGCATCGATACCCCCCGGGATCGGGGCGACCGGATTCCGTCGGTCGGGCATCGATCCCCCACGGGGATCGGGGCGACCGGATTCCGTCGGTCGGGCATCGATCCCCCACGGGGATCGGATCCCCCCGGGATCCACGCGGACGTACATGCCGGATACACGATTCAATCGCAACGAAATTTCATCATCAACAACGAATACCATGCCGACACCCCAAAATGATTTGATGCTCCGCGCCGCGCGGCGCGAAACGACCGAACGCACGCCCGTGTGGATGATGCGCCAGGCCGGACGCTACCTGCCCGAATACCGGGCCGTGCGCGCGAAGACCGATTTCCTCACCCTCTGCCGCACGCCGGAACTGGCGGCGGAGGTCACCATCCAGCCGGTGGACATCGTCGGCGTGGATGCGGCGATCATCTTCTCAGACATCCTCGTCGTGCCCGAAGCCATGGGCATGACACTGATCGTCGAGGAAGGGAAGGGCGGTCCGCAATTTCCCACTCCCCTGCGCTCCCTGGACGCGGTCGAAGAACTCGATGCGGACGGTGCGCCGGACAGGCTGCAGTACGTCTATGATGCACTTTCCGCAACGAAAGCGGGACTCGCCGGACGCGTTCCGCTCATCGGCTTCGCGGGCGCGCCGTGGACGCTGGCTTCCTACGCCGTCGAGGGGCGCGGTTCGAAGAACTTCGAAATCATCAAGCGCATGATGTACGACGAGCCCGACGTGCTCCACATGCTGCTTGCCAAGCTGGCGAAGGTGGTCGGAGAGTATCTCGTGCGGCAGACACAGGCGGGCGCCGATATCGTGCAGATCTTCGACACCTGGGCATCCATCATGACCAAGGACGGCTTCCTCGAATTCTCCCTTCCCTATATCATGCAGATCGTCGAGCATGTGAAATCCCGCACCGACGTACCGGTGATCGTCTTCGCCAAGGGCGCGAATTCCTCGCTCGACGAACTGGCCAACTGCGGCGCGGACGTCCTGGGACTGGACTGGACGGTGGACATCGGCGAGGTACGGGAGGCGATCGGCGATCGCGTGGCGCTGCAGGGCAACCTGGATCCCGTGGCGCTTTACAGCTCGCCGGAGAATATCCGCGCGGAGGTGCGCAACATCCTCGAGTGGTTCGGGAATCATCCCGGACATATTTTCAATCTCGGACACGGTATTCTTCCCACCGTTCCGCCCGAGCATGCACGCGCGATGATCGAGGCGGTGAAAGAGATCTCCACGGAAATCCGTGCGGAGAAAAATGACTGACGCCGCACGCGGTATCCTGGCGAACTCAGGCATGCCGTCGCTCCGGCATCCCGCCGCGCCGCCATCGCACCGGACACCGCGGGAAGCGGCGGACAGGCATCCCCGATAGACAGTGAATCACAGATGCAGCAAAGGACACCCATGAGCAAGGCCATACACCAGTTCGACAGCATCGACACCGATCTTCTGAAAAAGTATTCGCGGCCGGGGCCCCGGTACACCAGCTATCCCACCGCTCCGGTGTTTTCCCCGGATTTCACCGCCGACGACTATCTCGCCGAGGTGCGCCGCACCAACGCGGCCGGGGACGCGCCGCCGCTGTCGCTGTATTTCCACATCCCGTTCTGCGACACGCTGTGTTATTTCTGCGGCTGCAACATGATGGTGACGCGCGACCGGAAGAAGATCAACCATTACGTGCAGTACGTGAAGCGGGAGATGGACCTGATGCGTCCGTTGATCCGCGACGACCGCGAGGTGGTGCAGATCGCCTGGGGCGGCGGCACGCCGACGTACCTGCATCCCGACGAGATCCGCGACCTCGCGGGATACACGCAGAAGCTCTTCCCCTTCGCGGAGGACATCGAGGCCGGGGTGGAAATCGATCCGCGGGAAATGACGCGCGATCATCTCGTGGCGCTGAAGGAAGGCGGCTTCAACCGCGTGTCCATGGGCGTGCAGGATTTCAATCCGCGCGTGCAGCAGGCGGTCAACCGCATCCAGCCCGAGGACATGACGCGAGAGGTGCTGGACTGGGCGCGGGATCTCGGCTTCGAAAGCATCAACCTCGACCTGATCTACGGGCTGCCGTTTCAGACCGTTGAGACTTTCGAGGAAACGCTCGAACGCATCATCGACATCGATCCCGACCGTATCGCGGTGTTCAATTACGCGCATGTTCCCTGGCTGAAAAAGCACATGGCGCTGATCAAGGCGGATGATCTTCCGACCCCCGAGGAAAAGCTCCGCATCACGGTGCGCACGATCGAGATGCTCAACGCGGCGGGCTACCGCTACGTGGGAATGGATCATTTCGCCAAACCCGACAACGAGCTGGCTGTGGCGCAGGCCAACCGCACGTTGTACCGGAATTTCCAGGGGTACACGACGCATGCCGGCGCGGATCTCTACGGCTTCGGCATTACGAGTATCGGGCAGTTCGACCGCATGTACGCGCAGAATCTGAAAACGCTGCCCGAGTATTACGAGGCGATGGACGCGGGGCGTCCGGCGACACACGTCGGTTATCTGCTCTCCGACGACGACTTGCTGCGCCGCGACGTCATCATGACGCTGATGTGCGATTTCGAGCTGGACAAGCGCGCCATTGAGAAAAAGTGGGATATCGACTTCGACAACTATTTCGCGGACGCCTACGAGCGCCTGCAGGAGCTGGTGGATGACGGCATCGTCACGATCGACGACGACCGGATTCGCACGAACAGCATGGGCGTGCTCGTCATCCGCAACGTCGCCATGGCATTCGACAGCTATCTGCCGAAGCAAATGGAGAAGCCGATATTCAGTAAGACTGTATGATCGTGGAGGCTTGTCGAAATCGCTGTAGGGGCGATCCGCCGGAGGCGGAATCTCGCCCGGTGGACAGCGCACAAAGTCCGGAACAGACCTTTGCACTTTGCACTTTGCACTTATACAGAATCGGGCGAGATTCCGCCTCCGGCGGATCGCCCCTACAAGACGGATCTGATTACCCCCCGCACTTTGTACGTTGCACTTCACGGATAGGTAACAACATTCTGAACTGATGCGCACAGTAGCAATAGACAACCTCGGCGTGATCTTACTGAACATGGGCGGACCGACGTCGCTGGAAAGCGTGCGGCCCTTTCTCGAGAACCTGTTTCTCGATCGGGAAATCATTTCGTTTGGTCCGGTGGAATTCGCGCGCAGGCCGTTGGCGAAATTCATCGCGAAAAAGCGTTCGGAAATCGTGAAGGTGAATTACGCCATGATCGGCGGGAAGTCGCCCATCGCCGAGCTGTCGCGGGAGCAGGCGGATGCGCTCGCCGAGCGACTGCGCGCGCAATGCGGTGGCGGAATGCGCGTGCGCGTGGAAGTGGGTTTCAGCTACTGGCATCCTTTTATCCACGAAGCCATGGAGGCCCTGGAGAAGGACGGCTTCACGAACGTGTTTCTCATGCCGCTGTATCCACATTATTCGAAGACGACGACGGGCTCCTGCTTCAAGACCTGGCGCGACCTGCACCGCGCACGCGGCAACCGCGTGTTCCGTGTGCAGAGCGTGAAGGCGTATCCGGTGGAGGATGCACTCATTGACGCCATCAATCAGCGCATCGACGAGGGACTTCAGCGTTTTCCCGAGGATCGGCGTTCGAAGGTGACGCTGCAGTTCAGCGCGCACGGCACGCCAGTGAGTCTTGTGAAGCAGGGCGACCCGTACTCGCATCAGATCCGCGCGACCATGGAGGAAGTAATGCGCCGCCGAAGCGACAGTCTTCCGTATCACCTGAGTTTTCAGAGCAAGGTGGGTCCCGCGAAGTGGCTGGAGCCGGATACCGTGAACAAGACGAAGGAACTCGCCCTGCAGGGTGTACGCGACCTGCTGGTGATTCCGATCGCTTTTGTCACCGAACATATCGAGACACTGCACGAACTCGGCATCGAACTCCGCAAGGAAGCGGAGGAAGCGGGTATCGAGCATTTCCATGTCATGCCCGCACTCAACGCGCATCCGCTGTATATCAAGGCGCTGGCACAGCAGATTATCCGGCGGTATGAACGCAGGAGGCGGTTGGCCGTTAGCCGTTGAACGCTCGTTCCACCGCTCCGCGGTGGAACGTCGATGG
>JAFGKR010000289.1 GCA_016928515.1 Bacteroidota bacterium | reverse complement strand
GCGCTGTTCTTCGCATCGGCGCTGTTCTTCGCATCGGCGCTGTTCTTCGCATCGGCGCTGTTCTTCGCATCGGCGCTGTTCTTCGCAGGCTGTTTCACGGCTGCAGGCGCTGACGACTTCGATGTCGCATTGCCGTCGACACGGATACGCAGCTCCTGCCCGATGCGGACGTTGTCACTCGCCAGTTTGTTCCACATGCGCAGATCGGCGACGGTAACACCGTACTTCTCCGCAATTGTGTTCAGATTGTCGCCCTTGCGGACGGTGTAGCGGGCGATATGGATGGTTTTACCGTCGATGACGATGGTGGTGTCCACCTTGCTCGCCGCTGTGGTTGCGCTACCCTTCGGTTCAATCGCTGCGGTCTTTTGCTCGGGGGCCTGTCCACTCCCGGCCACCCTCAGCTGCTGTCCGATCCCGATCGCGTTCGATTTCAGTCCGTTGAGCTTTCGCAACTCTTTCACTGTCATGCCGAACTCACGGGAAATGCTGTAGAGATTGTCGCCCGCCTTTACGGTGTACATCTGCGTCTGGTCAGAGGGGATTTCCGGCGCAGAAGACACGGATTTCTGTGGAGCCGTCGGGGAAGGTGCGGATGTCTGCTGTGCAGTTTTCGGAATCGCTGTGGCTGGAGTGGTGGATGTCGGAGTTGCTGCCGATCCGCTCCGACGGATCGTCAGCTTCTGACCGATCTGGATGCCTGGATCCGGCAGGCTGTTCCATTGCATAATCTGCTCGACCGTCACGCCATGCTCCGTCGCGATGCGGTACAGCGTCTCGCCCTTGCTGACGACGTGGACGGTGTCTTTTACGGGTTTCTCCTGGCGTGTGGAGGGTTTTTCCTGGATTACGTCCGGTGTAAGGCCGGATTCATGAATCCGGTTTACCGGGGATGACGGTTTACGTGTTTCCTGCGGTTGATCCTTGTCCCTTGAGACGTCCGCCGTCTCCGCCTTCCGCCCGGATGCATCATTTCCACGGCCGGATTCGGCGTTCACACGGTCGGATTCGTGAATCCGGCCTACGTGGAGGGTGGTTCCGGAGACGATTTTTGAGGATGTGAGGCCGTTCCATTCCATGAGCTGTCTGATGGTGACGCCGAAGGATTCGGAGATCCCGGCGAGTGTTTCGCCGCGCTTCACGGTGTGCTCGAGCGGAGATGCGGTGGCGTCTGCCTCCGCCTGCGGCGCTTCACGACGCACGGAACTCCCCGTACCGGATGCGGAAGGTGCAGGAGAGACGGAAGGTGCCGTGGATGTGGAAAAGACAGACGACGCGGTGGTTGCGCTTGAAACGGAAATCGCATCCGTTCCCGAGGAGGCATCCGCGAACAACGGCGATCCGGCGATGTCCTGATCCTCCTTGAGCCACACCTCCAGTGTGCTGCCGGCGATCAACCGGTCATCGGACGCCATGGTATTCCATGTCATCAGATCATGCACCGTCACGTCAAAACTGCGGGCGATGCTCCCCAGCGTCATTCCCTTCTCCACCTTCAATGCACGCCTGACCCGGCCGTTCGTGCGCTTCGTGGGATCGACATCGCCGTCGGGATTGCTGATATTGTCCATCGCCACGGCATAGGAACCGGGATCGACCACCTCCTTTTTCGGAATACGAAGGATCTCACCGACGCGGAGATGTCGCGCACTGCTCAGTTCGTTGAGCCGGACAATCTGTCCGACGGTGACATTGTATTTTTTCGCCAGCCGGTACAGGCTCTCCCCGCGCTTCACCCTGTGTTCGGCGATGACCGTTTCCTCGGTCTTCCGGACGGGCACATTGACGATGTTCGAGGCGAAGGTCTGTGCCCTCCCTTTCGGAATTCGCAGTGTGAAGGGCCGCGGCGGTGTGATCGGCTGCAGCAACGTGGGATTGTACTGCTGCAGATCATCCGGCGTGCTGCCCACGCAGGTAGCCAGATCCTTGATGTGATAGGGCTTGTCGACGGCCACCGATTCGGCCACGAGCGGCTTCTGATATGCGATGTCGGTAAAGTCGTACTCGGCCGTGTCGAGGGCGATGATGGATGCGGCGATGTAGCGGGGAACGTAGTTCTGTGTCTCGCGCGGCAGGTACTTCCGGATTTCCCAGTAGGATGGATTTTCCTTCCCGCTCTTCCTGATCGCCCGGCTGATACGACCGGATCCCGCGTTGTATGCCGCAAGTGCGAGATGCCAGTCGTTGAATCGATTGTACAGGTCGCGCAGATGCCGTGCCGCGGCGCGCGTGGCAAGCTCCGGGTCCCGCCGCTCGTCCACATACCAATCCCCTTTGAGACCATACATCTCACCGGTGGATTTGAGGAACTGCCAGAGTCCCACGCACGCAGCCCATGAACGCGCAAACGGATTCACCCCGCTTTCGATCATTGTGAGATAGATGATCTCTTCGGGCATGCCCTCCTCCTGGAGTATGGGACGCATGACGGGGAAATAGCGTCCCGAGCGCTCGAGCCACTTCACGAAATGCTTCCGCATCTTCGTGGTGAAGTAGACGATGTTCTTTTCGACCTCCTCGTTCAGAGGCAGGGGAATCACGGTTCGCGGTGGTTCCTTGAACGTAAGTACAGCGAGATCGACGCTGTCGGTTTCGACGCTTTCATCCGCCAGCAATTGTAAGGCGGAAATCGGGACGTCCACTTCGGAATTCTCTATCATCGGAGCACAGCTGCGGTAGATCCGCCGCAGGCGGCTCAGCAGCTCATGGTAGCGATCGTCTTCCTCGATATCCGGCAGGTAGCTCGCGCGGTCCATCTTTTCGGATGCCAGAGTGCTCTGTTCAATGGTCGTGGCCGTATCCCCGCCCTCCAGGGCCTTGCCCGCGAGAAGGATGTGCAACCGGGCACGATCGAGCAGCGGTTCGCGCTCGGTTTCATTCACTTCCGGCATGGCCGGCAGATCATCGATGACCAGCTCGGGACGCGGCAGATAGGGATCTGTCGGATCCGGGATCAGCGTATCCATGAGTGCCTCGGCGGTGACCGCATCCGATCCCGTTTGCCTGTCACGCGTGATTTCTTTCTGTGAGGAACATGCGGCGGCGAGGACGGCCAATACCGTGATTGCGAGAATGCGCATGATGCCCTGTCGGCGGGTTCGCGATAGAATAATCATACAACCTCGGATCGGGAGATACATGGGCAGCGGAAGGACAACCGGCTGCGTTCGCTGTCACGGGACGAGGTGGCACCTCTTCGGACATATAACGTGAAAGCTACGAATCCGCCTTGAGAAAATCAATGAAATGAAACCGCTAACATATTGGAAATCCAATGCGATACCGGACCTGCTTCTCATTATTACTGCGTCGTATCCGCAGGTGAGACCTTTTCGAAGACGAGCACGCCGAAGGTGCGGTCGGGAGCGACGAACTGCTGGAGGATGCGGTACTCGGGATTCTCCTGGAAATACTCCATCGGTACGTCGCCGCCGAACTGGCTGTTGCCGTAATGGCTGTCCCAGACGATGACGGAGCCCGTCTCCGCCCGGGTGAGCGTTTCCATGTGCAGGCCGCGGTCGCGGTTCGTATCGTTGATGTCGATGTCAGCAAAGTAGCGGAACAGCACGTGGTTCCCGTACAACGGACGCGACTGGAATTCCTCCGGCTGCTCGACATACCACTCCGCCGCCTGCTTGACGACGCTCGCCTCGGTATCCAGCTCCCTCGGCTTCTCTGCGTACAGCGTCCACCCCACCGCTCCCGCGAGCAGAAGGACAACAAGCACGGAACCGTTCATCATGCGCGCGCCCATGAACAGCGCCGCCAGCAACAGCACACCGATGGCCACCGCGACATGGTCGTAGCGCGCTTCGTCGACGAGTACCAGCCCGTTGGTGTCACGCGCAAGAAATGCGATCGCAATCAGCGCGAATATCCCGAGCAGGGAAAGCGCGACGGTGCGGTTGCGCGCGTCAAAGAGCGTGTTGAGCCCCATCGCGGCATAGAGAGCCGTCAGGGGCGCGATGGAAAGCATGTAGCGCCAGTGGCCGGGATTCGCGCCGAAATCCGGAACGTCCCACGCCGAGATCACCGACCACGCGAACATGATGGTGAAGGTGAAGAACAGGAAACCACGCTCCGAAATCTGCTCCTTCGCCCGGTCGAAGGGAAGGAAATGCTTCAGGTATCCGAGAAAGAGCAGCGCGTAAACCACCGGACCCACCATGTACACGTAGGTCTCGAAGTAATGCCAGAAGGGCTTGTGCGGCACCTCCACCCCGAGCCCGATGCGCTGCATGTCGTCGAGCAGCCAGGTGGGATTTCCCGTCGCCGCCCAGCCGATCAGCGCCAGAGCCACGGGAGTCCACCCGAGCAGGACGAAGGGAATCCACTGCTTCTTCATCAGGAAAATCACGCCCAGACCGATGCTGACGAGGGCGAACTCCTGACGGATGGCGAAGATGTAGGAGGACGTGATCGCCGCCCATATCCACTGCTCGCGATAATAAAAGTACAGTGACAGCACGAGGAACAGCGCCGCGGTGATTTCACTGTAGGATCGGAAGGAGATCTGCAGGAACAGCGGCTGTGCAGCGAGGAAGAGCGCGGCGACGGATGCGTTTTTCATCGTCATCGCGCGGCCGAGCTTATATGTCATCACCACCGTGAGCGCCGCGATGAGACAGTGCATGAGCGCGACGCCCGCGAAGCCGAAGAGGCCCGGCACGACGAGCAGGATTTTCCATCCCGGCTTGGGCTGATTTCCCATGATGGAAAACGGATCACCCCAGAACTGCCGTATGTTGCGGTAATGCCCGATTTCGTCGTCCTGGTAAAAACCCGTCGACCCGGTGCTGAACCAGTAATACAGGATCACCAGCAGCGGAATGAGCAGCCAGATGTATCGGTCGAGAAATTCGTCGAGATCGAAGGTGGAGAG
>JAFGKR010000288.1 GCA_016928515.1 Bacteroidota bacterium | reverse complement strand
TCGGTGATCACGTCTTCGGTCTGCGTATGTGTGACGCTGATCTCCGCCGCGATGGTCTGCATGGTGTAGGCGTTCTTCGCCGTGATGCGCAACACGAGAGGCTTCTCCCGAACAGGCTCCGGTGCTTTCGTGATCACGCGGCGAACGGCGCGATACAGGTCGAAACCTCCTTCACCGCCGTCACGATTCGACGCAAGATATACCGTATCGGCAGCCAGATCCCCCGCGAAAAAGATATCATCCTCATCGCTGTTGAATGGCATGCCCAGGGGATTCGGAGCGCTCCAGCCTCCGTCAACGCGGTGTGAGACATAGAGATCGAATCCTCCCATGCCGGGATGCGTATCCGACGCGAAATAGAGTGTCTTTCCGTCGGAGGAAAAGCACGGTGCGATCTCATTTCCCGTCGTGTTGATCACTGCTCCGAGATTCACGGGTATGGACCATTCACCGTTCCGTTCCGTCGACATCCAGAGATCGCTTCCGCCGCGTCCTCCGAAGCGCTCGGATGCGAAGATCAGCGTATTTCCGTCCGGTGTGAGTGCGGGATGATGATCCCATTCGATATCGTTCAACGGCTCCGGCAGCAGTTCGATCCGCTCCAATCCAGCGCCGTCGGTGGTGAGACGTGCGGAGAGCATGTCACAGTCGCCGACCCCATCCGGACGATAGCACTGCACGAACAGCACGCTGTGTCCGTCCGGGAACAATGTAACGGCTCCGGTTTTGATGGATGGGTTATCCATGGTTACCGCCCGGACGGCTCCCTGGCCGCCTCCACCGTGCGGAAGGATATACAGAACATCTCGCTCCTCTTCTTCGTCTACCGGACGATTCGAGGTGAAGAGCAGTCCGTGTGTTGTCGCTTTCGGGGCGACCTCATCGAATGCGGAATTGACCCCCGCAACCGGTGCGATGGAAAATTCGGCGGTCCGATCGTCCCCCACCTCATACATGCTCGTACAGGCGATGACGGTCAGCAGGAACGGGATGAGAGTCAGGATGGAATGGAACTTCTTCATGATATCAGAGTCTGAGGGTGAGCATGAGCAGAGCGTGTCCTGTAACGACGGTCCACCCCGTATCGTCGGATGACACCGGTGTCAACGGGATCGTGGCACCGATACGTGGGGTGAGCCCGATCATCGGGGAAAAATAGAAATCGTAGCCGATACTGCCGGCAAGCGCCACACGCAGTCCCGCGCCACCGGGGATATCCTGTTCCTCGAGCAGCACGTTCTCCGTGCCGCCGTCGTAGTAGACTACTCCCGGCGTGAGAATGGTCTCCCGGTGATCGTACCGCGCTTTCAGGGGAAAGCCCAGTTCAGCACCGACCTGAAGGAAAAATTCCGAACGCGGAAGAAACCAGGCGAATTCGGGTGTGACGCTGAGCCAGCGATACGTGACCTTCGAGGTATTCCGGTACTCGACCTCTATGTCCGGTTCGTCGCCGACGATGACGCTTGTGCGTGTTTCCTGCCGGGTGAATTCCGCGGAGGCGTCGTAATAGGTAACAAACACACCGTAGGCGATGCCGATCTTGGGGTACCGGACACGGAAGGATCCGGCAAACATCGCACGGACACCGTCGGCTTCGCTGAAGTCACAGTCACAGGAAGGTTCGAAGGACCCCAAATGCATGAAGGCGGATGCACCGATGCCGAGGCTCAGGAGATATCGTACCGGACGTGCGGCGAGGATATCGCTTTCGTAGGGTGCCACGCCGGTCGTGACCGCATCGGGGCCACCGCGCCACTGGGCCACCGCCGGCTGAAACACCACGGTCGAAAGGAGCAGGCTGAAGAGAACGAACAGTCGGATATGTCTCATGGCGAACGCTGTGCAGATTAGGGTATGACGAGAATGCGACGCACCACGGATGCTTCCGCCGTGCGGAGATGAAGCAGGTAGGTTCCAGCGGGTAATCCTCCGGCATGCAATGTCCGCTCATGGCCCCCACTGTCGAGGACACCATCGTGGAGTACACGCCATTCCCTCCCGAGCATATCGGTCAGGAAGAGTCGCGCCTGTGAACGTGCGGGAAGATCGAAGCGCAGTCGCGCCGCTCCGCGCACGGGCTGCGGCGAGGGATCGTGCAGCACCGGCGATGCAGGCAGTCGGGGAGAAACCGTCGCTCGTGTCGTCGTGCTGACGCGATATCCCGTGTATGTCGTGTACGCGTCATGATAGGCAAAGCCGTAACTGGTGGCACCCAATCCGCGCGGATCACTGGTCTCGATGCGGTTGATTCCGGTCGGCAACCAGAGGCGCGCCCAGGAGAAATTGCTTCCCGCCAGTGTGCTGAAGGTATGTGCGGGCAGCGGGGTGTAGTTGACCGTGACAGCGGCTTCCCCCCCGACCGGAACCACGATATTCACAAAATTCGAATCCAGCTGATCCGAACAGTTCAGGGTGGACGGAAGTCCGTAGGTCTCCTGCAGCACGATGCTCCCGCGCGCGTCGAGATCATGCCGGAACAGCGTCTCATCGTCGTAGCCGTTGCAGAAAGGCCAGTATCCCAGCATACCGCCCCGTGCGAGTTCCGGAATGCGCGCATGCATCGCGTCGGCGATCTGCTGCGGCGTGCGTTCCATCCCCCAGTAGCGGCATTCGTCGAGCGTGCACCAGAGCTGCGACTGTGTTGCGTCATTGTGCACACCGGCCCATGCGAGTCCCCCGCCGCGCTCGAAGCGCATCGGCGGGAATGTCGTGGAAAGTTCCTCATTGCCGTTGATGTACACGCGCGCCGTGCCGGCAGGACCATTCACCACGAGCGCGACATGCGTCCACATGCCCTGGAACAGCGAATTGTCCGGTGTCGTTGCACGCGTGCTGTTGCCGCCCTTCTCCGTGACGAATGCCAGTCGACCGCGCAGGAATTCGTATTCCAGTTTCCACCGTTCGTCCGCGTCCGCCGTTCGGGAGACGATGACGCCGTTGCCGTTCAACTGAATCCAGCATTCCGCGGTGAATACCGGAGCGGCGATCGCGGGCGTATCATCGACCTGCAACCAGGACCCGTCGGGAATCGAGGCTGCCCGGTTCGGAATGATTTCGACATCGGCGACCAGCGTACCGGCGGGAAAATAATGGCAGCTCATGTGGCGGTCCGTCGGCACCAGGACGAGCATGGATCCGTCTCCGTATTCGCTGGTGGGATGATCCCAGAGAGCGGAATTGGCATACTGCGCAATCATGATGGGTTTGTCCGCCGTGATCAGCGTCGGGTCGTGCAGCAGATCCTCCGTCCACTCCCCCGCGCGGGTGTAGATGACGGGAGTCTTGTTCCCGACGGTCACCGTCGTCATATCCTCCGTCGCGACGATGCGATAGGTGTCACCGAGGAAGCGGGAGCGGAACGGCACGGCAACATATTCCGTACCGAGGAAACGAAGCGGTATCATCTGCTCGGCGGCAGGATTCAGGAAACCGGAGGTTCCGCCCTGCGTGGGAATCCACCCCGACTCCGCGCCGGAAAATACCGCCACGGGTTTGTCGGCATCGACGATGGAGCCGGTGAGGGAGCCGCCGTTTCCGGCGAGAAAGGCCTTGACGTAGTAGACATCCCCTGCATCCAGAGTCACGTCGAAGGGCTGTCCGCTGGGCCGCTGTGTGGAGGTGAAGGCAGAGGGAGTGATGGTGACGCGTGTGTCATCCTCGGTCGCCACGATGGTGAAATGTTCATGCGCATCGGGGAAATTGTATCCTGCCGTCACGTAGCGCGTCCCGAGCGCGTGGACGGGCAACACGGTAAATGCATCTGTGTGGCGGTCACGGAAATTCCCCGCGAACACATGCACGGGATGATCGCTGCTGATCTCGATGCCTTTGCGTGTCGTGTATTCCGGACTGAGCACGTTCACCGTGCGTGGCAGTTCCGCCATGCGGAGCCCGCCAGCGGGGACTTGAAGGGTCCGCACGGAATTGTCCTCGGTACTGCGTATCGTCACGTTGCTCTGCTCCGGCGCGGAGATGTAGATGCGGAGGCTCTCCTGTCCCGTCCCGACGACATCGGGAAGGAAGGCCATCCAGAACGCCTGTCCCGCGGTATTGACGCCGGGCTCGATGCAGGGATCCGGATTATAGGGAGGAAGAATGACCGCATTTTCGCAGAATGCCTGTGCCTCAGCAGCGGTGACACGAATGGTATACGGTGCCACCGTACGAACGGGCTGGAGGATACCGCGAACGGTCCAGTTCACGATGGTCCCCGCACCGGGCAGGAGCGGATCGGGGACGACGGGAACGGTTGTACTCCCCGAAACCAGGACCACTCCGGGCGGAAGCGTGATCTCCGCGATGAGATTCGTCAGGGAGCGGTTTCCCGGATTCCGGATGAAGGCGCTGATCGTAAACGGGTCAGGGAGGTACGCCCCGCCCTCGGGATCCATCCCGAGACGGATCGTGTCACCACAGTCGACGGTCAGCACGGCTGCGCTCAGCGGTGGGATGACAGTCCCTGCGCGGCAGAAACGCGTCAGTTCCGCGGGCGCGACGATTTCGAAATCAACTTCGACGGCTGTGGGGACATCCACCGTATCGGCATACAGCAGCCATGTCACATCCTCGTCACCGCCGGGTGGAATGGGTCCGGCGACGGTTTTCACCGCCGTCTCTCCCGGGACGAAACGCAATTCCGCCGGCAGGGTGATCCGGACGTCGATCCCGGTCAGCGTGGTGGTGCCCGTATTGCGAACGTTCGCGGTGGCGGGGATAGGCCAGGGACTGAACGAGGAGGAATCCGGCGCAGGAACGAGCTCCGGCAGGCGGCAGGTCAATGCAACATCGGGGAAGGTGGTGACACCGTAATCCGTGCGCACGGTGCGCGTCTCGCCGCGTTGAAGCGTCAACGCATCCCATTGCAACAGGACGGCATCGTCGATGATTTTCAGACCGGATGGTGTGTAATTCCACACCGCCGTACCGAGATAGCCGTTGAACTGCCAGTTGCCCGCCACGAAATGATCGGGTGGGTCGGCGGTGCTGCTGCGAAGGCGACCGATCACCGTGTACGGACTGCCTTCCGCGGTGGCCGTATACTCCGCGGGTATGGACGGGCTTCGCCATTCCCTCTCGTGGGTGATCGATTCGCCATCCACCATCAGATCCACCGTGTCGCGTGCGCCGATCATGATATCCAGCATCATCAGTGCACCGGCGGTCACAGGACGCAGGGAGAGATTTTCCAGCGTGACCACGCTGTTGATGTACGCGTAATCGCCATCCATGGACGGGATCAAATCCTGCATGAAGCGGAGGCTGTCACTCCCCGCACGCAGGAAAGCCGTGATGCGCACGCGGTCGGCCAGCTCCTCGACGTTGATGCGTTCCATCGCGCGCTCCCCCGGGGGAAGCGACGGCCGATGTAACAAATTGTTGGTGAACGTGTTGTTCCGCACATGGATATTCACGTACCCCGTTACTCCTTTCCCGCTGCGAAACAGCAGCGGCGTCCCGTCGGCCGCTTCGATGCGGTATTGCCCCGTGCTCTCTTCTGCAAGGACGGCGATGATGCCGTTCTCCGCACGGGCATAGGAGAGCGTTGTCGGAGTTTGCGCGGTAAGCGGGAGCGTGGAGACGAAAAGCGCAGCGACCGCGAACAGGACCGGGAACGGACAGGTGGTCAAAAAGCGATGCATATCACCCTTGTCACTATGAAACCGTATTGGGGAATATATCGTACATCCTGCTCCGACGCAATGCCAATCGGTGCGCTTCAGTCGGGCAGCTTCCACGGAATATGTTTTCCCCTTGCCATTCCTTGCGGTCGCGATTATATTGAATTATTCGGTAAAAACCGTTCCGTCAAAAAGACTTTGATTTCCGTACCAATCACACAGCTTGGAGGACGATAGATATGAAAACACGGCACCTGCTGTCTTTGACCATTGGACTGTCATTGTGCGTCGCCATGCTCCAGGCCGGCCAGGGGGGGCCTGGAAATGCGGGCGTACAATTTTCGACGAACACAATACTGGGTGATATTCAGCGCTTGGTCGGCGAGGAAGTCTGCTTCACACTGACCGCGAAAGACGACAACGGCAACGTTATTCGAAGCTGGGACCAGGTCGGCAGTCCGGTAACTCTCACGCTGGTGAATTCGACAGCCAACACGGACACAAGCATGCAATCCTGGAACGCTGATCCCGAGGGGTACACCTGGGCGATCCTTACCCACAACGGGACCGAGCTGACGAAGATCTCGGATAACGAGTGGTCCATCCCCGAGACGTTTTTTGTCGACGGGATGGCGGAAGTCTGCCTGACGCACACAAAGGCCGATACCGGAGTGTACATTGCCGTCACACCGACGCTTCCCTTCCTGAACCAGATTTCCCAGAGCGTGGATTTCATCGCCGACGAAGTGACGAACTTCCTCGTGGATCTGACATCCCATACAACGCCTGACGACGGTGTGTACCTGGTGCGCCCGTACGAGATCGTGGTCGTTGCGCGCGACCGCTTCCTGAACTACTCCGACAAGATGATGAAGACCCGTTTCACCGCGCGCTTCCCTGGAGAGTTCGACCAGCAGAGTCCGGGGCTCGCCGAAATATTCAGTGGCGAGCTGTTCATCCAGGGCTTGACGGATTACCTGATCGCATCCCGCATCGAGCGGGAGAAACCGATCGAGCCGCAGGTTATCATCGCGTATGCCGCCGACGATCCCACGATCATGGGACAGACCGATCCGTACGAGGTGCTCTCGCATGAGCCGAATCCCTTTTCCCTGCTCGATCCCGCGGATCATTATATCCTTGCGCTCAACGGTGCTTCTCAAACACAGGATTTCACCTGGGAACGGCCGAATCCGCCGGATCCCTACTGGGACATCCAGGTTTCCCGCTTCAAACCGGATACATATTCGGATGATATCCGCTATGAATGGGTGATCGTCGACAGCATCAGCCTGACCCGTGCATTCCGCATCGCCTCGAACGATAACGGCAAGAATCCCGTGCTGACGCTGACACACGGTCAGCTGCAGGGCATCATGCATACCATCTCTGGACGGAATGACATGATCCACTATTCCCTGTGCTGGTATGTCAACGCGACGGACGGCCTGTACACGACGCAGAGCGATCCGCAACCCGGACACTACATCAGCTTCGATGCAACCGGAATCACCAGCGTACAAGGCGCTGTCCGTCCCTCGTCGCTCGCGCTGGGTCAGAACTACCCGAATCCCTTCAACCCGAGCACGACCATCGAATTCTCCACGACCCGACGTGGTCCCGTGCAGCTGAAGGTGTATGACCTCCTCGGCTCCGAGGTGACCACGATCCTCGAGCGCAATCTTGACGCCGGGAATCACACCGTGACATATGATGCACGCGAACTCCGCTCAGGCGTCTACGTGTATAAACTCGAAGCCGAAGGCAAGGTACTCTCGCGCCGCATGATCGTGATGAAATAACGAGAAAATGCCCGGAGGGGGCAGAAAACTTCCCTCCAAACGTATACTTTACCCAAACGCACGTAGGGCGGATTCATGAATCCGAGGCCGGATTCATGACTCCGCCCTACACGTTTTTGTACGCACCGTACGATGTCAGGATTACACCGCGCCCATGACGGCGTTGAAGACGGTGGTGATGACGATGTCGTTCACCGAACAGCCGCGGGAAAGATCATATGCCGGCCGTGCGAGTCCCTGCACGATCGGACCGAGCGCTTCCGCACCGCCGAGACGCTCGGCGATTTTGTAACTGATGTTGCCCGACTGCAGATCAGGGAAGACGAACACATTCGCATTGCCCGCGATTTCACTGTCAGGAGCTTTTTTCTTCCCGATCGCGGGAAGGATGGCAGCGTCGAACTGCATCTCGCCATCGACTTTCAGATCCGGTC
Source organism: Bacteroidota bacterium (assembly GCA_016928515.1). Classification (GTDB taxonomy): domain Bacteria; phylum Bacteroidota; class Ignavibacteria; order SZUA-365; family SZUA-365; genus BM516. The sequence goes on along the minus strand of JAFGKR010000288.1, from coordinate 4,185 downwards.
GGCGATCCTTCACGATGGCCATGGCCTCGAGGACCTTGTCGATCAGCTCGTGTTTTGCACTGCCCTTCGTGGAGAAGGACAACATGGCGACGAGCGGTTCCTCTTCCGTGAGGGCTCGGTAGTTGTCCGCCGTGGAAATGGTGATATCCGCAAGCTGAGCGGCGTCGGGAAGAGGTAGAACGGCACAGTCCGCAAAAGCCCAGATCTTTTCCGGGAATTTCATGATGAAAAGACTCGACACGGTCTTGATCCCCTCTTTCAGGCCGATGCAGTGCAATCCCGCCTTGATCACGTCACCCGTGGTGGAGAGAGATCCAGCGACACTGCCGTCAGCTGCCCCCGTGCGAACCAGAAAATCGCCGAAGAAAAGCGGATGGGAGACGGCCTGCTTCGCCTCTTCCGGCGTCATGCCCTTGTGCTTGCGGAGTTCGTAATACATCTCCGCGAATGTTTCGATGTCCGGGGACTGTGCCGGATCGACGATGGCGATGCCGTCGAGACTGACTCCGGCGGAGGCTGCCGTGCTGCGAATGTCTTCTTCCGCACCAACAAGAGTAATGCGTGCGAGTTTTTCGTTGGTCGCTATACGGGCCGCCTTGACCGCGCGCTCGTCCGTCGCATCCGGATACACGATGTGTTTGTTGAGTTTTTTTGCGCGGGCTTTCAGGTCGTCAATGAATGATGCTGGATTCATAGGATTTCTGCTGTGTCAATAGTGATGTGTGTCAATGGTGATGATAGTAGGAAGCTTCGGTACGTGAATGTCCCTCCGGAACTCATGAGAAAATTACCGGAAATTCCGGAAAATGTGAAATGGACGCAGGTGCGAACTCCCCGGCTGGTCAGGGTGACCATCTCTTGATGCTTCGATGGTGTGCTACGGTTTGTTGGAAACGGCATCCTGCCGGGAAAGCCATCGGATGATGTTGACGAGGAGGGGCGCGGCTTTGGCACCCTCGGGAGCGTTCAGTCCGATGGGCATGCGGCTCTCACCGGCAACCTGGGCACTGAACATGGCGGCTTCACCGAAGACCACGATACGTCCCTTCCCGTAGTCCATTGCCGCACCCTGCCGCCACCCTTCCACATTCTTGCGCGAAGTGTGATCCTCGAACACCCAGGCCGTGTCCGGTTCAACAGAGAAGATATGCGCACCGAACACCAGAAGCGGAAGATGGTCACCTTCGATGCGGAATGCCGAACCGGTGAACGTAACGACGGAATCCACACGGTGACCGTCGAGCGGAGTGTCCGTGATCCAGTGCGGACGCAGCGTCTCGTTCATGCGCGTGAACATCATGCCGCGTGCCGATCGTCCCTCATACCAGGCAAAACCGTTGCTGAAACGAATGCCGAAACGCAGGGCGAGGCTGTCTATCGCCCCGGGAAAGGGCATGTGATCCACGATCAGGAAAAGTGATCCCCCTTCACGGACCCAGGCGGCCAGGTCGTCGATTTCCTCCGCCGTGAACGCGTTGTCGATGGGGTGATACCATGCTTCATCCCGCGCATTGCGCTCTCCCAGAGCGTTGGCGATCACGAAGATATCCGCCGCGGACAGTACGGGCAGAGAGAGCGGCTGCGTATTCGGAAGGACCGTACAACCGTGCGAACGCAGGAATTCGGCAAAAGGACGATATCGTCCATTCGCGGTATGGTAATTGAAGTGCGCCTCGTCGATCAGCACGACCGGCCCCGCCCCGTCGACGAATGCGCTTTCGGTGACCGGTGGAACAAAATCCGTATCTCCCACCTGCTGTGCCTGTGCGGAGAACAGGCAGACAAAGAGCATGAAGCATACTGTTTTCATCGAACGCTTCCGTCTGTTGCGGCGTTTTGTAAAGATAGGCATTGTCCGTTGGCTTTGCCAATCACCCCGCTCCGCTGCAGAGGCGGAAAATGTTACATTGCATCAATGTTGTATGCATTACAGGAAAACAGTCACATGATTCTCACACTGAAGAAGCTCGACCACTACACCCCTCCCGAGGGACCGCTCCTGCTGATCATCATGGACGGATACGGTATCGGCAGGGAATATGAAGGAAACGCGGTCTTCAAAGCCCGTAAGCCGCACCTCGACAGGTATTTCGCCGAAGGTTTGTATACCCAGCTCAAGGCCCATGGTCCTGCCGTCGGACTGCCCTCCGAGGACGACATGGGCAACAGCGAAGTCGGTCACAACGCACTCGGTGCGGGACGCATTTTCGCACAGGGGGCAAAGCTGGTCAACCGGGCCATCGCCGACGGCAGCATCTTCGAAACCGATCTGTGGAAATCCATAACCGCCAAACATCGCGACGGGGGAACTCTCCATTTCATCGGCCTGCTGTCCGACGGCAACGTCCATTCACATATCAAGCATCTGTACGCAATGCTCGACCGCGCGGTGGAAGATGGCGTGTCGCGCGTCCGCGTGCATACATTGCTCGACGGCCGGGATGTTGATGAAACATCGGCCTTGCGCTATCTCGAGCCGCTGGAGAAGAGACTCGCGGAGATTTCCGACACGCATAACGTCGACTACCGCATCGCTTCAGGCGGTGGACGCATGAATGTGACCATGGATCGCTACAACGCCGACTGGAACATTGTGAAAAAGGGCTACGATGCGCATGTGCTGGGAAAGGGCCGCTTTTTCCGGAGTGCGAGCGAGGCGGTGCGCACGTACTACGCGGAAGATCCGGAAATCACCGACCAGTATCTCGATTCTTTCGTCGTCACGGAAAACGATGACCCCGTCGGCAGGATACTGGACGGGGATTCTGTCATCTTCTTCAATTTCAGAGGCGACCGGGCGATCGAGATTTCCCGCGCGCTGACCGAGGAGGAATTCTCCGAGTTCGACCGCGGTCCCCTCCCCGACATCACCTTTGCCGGCATGATGGAGTACGACGGCGACCTGCACATTCCGGAGCGCTACCTCGTCAATCCCCCCAGCATCGAACGGACCATCGGACAGTACCTCTGCGCGGAAGGAGTGACTTCATTCGCGATCTCGGAGACACAGAAATTCGGACACGTCACCTATTTCTGGAACGGGAACAATTCCGGTTATATCGATGAGAATCTGGAGACCTATGTGGAAATTCCGTCCGACCGCATCGAGTTCGACAAGGCTCCGAAAATGAAGGCGGAGGAGATCACCGCGCGCGTGCTCGAGCTGCTGGAGGAAGGATATCAATTCGGAAGAATCAACTTCCCGAACGGCGATATGGTGGGACACAGCGGACGCCTCGAACCGGCGATCGTCGCCATCGAAACCGTGGACGCGTCTGTCGGACGTCTCGTGGAGAAGGTGCGGGAACTGAACGGCGTGGTCGTCATCACCGCGGATCACGGAAACGCCGATGAGATGTTCACTGAAAAAAACGGCGAGCGCATCCCGAAGACCACTCACACGCTGAATCCCGTCCCGTTCTGTATTCTCGACAGCCGGAAGGATGTGCCATTTCGACTCGCGAATATTGACACACCCGGACTCGCGAACGTCGCCGCGACGCTGTTGAATCTCCTCGGCTTCGAGAAACCGGAAGACTACGAGCCATCGTTGATCGAGCGTAATCGATAAAGTGGTTTGGTCGTTCCGAAGCTGTTGATACAGTCCGGAAAACCCTCACACTGACACCACGATACTTGTTCACCAACTGGCTTACATACCGCGCGGTCGCACAAGCGCTCGATGACGCCCTTCGGGGCGCCGTCATCCGTGAAATATTCACGCAGCAGAAAAATGAGCTGGTCATTGCCTGCGAGGGTCACGGAGAATCGCAGGTGCTGCAATTTTCGACTGAGCCGCGTTTTCCCTGGCTGCTGCTCAAACCGGATTTTGCGCGGGCAAGGAAGAATTCGCTCGACCTGTTCCCTGACACGCTCGGAGATCGAATCGAAAGCGTCCGCATCGCGCAGACGGATCGCATCATCCGCATGGCACTCGCAAGCGGACGTCATCTGCTCGCCTTCCTCTTTCCCGTTCGTGCGAATCTCATCCTCATCGATGGGAGCGGATCGGTGCTGGAGCGTTTCAAGCAGCATGATCCGCCCACGACAGCAGCATGGATGGATCTCGCGTATGAAAACACATTGCCTGTGATCGGTGCGAAGCAGCTTCTCGATGCGGCATCATCCCACGTCGAAGCAACGATGTACGAGATCCTGCGTGCAGTACGTCCCTGGCTGACCGGT
>JAFGKR010000287.1 GCA_016928515.1 Bacteroidota bacterium | reverse complement strand
GGTATCAACTGGACCTTCGCGCCGATGCTGGATATCGGACGCGATCCGCGATGGGGACGCGTCGCGGAGACGCTGGGAGAGGATCCGCTGCTGAGCGGTATCCTCGGCGCGGCGATGGTGCGCGGCTTCCAGGGTGCCTCGCTGTCCGATGCGGGAAGCATCGCCGCCTGTGCGAAGCATTTCGCGGGATATGGCGCGAGCGAGGCGGGACGGGACTACAACACCACCAGCATCCCCGAGGGCGATCTCCGGAACATCCATCTTCCCCCCTTCAGGGCGGCACTCGATGCAGGCGCCGCAACGGTGATGACGTCTTTCAGTGACCTGAACGGCGTGCCCGCCACCGCCAATACCTTCCTGCTCGAACGCGTCCTCCGACAGGAATGGAAGTTCGACGGCTTCGTCGTCAGCGACTGGGAGTCGGTGCCGCAGCTTGCCGTGCATGGTCTGACGGCCGGCGACCGGGAATCCGCTTTCGAGGCAGCATCCGCCGGCTGCGACATGGAAATGGCGAGCGGCACCTACGCGGCGCATCTCGCGACGCTCGTCACCGAGGGCGCGATTCCCATGGATCGCATCGACGCGATGGTCGCCAATATCCTGCGCGTGAAGCTGCGGCTCGGACTGTTCGATCGTCCTTCCTCCGATTCTGACGAGTTTCCCACGCCGGCTTCTCCTGAGCATCTCGACGCGGCGCGAACGGCGGCGCGGCAGAGCATCGTCCTTCTGAAGAATGAGAACAGCCTTCTGCCACTGACAGCCGGGGCGCTGCGCTCGCTGGCCGTCATCGGTCCTCTTGCCGACGATCCCTACGAGCAGCTGGGGACGTGGATTTTCGACGGCGATCCGCAGCACAGCCGCACGCCGCTGCAGGCGATCACCGATACCGTCGGTGACGATGTGCACATCCGCCATGTACGCGCGATGGCGACGACGCGCAGCCGCTCGCGCGAGGGATTCGCCGAAGCGGTGCGTGTGGCCGAGGAATCGGATGTCGCCATCCTGTTCCTCGGCGAGGAATCCATTCTTTCGGGGGAGGCGCACTGCCGCGCCGACATTCGTCTGCCCGGCAGTCAGGAGGACCTGATCCGCGCGGTCGCGGCGACGGGCACGCCCGTCGTGCTGGTGTGCATGGCCGGCCGCCCGCTGGCGCTTGGGGATATCATCGAACACGTGGACGCGCTGCTCTTCGCGTGGCATCCCGGCAGCATGGGCGGTCCGGCGATAGCGGACCTGCTGTTCGGTGCCGCATCCCCTTCCGGGAAGCTGCCGGTCACCTTTCCCCGCATGACGGGACAGATCCCGATCTACTACAGCCGCAAGAACACGGGGAAACCCGCGACGCCGGAATCCGTGATGCATATCGACGACATCCCGCCGCGCGCACCACAGGTCTCATTCGGATTGACGTCTTTCCATCTCGATGCCGGTGCGAGTCCCCTATTCCCCTTCGGTTACGGCCTCTCCTACGCAACCTTCCGATACGACCATATCCGCTGCAGCGCCGGTGAAATTCCGCTCGGCGGCAGCGTTACCATCAGTGCGGAGGTAAGCAATGAGGGAAGTGTCGAGGCGGATGAGGTGGTGCAGCTCTACGTCCGTGATCTGGTGGGCAGCGTCACGCGTCCCGTGCGCGAGCTGAAAGGCTTTCAGCGTGTCCGGCTGCAGCCGGGAGCATCCATGACGGTATCGTTCACCCTGCACACCGACGACCTGGCCTTTCACGGCAGGGACATGCGTTTCGCCGCGGAGCCGGGGGACTTCCATGCCTGGATCGGCGGGAGTTCCGACGCTGAGCTGCGAACGGAATTCACGGTCACTGCGCAGGCATAACCAGACATTTCACACCGACGCTTCCGCGCGATCCGGTGAGGCAGGCAGCCGAGCCGCCCGCCTTCGCCGCTGGTCAATGAGATTTCGCACAATTCTCCAAGCTGCACCTTGATCTGAAAGCACGGCTACGGTGCGGCAGGCCCGTCCTTCGATACGGTCGTTCCTCGGCGGGTGGCCGAGCCGTTGGCTGTTGGTCGTCGGTCGTCGGTGCGAATTTTACAAACCGTCATCCCGAGTAGTCCCGAGCGAAGCGAGGGACGGTTGGAACGCACGTGATTTACCACGGTCCCTCGATACGGTCGTTTGCAGCGGGCGAGATGAATCTCGCCCCTACAATTCCGCAGATTGCTGTGTGATGAGGGTCTGGTTTTCCAGGGCGAAACGGAGGAGGGCGTGGCTGCCGTGCAGGTCGAGCTTGGCGCAGATGTTTTCGCGGTGATGGGTTACCGTGCGGGGACTGACATGCAGTCGTTCGGCGATGTCGGCGCTGCTGTGATTGCGCGCGATGAGATCGAGCACGCGCCGTTCGCTTGGCGTCAGTACGGCAAGACGGGATTGCAGTTCGTCGAGCAGCACGCTGCCGGTTCTGCTGTTTGACGGCAGGGTGGGGCTGATATGGTACTCCCCGGCGGCGACGCGATGGATGGCTCGGAGAATATCCGTCATCGCGCTGTCCTTGAGAATGTATCCCAGCGCACCGAGCTCGACGACGCTTTCGAAAATTGTCTCGTTGTCGTGGATGGTCAGGACGATGATGCGTGTTTGGCAGTCCTCCTTGCGCAAACGGCGCATGACGTCGATGCCGCTCATTTCGGGCATCTCGATGTCGAGCACGGCCACGTGGGGCTGATGGAGGAAGATGGCTTCCATCGCTTGCCGGCCGTTTTCCGCCTCGGCGAGGATGCGGATACGCGGGTCATGCCCGATGACCTGGCGCAGTCCCATTCGCACGACGGGATGATCGTCGGCGATGACCACGTTGATGCGTTGTCCGTTCAGTGTCATGACCGCACCTCCTCAGGATGCCGTATCCCGTCGATATGTTCCCGCTGTTCTTCCGGGGCGACCGGCATCTCAATCAGCAGCTTCGTCCCGCTTCTCTCCCGAGAGACAATCGTCATGTTGCCGCCGAGCATATGCACCCGTTCGCGCATGCTGCGCAGTCCCAGTCCGCCCCCCTGTCCGCTGCCGCCCTCCACATCGAAACCGTGGCCGTCGTCTTCGACGGAGACATGCAGGTGGGACTCCCGCTCGGAAATCCGAATCCACGCATGCCGCGCCCCGGCATGACGGATGACATTGTTCGCCGCCTCCTGAAGGATACGGTACAACGTGAGCTGCCGGCGCGTATCGAGATCCTCGGCGGCACTGTCGACGTCAAGTTCCCACTCCGTGTCCGACACCGCTTCCAGTTCACGCGTCATGTCCTGCAGCGCCTTGGCAAGTCCGAATGTATCCAGCACCGGCGGATGCAGATCATGTGAGATACTTCTGATTTCCTGCAGAATGTCGTGTGTCGAATCGGAGAGTTCGCTGATGAGCGCGCGCGGATCCTGCGCCGTTTCGTCATTCGAAAGGGCGAGCTGCGCGCGGCTGCGGATGACGGCGAGTTTCTGTCCGAGGCTGTCGTGCAGGTCACGCGCGATGCGTGAGCGTTCCTGTTCCTGCGAATCGATCAGTCGATGTGAAAACAGCCGCTGGATTTCCGTTTCCTTGCGTTCCGCCTCCGCCATCACGCGGAGGGACGTCAGCTCTGCCTCATGCGCCTTCACTTCCGCCGCCACGGCGCGCAATTCCGACATGCGCCTCCGCTGCCGGAGATGCCGCACCAGCAGCGCACTCAGGAGCAGAATCAGCACGGCGCCCGCGATCGCGCTGTTGCGCAGCGAAGTTTCCTGCGCGAGGCCGGCGGCCTGCAGGGAGCGGTCCCTTTCCAGCAGTTCGATTTTCTGCTGTCTGCGCATCGACTCAGCTTCCCTGCTTCTAAGGTTCGCCTCCGTCAGCGACATCTCGAGCAACTGAATTTCAGACGCCCGTGAGAGCAATTCGATCTGCTGCAGTCGTTCACGGGCCTCGAGCTGCCGGCGGTGCAGGGCTTCGTCGCGGCTCTGGATTTGAAAAGACTGCAGTTTTCTGGTCTGTTCAAGAAGTTCGATTCGGTGTTCACGCTGTTCGGCTTCATATTTCTGCATGAGTTCCTGAAGCTGCCTGTTTTCGTTGCTTTGGCGCATCGTATCCAGGTGCATCATAAGCGTCCGGTGAGATTGGTACGCTTCGAAATAATTACCCATTTCCGCATGGATCATATGCTTGCGGCTCAGGATGCATGTGATGACCTCAGCCAGCTGGCACTTTTCCGCGATCTCCAACGCTTCTTTCATGAGAGTGAGTGCCGTTTCAGATTTCCCCGAACGATGGTATGAAAAACCAAGATCACACATTATACGCGCAAGCAGATGCATATCACCCATTATCCGAGCGATATCCAGCGCGCGCTGTAAATACTCCAGAGCATCGCTGTACTTTCCTGTTTTTCGCAGGACATTCCCAATCCCCTTTATCGCCTCTGCCATTCCTGCCTTGCTCCCAAGCAAATGGAATGTCTCAAGGCTTTGCTGATAATGTACCAGCGCGGTATCGTAGGAACCGAGGTTCGTATATGCTGCCGCAATTTTCGCCAGGCTCCCGGCCTCCTCCAATCTCATTCCACTCTTCCTGGAAATACGAAGGCTCTCCTGAAAGTGTTTAAGCGCTTTCCGATACGCGCACTTCTCTATATACAGCGTACCAAGGTTTATATGAAGCCACGGCAAACCCTGGGAAAAATCGGCACTCGAATAATACTTGAGGGCCTCCAGGTAGAACCGTAATGCTTCCGTGTTTTTACCAGATCCTTGGTAGATAGTACCAAGGTTCATCAAACACGTCCCAAGCGGACCAGGGTATCTGAGCTGTTCAGCAACTTTGTATGCTGCGTGAAAGTGTTCCAGGGCTCTCTCATGATCTCCCTGGTCCCTGTACAGCGCCCCAATAGCGTTTGTGCAAAGCAGCACACCGTACAGATCGTCAATTTTCTCGTAAATCTCTATTGACTCGTTATAACATTCAGAGGCGCGTTTATAAGCTCCCTGACGGTAATGAATCATCCCGAGGTTCAGGAGACTGCTTGCGACAGTTTCTTTCGCGCCGCTAGCTCTCGCCAGACGTAATGCACGAAGGAGATACTCCATCGCCCTGCCGTATCTTCCTCGACGCGCTGCACAATTCCCCAGGACATCAAGAGCGCCAGACGTTCCCGCTGAATCGCTCACTTCCCCGAACCTCTTCAACGCGCACAGGGCAAGGCTTTCAGCTTGTTCAAGCGAATCAAGTGCCATCAAGCTGTAAACTGACCCGATCTGATCCCAACCTGCCATTTTCGTATCTCCATCTTCAACACACAACGCGGTGCATCGACGCCACGTTCTCAGTGCATCGCTGTGGCGGTTGAGTTCACTGTATACCCTCGCAACCAACCGTAAACCGTTTCTGACCCAGTGTCGATTCCCGAGTCTTTCATGAATAGCTATGCTCCGTTCGAAAAATGTCAGGGATTCTTTCCTTTCTCCTCTTGCCTCGAATACAAGTCCCATATTGTTCAACGAATGCGCAATACCAGTGGAATCCTCGAGGTATTGACTGATCGTCAGGCTTTTCCTGTGATATTCCATAGCCTCTGGATACTGCCTCTTTTTCCAGCACGCCAATCCAAGATTATTCAGAGCTGACGAAAGACCTCGTTTGTCGTCCAACTTTCGTGCCAGCCCTGCCGCTTGCATTGCAAGGACATACGCACTATCAGGCTGAGTCCAGTAAAGATCCCATGAGAGCCCGTTCAACGCCTTGATGCGGACGGAATCGTGCACAGCTGAGCGGAGCACCTTCCAAAGACTGTCAGTGTTCATCTGCTGAGCGCGGACATTGCACCATGCAGATGCCACCATGAGGACTACAACCAGTACATTGGCTTTTCGAATCAGTCTGGCATTCATGACATACGCTCCTCCGGTGTCCGCGATGCTGCTTTCATCCTCTTCTGCCTCGCAACAGACGGATGACCGGGATGTCACATATGGTGTGGACATCCCGGAATCACGGTTTCCACTTATACGATGGCAATGTCTTAAATATCTCCTGTCTTCGGATCAATGTCAAGCACTCGACTGGACGATTCTTCATTGGAAAGTTGACCACCTCGCCTTCATGCTCTCAATCACTTCTGAAGAAGCATGCGTATACACTTCGTACCATTTGACGTATTCATTCGACAATAATACGTTCCTGATGGTAAATCGTCCGCTTGAATCGATACCAGATATCGTCCTGCATTCGCGTAGCCCTCGAATACCGTTTGTACCAGTTTTCCAAACGCGTTGAATACACGCAGCGAAACATGTGTGTCATCTTCGAGTCGAAATTGAATCGTTGTCTGGTTGCTGCTTACAGCGGCAGAGCCGAACGGATTCGGGTAGTTCTGGTGCAGGAAGCAAGTGGCTGCCGAAGGCTCGCTGTAGCGAGGAGGCTGCAGGCTCTGTTTCGGTACACCTTCGCAGGCTTCAGTCGGAACAGCGTTGTTCGCATAATCGTAAGTGAAACCGGTTTTTTGAACACCGGTGACGTTGAAGCACCAGGTACCGACGGGATTGCGATCCCACACCGAGGTCAGCGTGACTTCGCCGTTCGCGTCGGTCGTGCCGGAGACCGTGCCCGTCGTGGCGGAGTAATAGGATGCGGTCACGACCGCTCCCTCCACCGGCTGTCCGCCGGGATATTCCCTGATGACGACGACGTCCTCCGCCGCGATCTTGTTGCCGGGCAGCGAAACTCGTGTGACGACCTGGGACGCGATGTACATGGCACCGGTCTGGGTGACACTCACCGTGACGGTTACATTATCCGTGCCCGTCGCGTTGCCGTTGTCGGTCACGGTCAGCGTGGCCGTGTATGTTCCCGCAGCGGCGTACGTGCACGAGGGATTTGCCTGCCCGGACGACCCGGTGCCGTCACCGAAGTCCCAGGCATAGCCCGTGATGCTGCCGTTGGGATCGTAGGAGCCCGACGAACTGAACTGCACGGTCAGTCCCGAGATGGAAGGTGCCGACGCCATCGCCACCGGCGGTTGGTTGACGCTGCTGCCGCCGGGATCGTACTCGTACCACGCCCGTCCGTACTGCGGTGTGTACGCCGTGAAATACAGCCTGTCGTTATACACGGTGAGAAAATGCGGATCGGAATTACCTGACCCCGCGTTGATATCCCATACGCGGGTGGTCGTATTCGTTGCTGCGTCGTGACTCCACAGTTCGATTCCGTCAATGCCGTCGTTGGCCGCAAAGTAGAGCTTTCCATTGTATTCCGTCATGGAGAACCTGCCGGGTGTGCCGTAATCCCGCAGCTCGGAGAACACGGGCCTCCAATCTGTCGGATCGTAGTTCGGATGCGAACTGGCGGAGCCGGGTGCAATATCGGCAACGAGATGGACGGCGGTGCCGTCAAAACGGTACAGCTCGCGTCCGGTCGGCTCCGTGTATGCGCTGAAATACAATTCCCCGTTGTATGCCGTGAGCCATGCGGGTTCGGAACTGCCCGTCGGATTGATATTCGCCACGACGACGGCGATACCGCTGTTCATGGGATCGGTCAGTGGAAAGCTCCAGAGTTCCGAATCGTTGTTCACGTCGAGACCCACGAAGTACAACACGCCATCCACTTGCGTCATGAACACGGGATAGGTGGAATGCGCTCCGTTGGAAAGTCCCGTCACCTGCCGCAGACCACTGCCGTCGGTGCACCAGAGCTCATTTCCCTCGAATTCCGCGCGCGTATTGAAGAATGCACAATGCGCGGCTGTGATCGGTTCATGGATCGCGTAGATATGTCTCGAATACCATTGCGTGTAGGGATTGTCATCCTCGGCACCCCATTGCCCCGCTGTCATGGTGCCAATCGGGACCGTGCTGCCGCCGTCGAAGATGAACAGCTCACGTCCGTACCCACCGGTGTTGAGATTATCGAGTGCATCGATAATAAGATTTCCATCAAGCGCGATCATTTTCTGCACGTCGAGGTCATCGTAGATTTCTACGGTTCCCGTTGCCGTTCCGTCGGTCTGGTAGAGACCGAAATCCATGACAAGACCGGTGGTCGTGACTATGGTGGATTCCAAGGCTCCGATGTACGTCATGCTTCCGATCGTCTCGTATCCACCGTTGAGGTATGATCGTGATATCTGCTTCTTCGCGGGAGTGGTATTCAGATTCTTCAGGAGGAAGGAGCCGCTGACCGTTCCATCGCTGCGCCAGGGTTCGGGCCCGAATTTCCCGTCGTCCGCCCAGAACATCATCAGACTGCCGGTGTTGTATACGTCACTGACATAGTCAAGCTGACTCAGCAGCATCGACGCTCCGCCGCCGTCCAGTGTGTACATTGTCTTTCTGCTGCCGTCGTTTCCAATGAAATGGATCTTTCCGTTGAATACTGTACGTCCCGACACCACCAATTCGTTCAGCGTGTTCGCGGCGTTGATGTCTGCGACCATACGCAGGTTCTGCGACTGCGCCGACTGTGTGAGCATGAAAACAAGGAATACCGTCAAGACCGTCATACCTGCGCGTTTCATGGGGAAGTCCTCCTCGAACTGGATGAGCTGACTGTTGAGTTGCTGCGACCTGCTCAATTGTACCCCTGTCCGGAAAGACCCGCAATGGGAGTTCATACCCATTTTGCGAGGGACGGTATCGTTTGACAAACCGGCGGGCGAGATATACATTTACCGCACGCGACAGATATCTCGCAGAATCCGATCCGAAAAACTACAGCAGGACGGGAATCCATGCCGCACCCTTTCACCCGCTGCGAGGAAGCAGTGTCGAAATGCCATCCGATCATCCTGACAGCCGTTCTCATGATCCTCCTGCTGTCAGGCATCGTCCCGCGGCTTGCAGCACAGCACACCGCGCTCGAGTTCCATTTCCGGGACGGCACGTCGAAGGCGGCACAGCTCCTCAGCGTGCGGGACAGCTGCCTCATGATCTATAGCGGCAGTACCGAGACCTACGCCGTTCTCCAGGATACGGCAGGGATTTCGCGTATTCCTCTGGAAAGTATCTCCCTTGTCACGGTGGAAAGCGGCGCGGAATTCTGGGACGGATTCCTTACCGGTTTCGCGATCGCCGGAGCTGCGGGTCTCGTGATCAGTGCGCTCTCGGTGGAATGGTACGACACGGATGATGAGAGTCCCGGAGAGGATCTCCTGGAAGGATTCGGGAACTTGGTAAACGTCCTGTATGTCGGCCTCATTACCGGACTTTCAGGACTCACTGGTGGCTTGATCGGCGGGGCGATCGCTTCCTCAGGCGAGAAGTGGCTGTATTCGCACGGCGGAGAAACGGACACCCTGAAAGAATTCGCCGTGTTCCCGGATGAAGAACCGCCTTTGCTGCAACAACGATAGAGACTCATGTCACTGCTGCAGGTCTGCCGTGAAGCGCAACGAGCGCATCAAGTCCTCCCTTCATCGCTGGAACATGTCGCGGCCGTTCCACGGTTGGAGCGAGGAATGACCATGCGGATGAGCGTTGTCGCAGCCGTCGTGCTGCTGCACTCCCTCCTCTCGGGAATCACCACCCTGCGTGCGCAGGGAGGCGTGCTCTACCACGACGACTTCTCCGACCTCGCCGACTGGGAAATCTCGTTCGGCGAGCGGCCGCCCAAGCTGCACGGCATCAGCGGGGAACGGTATCTTCCCGGCAGCTTCCCCGCTGCGAACGCCTCCGCGTTCACGGTGGTGTTCCCGCGCAGGGCGTACGACACCTCCGATCCGGGCCGGCGCGCGGAGATCAAACAGCACCGCTACGACTGGACCGCCTACGGACAGGAGCGCTGGTACGCGTTCAGCATCTTCGTCCCGGAGGATTACCTGACGCCCGGATTGGCATATCACATCGTCTTCCAGTTTCACGGATCGTCGGACGTTGATTCCGCGACCGGCAGCCGGCAGCCGGAGGACATGCGCTCCCCGCCGTTCATGCTGGGATTCGAATCCGACGGCACCTGGGGCGGACAGATCCGCTTCTCCGCGAACCGGTACGACCAGGGGAACAGCACGACCACACCGCTGAATATTCCTTGGATGGAATCGGGGACTCCCGCCCGGCGCGGTCCCACCGTCCGGCGCGGAGAATGGACGCACTGGGTGCTGAATGCCATATGGGATTTCAGGAGCGGCGGGTCGGGAACGTTCCGCGGCTGGATCAAGGACGGAGGGCATCCCGGCGGCGAACTGGTCTTCGATTACTCCGGACCGACGGGCTTCAACGACACCGATCCGCCCTACACCAACCTGGGGATTTACTACTGTCAGTGGGACCTCAGCGGCTGGCCTGTCGACGTGGAAGAGCTCACGCTGTTTTATGACCGCTTCATCGTGGGTGGCGGTGATGCATCACTGGAGACCATGATGTATTCCATACCGTCGTACAGTCAGATCGTCCCGCCACGCACCGCAGCACCGGACGCGGACCTGTTCCCGAATCCCTTCCGTCAGACGCTCGAGGTGAAATTCCCTTCAACAGGATCGCGTCCCCGGCGCATCACGGTCCATGACCGGCTCGGCCGGCCGGTTCATGCATGGGACAACTCCCATCTCGATGCAGGCAGCGGCGTCCTGCACTGGACCCCGCGGCATCTCGCGCCCGGGATCTATTACCTCAGGATTCTGTCCGACGAAGGGATGCGTGCGCTGCCGGTGCAATATCTGCGCTGACCATTCTCCCGAACCGCCCTGCAACCGGGAATTGATCCGCGGCGCATTATGGCGTAGTTTCTTTCGAGCGTAGTCCATTTCCCCGAGAAGGGTTGAAAGCATTTCCATGGCGAAGAAAACGGCCCGACGTTCACAGACCGGCAAATCATCCTCCCCTCGCGCCCAGGCACGGAATCAGAAGACTCCATCGTCCGTCGCGCTGCCGTCGGTCCCGATAATGCGGACAGCCGGGATGGCTTTCGGGGCGCTGGCCGTGCTGCGGCTCATCGCATCGCAGTTTCCCGATGAGCGCCTGTGGGGACTCTCGTATCCCGGCTTCCTGCCGCTGTGGACGGAACTGGCGATCACGGCGCTCGGTATTGCTTTCGCGACGCC
>JAFGKR010000286.1 GCA_016928515.1 Bacteroidota bacterium | reverse complement strand
GCTCCCCGCTCCCCGCTCTCCGCTCTCCGCTCCCCGCTCTCCGCTCTCCGATCCCCGCACACAATCGCGCATCTGCCGTCCTCTTGCACCGCATTCCCTGGGAATGTACCTTTCTGCATTCCGTACCATACCAGCTCGTGCAACTTTACCATTATCGGAGAATACAATGAGGACATCTCTCTATCCACTGATTGCCTGCTGCCTCCTGATGACCGCGATCATCACGGCTTGCGGCGGCGGGGAGCAGAAAAGCGAACTCGACAAACTCACCGAAGCCGCCGAACAGATGGGCAAGGCCGCCCAGGAAATGGGAAAAAGCGCCGAAGAAATGGCCACCGGTGCGACCGGGGAAAGCGAGCCGCAACCGGCCGTCAGTTTCAAGGTTCTGATGAACTACCTTCCGGGGGACTTCGGTGACATGGAGCGACAGGATCCTGAAGGCGAATCCATGACCATGGGATCATGGAACTACTCTCAGGCCTCCGTGAATTACCGCGGTCCGGACAACGCACATGCCGAGGTCGAGATTTTTGATTACGCTTATATTCCGATGCTGTACTCCTCTTTCCGCATGATGTGGAAAATGAATTACAACAAGGAGAGTTCCCGCGGGTATGAACGGACGACGGACATCGGAGATTACCCTGCCATCGAGAAGTGGACAGCGGAATCACAGAACGCAGAGGTGACAGTGCTTGTTGGCGATCGCTACATCGTCTCCGTCAAGACACGAAATCTCCCAGAAGACGCCGCGCGCGACCTTCTCGGAATGATCGATCTGAAAGGACTGGCGAAAGAGAAGGCGCAGTCACCGGCGTAGGACACACCCGTGTCTCGATGTCATTACGGAACGCGGTTTTTGGACCGCGTTCCGTATTTCTCAGGAATCCTGCCCAGCGGCGCGCAAGAGTTCCCGGAGTTGCTGAGCGGCGAGGAAGACACGCGGTCCGGGACGCAGCAGAATGTCCGCATCGAGGGCATGGACACAGCCCGCCTGTACAGCGCGCACGTGAATCCACTCCGGGTATCGTTCGAGAAGGGTTTCCCGCCGAACATGCAGATCATCAGGAAAAACGAGCATGTCGGGATTCATTTCCAGAACCGTCTCCCGGTTCAGTGTGGGATAATGTCCCGGAATCCCCGCGGCACAGTTTCGGCCGCCTGCAAGCGCAATGATTTCGTTCAGAAACGTGCTCTCCCCCGCCGCCATCAGTGGCTGCGACGAGATCAGCAGCAGAACACCGGATTGGTGGATGAACGCTTGGGCACGAAGTGCTTCCCGCATCCTTCGCAGTGAATCGACAAAAACATGCGCACGATCGGTATGTCCTGTGATGCGCCCCAGATCCAGCAGCGACGTGCAGACACCCTCGAGGGAACGGGGATTCGACACGAACAGACGCAGTCCCACGCGCTCGAGCGCGGCGAAACTTTTCTGCGTATTCCCTTCGACCGAAAGAAGAACGAGGTCCGGTCGCAGTTCCAGAACCCGTTCGATGTCGGGATGAAGAATATCTCCGACGACAGGCAGCGTGCGCACGTCTTCCGGAAAATTGCATGACCGGGTCACACCGACGACCTGCTCACCTGCTCCGACCGCGAACAGCGCCTCCGTCAGACTCGGAGCGAGACTGACGATACGCTGCGGGACGCTGTCGAGACGCACTGTGCGTCCGAGGTCGTCCGTCACCGTAAAATCGCCGCCAGCATGTTCATGCGAAGGCCGGTCGCACCCCACGACCAGTACGGTCATGAAGAGCACCGGCCACAGCACAGGTGTGAACGGATACCGCACAGCGTCGCTATTTCCCGAAACCGAGAATCGCCTTGATGATATGCATTGCCATCGACGGATTCTCCTTCAGACGACGTGTGGAATACGCATACCACTGGTCGCCGAACGGAACATAGACGCGCATGCGATGACCCTGCGCAACAATCTCGTCACGACGGTTCGGCCGCACACCCAGCAGCATCTGGAACTCGTACTGCTCGCGCTGCATCCCCAGCTCGGTGATGCGCGCCAGCGCATGCTCGATCAGCACATCATCATGTGTCGCGATACCCATGTACACGTTCTCGTCGAATCCCAGGTCGATCAGTGCATTGAAATTGCCCTGTACTTCCTTCCGGTCGCGAAAGGCGATCGCTTTCGGTTCGACGTAAATGCCTTTGCACAGACGAATATTTGTCTTGCCGTCCGCGATGAGATCACGCAGATCGTTCTCTGTACGATGGAGGTATGCCTGCAGCACCACGCCGACATGCCCGTTGTAATCCCGTCGGAGCCGTTTGTACATCATGAGTGTGTCGTCGGTGTACGGGTGGTCCTCCATGTCGAGGCGTACGAAGTTGTCGTACCCGCGAGCTATGTCGAGCAGGACACGGATATTGTCTTCGAAAAAGGGCGTATCCATGGCGAGACCCAACTGTGTGGGTTTGATGGAGAGATTGGAATCGAGCCCATGTTCGTTGATGGCGTGCAGCACTTCCTCACATTGCCGGCGCATGTCGAGCGCCTCTTCGCGGGAGTTCACACTCTCGCCCAGAACGTCCATGGTGGCCATGATACCCTTGGCGTTCAGATCCTTCACGACACGAATGCCGTCCGCGAGCGTGTCCCCCGCGATGTACGGCCGGGCGAAATATCCGACGATCGGCTTGGGGACAATCGGGATGCTTGCAGCGATAAGTTTTGATAGGAATGACATGATTCGATCACTCGGTTAGCGTTGGGGGGGTAGTCCAGGAGGGGCGGCGATCCGCGAAACAATCCCTGCCATTTGCAAAATTACCCCCGCCCCGGAGGAAAACCAAACCGGAAGGTCCGGTTCCATGCGCAGGGAGCATTCGTCCGGTGGATTCGTAGGGCGGATTCATGAATCCGCCCTACGACGAATCCGCCCTACGACGAATCCGCCCTACGACGAATCCGCCCTGTGAATCCCTCCTGCGCATGGAACCATCACATTCACACCGACAATCCCCGGTACACCTCCATCGTGCGTTCGGCGATACGCGTGTTGGTGTATTCCGCGAGAACCCGTTCTCTGCCGCGGGAAGCATATTCATCCCGCAGTTCCGGCCGGTCGATCAGCAACTGCAGCTGTGCCCGCAGCTCTTCCCATTTCCTCTCCCCGAATGTGAATCCGGCATCACCGATCACCCGCGGGATCTCCGCATGCGTCGAGCCGAGCACGGGGACTTCGGAGGCCATGGCCTGGACGAGCACCTGACCGAACTGCTCCTTCCAGTGCGGCACGGTATAGGAGGGCAGCACAAGGAGGTCCATGGCGTTGATATGCCGTGGCACCTCGCTGTGCGGTATGGAGATACAAAAGCGCACACGGTCCGCCAGACCCAATTCGATCGATCGCCGGCGGAGGTCTGCCTCCAGCTCGCCGCCGCCGATGAGCAGCAATGAAACATCCCCATTCAGCTTCGCGGCCGCTTCCAGCAGATGCATCACTCCCTTCTCCGGGACGAAGCGTCCGATGAAACCGATTACCGTACCGCGCAGTCCCAATTGCTCCCGCAGTGCGGATGCATCCCGCTTGCGGAACAGCTCCGGATCGAGACCGAGCAGCGGCATGACATGGATCGGCTTGTCGTATCCCTTCTTCCGAAGGATGTCCTGCGCATCGCTGTTCCCACAGATGGCAGCGTCGCTCCGAAGCAGGTTGAAACGCTCGAAAAACGTGAACGGAAAATGCAGCGATTTTTCGAAATTCATCCAGGTGAAAAACAGCGTTTTCGCCTGCGGAGCGAACAGGCGACGGTACGTGAGCGCCTGGAAGTAGGAAAATGCATCGGTGCCCTCCTCCACGTGCAGGATGTCGGGATTGAACGAATGCATACCGAGATCGCCCGAGCGATAGACATGCGCGGCCTCCTTGCCGCTGAACCAGACGGGGAGTGCGCGAACATCGAGTTCGTCGTCCGCATGGTCCTCCGCCCGGATCGTGAAGAGATAATCCTTCCAGACGGTCGGAACGATGATGCGGAGATTCACATCGAACAGACGCACGAGTTCGCGCCACTTTTCACGTCCCACGCGCGTGATGTAGGTATGGCTGATGACGAGGATGTTCACTGATGCTCTCTGCTGCGTGTCGGATCCTGTAGTGCTGCGGGTGCCGCCGATGGAGGTGCGAGCGACACGAAGCATGTGACGGGTACGTTCCGCACCCGATGCGCGGGGCATGCCCGCGTTACTGATGTGCCGCGATGGCTCGTTCGTACACCTCGACGGTGCGACGGGCGATCTCCGGCCACGCAAACTCCCGTTCCACCCGCCGGCGTGCTCCCGCACCGAGCGTTTTTCGTAGTTCGTCAGATCGTAACAATCTGATAAACTGTTCCGCGAGCTGTTCCGGGCTACGCGGATCGATGAGTATGCCGCTCGCACCGTCCTCGATGATTTCGGGAATGCCGCCGACGCGTGTCCCCACCAGGGGAAGACCGCTCGCCATGGCTTCGAGACCGGAGATGCTGGTCGCCTCCATCAGCGACGGAAGTACCGCGACCGTGGCCAGCGCATAGAAGCGCGGCATGCTGGTGTTGGGAACATTGCCGGTGAAGAAGACGCCGCGCACCTCTCCCGCTTCCTTCAGCATCTGCTCGAAGCGGCGCCGTTCTTCCGGGAATCCGCCTCCTACGATGAGGAACTGCACATCCGGGATTTCCTTGCGGACAAGCGGGATGGAACGGATGAAGTACTCGACGCCGTTTTTCGGCTCGAGTCGGCGGGGACAGATGACGATCGGCCGCGCGGGATCGAGACCGTAATCCTTGTCGATGACACCGAAGCTGTTTCCGGGATGAAATCTTTCCGCATCCACTCCGTTCGGGATGTACACATTCCGCGCGGGAGCGATGCCTGTTGCGGCGGATTTCTCGTACAGCTCACGGCTGGGACTGATCACCGCATCCGCATGCCCGAGGAAAAGCCGTATCCTGCGGCGGCCGGCCGGCGTCTCGTACATCTCCAGATAATTGGACGTGTGATTCGTCCACACCAGGGGAATATGTTTCCGCAGCGTCCACGTCGTCCAGCAGTTGGGTGTCAGATCGTGCCAGTGCAGAACGTCGAATCCCGGCTCCGCCAGGAGTCGCAGAATATGGCGCCGGACTTTCCTGATATACACAAGGTGCTTGATGCGCGGCGTTTCCCGATCAACGAAGAGCTTGTGGACGGTGAAGCCTTCCATCTCCTCGACGGTTTCGCTTCCCGCGCCGTACACCGGATGCACGAGATGCACCTGATGTCCGTTGCGTACGTGCGCGCGGGCCAGCTCGAGCGCATGGGTCGCCATGCCTCCGACATTGGGGAGAAAATCGGATGTCAGCAACAGAATCTTCATCGCTATGCTCCGAGAAGCGCCCGTGCGTCGTCGACGACGCGGCGCAGTCTGTGGATGGCCTGATGTTCCCGTTCCGCGCGTTCGTGTCCCGCGCGGGCAATGGCCAGGCGCTCTTCTTCGTGATCGAGAAAATAGCGGATCTGTTCTTTCAGCTCTTCGACCGATTCGAAACAGGCGATCTCTTTTCCTTCCACGTACAAATCGGATGCCTGCTCCTGCGAACGCTGAGTGAGCAGAAAACCACCGTAACCGGGAATCTCGAGCGTACGGACATTATGGGAATCCCTGTTCTGATCCCGCAGGAAATTCAGGTGGATTTTGGACACGGCAAACAACTTCGAAATTTCCTCTCCGTAGACGGCATTGCCTTTCCAGTGGTTTCGCAGCGGTCGCGTTTCGGGCACGTGTTCCCACATGTTACCCCACACCGAGAGGTTGAATTCCGTGATCTTTTCCAGCCACCATTCGCGCAGCGGCTCCCAGGTACCGGCGAACACGACATCCGTCGCGTACCTCGCCCGGTCTTCCTCACTGATCACATCCGGCCGCTGCAGCATGGCCGGATCGTAACAGAACGGGAGATATTCCACACGTTGCCCCCCCGCTTCCCGCAGTGGCGCGATGAGCGATTTCGCATAGATGTAGTAAATGTCGAACAGCGGAATGCTGGCGATACTGTCGCGCGTGGCGTTACGGTTCTCCAGGTTGAACGGGCCATCGGGATACCACTGCAGAAGGAGCGGGCGATATTTTTCCTTCACTTCCCTGATGGCGGACGCATATATGGTCTCCCCCTTCAGAAAAAACACCACATCTGGACGAAAATCCGCGACGGCCTGAACGAAAGCCGCATTCATCATCCGCCTGTTGATGCGACGTGTCGCCGCTGAGACGACAGGCACGGAGCTACCGGCAGTGAAATACGGCTTGCGAAAATCGAACACGCGCACCTCGCAACCGAGCTGCTCGAGATAGCCCCTGTAGGACCACCCGCCCGTACCGTACCAGTATTCGCAGACAAGGAGGAGTTTCATGAATGATTTTCCGTCGAGTCCTGCTCTTCCGATGAGCGAAGTAACCCTCGAAAATAACGAAGATGACGCATGAGGGTTTTCCCTTCGAAGAGCACGTCCAAAAATAGGAAAATTGCCACTACGATTACAGAATACAGCAGCAAGCCCAGAATCCGGTTCTCAAGAATCGGCAGTGGCAATAAGATGAATGCAGCAGCAGTCAGGATGGTGACGAGTACCGGAATGACCAGCTCTCTCGTCACTCCGGCTTCAACGTCTTTTGCCGTTCGGATAGCAAAAATCACATAGGTAATCAGTATGCTGAGAAGCAGGGCCCACGCAGCACCAATGATCCCGAAGAAGGAAACAAATGCAACCAGAACCGGAATAAAAAACAGGATCTGGATGAGTCGCACTTTTGCAACTTCCTCGGGCTTTCCAAGAGAATACAGAAGGACTCGATAATTCTCCACCATCGGATGCAGAACCGCATAGAATGAAAGAACGCGAAGAACCGCTGCCGAGTGTATCCACTTCTCTCCCAGAACAGCGACCATGAAATAATCAGGAATAAGAGAAAAAATCAATCCGAATGGCAGCAGAACCCGGACGAGAAAGTAATTCACCAGAGCATAGGCCTCGGAAAGCTGTTGCGTATCCTGCTTGAGACGTGAATACACCGGAAACGCAACATTGATGATCGCGGGTGTGACAACACGAGCAGGATAGCGTGATGCCATCACAGCCCGGTCATAAATACCCACCTGTACATAGCTGTTCATCGACTTGATGACCAGTCGATCCAACTCCGTGTACACAACCTCGAGTGATCGACTACCAAGAAAGCTCTTCCCAATCTGAAAGAACCATTTCGCGGTACTCCAGCTGAATGCGAGGTTCACCCGCCATCCGGCGAACAGATATCCACCCATCATGAAAATCATGCCTGCAGCCACCTGCCCTGCTACAAGACTCCAGACCCCCGCACCAAGAAATGCGAGCAGGACAGCAACGAACGGATTTCCCAGGTTCATGAGAAACGCGATCGAGGAGGTCTTTTTGAATTCGAGCTTTCGCTGCAGGATGGCATCGAACAGCTGCCCGAATAAATTGAATACGTTCGCAATTGCCAGAGAGAACACCACCGCCATTTCCAGGTGCGACAGATCACGGAACAGCTGATATACCAGGACTGAGATTCCGGTCAGGATCAGGGACACAAGGCTCAGCCCGATATTAAGAACGAATGCGGTCCCGAAGAGATGTTCATGCTCTTCCTGACTCTGGATAATGGATAGGTTCAGGGAGAAAGCCGAGAGGATGAATGTGAACTGAATAATGGCATTTGCCGTGCCGAGCAACCCAAAATCCTCTTCCAGCAGCAGACGGCCGAGAATTGCCACGGAAATGAAGCCCACTCCCTGGCTCAGATAATTTGCACCGCTGGCCCAGAGAGCGCCCACAAAAGCCCGTCGTGCGATACTCATGCGTATAACTCCCCTGTCCCGAGCAGTTCGCGATACACCTCGATCACTGAACGCGCGTAGCGGTCCCAGGTGAACTGCTGCACATGCGCGTGTGCCCCCACCCCCATTGCTTTCAGTTCCTCCGGGTGCTCAAAGAGCCACTGCAGCTTCTCCGCAATGGCGTCTGCGCTGCGGATGGGAATGACAAATCCGTGCTCGCCGTCGCGTGCGACGCTGCCGGTGTTCTCGGAAACAAGCAGTGGCAGGCCGCAGGCCATGGCCTCATATGTGACCAGCGCGGATCCCTCCTGCAGCGAGGGCAGAACAAACACCGACGCCTGCGCATAGGCGCGGTGCAGGTCCTCGTGCCGCACGTGTCCACGCAGTGTGATGCGTGCGGCGTGTTTTTCGAGCAGTGGACGCATACCGTCTTCCACCTTGCCGACGAACACCAGCTCGGCATTCGGAAGCGCCAACCGCTCCCACGCATCGAGCAGATAATGGACGCCCTTCTGTATGCCGATGTTCCCCACAAAAAGGACACGAAACACGTCGTCCGTTTTTTCACCCCTTCGGAAATGATCCGGGTTGAATCCATAGGGAATCACCCTCAGTTTTTCCTCCGGTACGCCGTTGGCGACAAAACTGCGATAGACGAATTCCGATGGAATGATCACCCGGTCCACGAGTTCGATTTCCTTCAGTCCCTTTTCGATAATCTGCGGATGGGCCCGTTCGATCTCCACACCGAAGCGCTCGAATTCCTCGCGCAGAATGGCGTCCTGGTAATAGGGATGGGAGGATCCACGCTCCAGCACAATATGGGCACCGTGCTTGCGTGCATGGGGGATGGAGGCCAGTGCGTAATTGCCCCACACGTGGAAGATATCACAGGGAGGGATATACCGGCGGGCAAGCACATCGAAGAGATTGTCTTTCAGCCATGAGTAATATCCTGCATGGCGCAAAATCGGGATGCGCCGTACCAACTCGCCGAGGTACTCGGGCACCGGAATCGCACGCCAGCGCCGTGCGGAAAAACGCTCCCGCACATACCAGCTCTTGGTCGTGATGATGCGCTCGAGGTAGCCGCGCCTGTCGAGTTGTTCGGCGAGTTCGATCGCGTGGAAGCGCCCGCCGACGGATATGACGACGTTCACGTGGGCTGCTATACTCCGCCCTGCTCAGTGGCTGCCCCATCCTTGCCGGTACGCATCCGTTTCCGGATATACTGCACGAGGTAAAAAAGGAGCACCGCGGCGAGCAGGTAATTGGTCACGGTCGTAACGATCAGGCCCGCCTGGTAGGAGCGGGGTTCGAAGTGCATTTCCAAACGATGCGCGCCGGCCGGAACCATGACCGCACGCAGCGTGTAATCGCAGCGCAGTATGTCGATGGGCTCACCGTCCAGCGTCGCGGTCCACCCACTGGGATAGTACACTTCACTGATCTTGAGAATGGCGTTTGCAGGCGTTTGGACGTCATAGGCGAAACCGTTGATCCCGAAATGTACCAGCTTGACTCTCGCTGCGCTAAGAACACTGTCCGGCACCGGAGCGACATCGACCGGCGGCTCCTCGCTGAGATAGGCATACTTCAGCGGTTCGTACTTCGACATGTCGGAGATCGTGTTGAACATCTCCTCGTCATCCGGAATCACCTTGTAGTTGCCGACGAAGAATGCGCGGTCGAAGACGGCGCGATTCTCGTACACCGCCTCTCGCTGGCCGGAATAGATGGGCAGGAGCCATTGCGACTGAATCCGCCAGTCCAGTGGCGCGACGAGGTACTTCGTGTTCAGCATGCTGAGCAGCTCCCAGTTCACGGCATCCACATGCTCACCGTTCTGGAAAGTGAACTGATTGTACAGCGTGTTCCGGATGTCGTCGTAGTATTTCAGCTTGGCGGGATGATAACCCGCGACGCTCTGGATGCCGAAGGCCGCATACCAGTTGTTATCGGAATGCTCCTGTGCGGGCAGGATGCGGAACACCGTGGTATCCTTCTGCAGGAATTCGACGACGTCGGTCGGTGCGAGGGATTGCTCCTGCTGCCGCACGGGCACCATGTGCATCGGCTTGGAATCGACGGTCCACCAGTCGACGACAATCAGCAGCAGCAGAGCCCCCTGCAGCGTCAGCAGCCCCATCTTCCCGCGCACGAAGGCCCAGAGTGCACCGCCGGCCAGCGCCATGAAAAGCAGCGCGAGCAGTGCGTCGTCCAACGCCATATCGTAGATCCCGTCACGTGTGACACTCCGCCACTGCTCCGGTACCTCGTTGAGCCGTCCCATCTGTGCCGCCTGCTCCACCTGTTGCATGGCACCGTAGGTCTGCGGCTGGTTCTTCTCCATCATCCCGGCGATGGTCTCCTTGAATCCGCTCTCGGAAACGAGCAACAGCAGAACCAGGGCCGCAGCAACGGCGACGGGTACCCAGATCATCTTGGTCAGCCGCCGCGCCTGAGAATCGCCTTCCCCGCGTTTCCGCTCGCGCACGATGCGCACAATTTCCGTGAGTCCCACACCAGCGAGCATGCCCGTGCACAGGGCCATGAGGAACAGAATCATCGAGGGGATGCGAAAATTGTTGAAGAACGGGAGATTGTAATAGAGGAGATCGTAGATCGGACTGAAATTCCGGCCGAAGGAAACGAGCAGGGCGAAAATTCCGAGCGCGATCCAGAGATGAACGAATTTGTCCTTCGGCTTCAGCAGGATGCCGAGCAGAGCGAAAAAGCTCACCACCACGCCGAGATAGATCGGGGATTCGGTGAACATCATGCTGCCGTAATAGGTCGGGCTCCCGAAACCGACAAAGGACGGCACGAAAAAGGTGATCACCTCGATCGGCGAGAAGGACCAGTTCGTCGCGTAGTCGTAATCGAGTCCCCCCCCTGGCGCGGTGTGCCCCGAGCCGCCGGATCCGGCGCCGCGGATGGAGAAATCCTTGTATTCCCATGTGGCGAAATACGGACCTGAAAGCATCAGAAATGCGAATGCCGCGGCACCTACGACGAGGACGGAAACCAGCGCGACGTCCCTGAATTCCGCGCCGGCATACCAGCGGTACAGCATGTAGAAGGCTACCGCCATGAGGCTGTACACCACCATTTGCACGTGGCCGGAATTGAACGTGAAATGCAGCGCCACGATAAGCAGCGCGACGCGCAGCAGCGTGCGTTTCTCGAAGAGCAGATCCACTATCAGCAGAATGGCGGGCAGCCAGGCGAACACGGTGATCTTGGTATTGTGTCCCGCCATGATCCAGTTCAGACTGTAGAGAGAAAACACAACCGACACCGCCACGAGAAAGGCCACCCATGGCTCGAACTTCTTCCGTATGCCCAGAAGATAGGTAAAGACGCCGAGCAGGAAGAAGTTGAAAATGTCCCAGAACATCTCCGGGAGCGGAAAGATGTTGACGATCGCCTGTACCCAGCCATACACCTGGTTGATGATCATCGGCTTGAGAGGATCGAGGAAAGTATGCAGATACAGACCGTGTCCGGGCAGCGAGGAGCCCCAGGTCGGCATACCTGAAAAGACGTACGGATTCCAGAACGCATTGACGCCGGCCTCATCCGCTTCCTTGAGATAACCTTCCTCCTGTACGATGGAGGCAATGTTGTCGGGAACGGCGAACACCTTTCCCTCGAAAAAGGCCTCATGGAAAAACCCCACGAGCAGCACGGCGATCAGACCGATGAAAATCGCGTGGCGGTATTTTTCCATGAAGGCCGGCTGGGAGAGGGGGGGTGCCGCGGGAACGGATCTCCGGCGATTTTTCGAAGTTGGGCGGCTTTTCATGATACCTTCTGGCAGATTGAAACATGCACGGAATGGAGGCGGGTTTCCCGCATACCGATCACCTGTCAGTCCCTGGATACGCGTACCTGGGTACGAAACCGATTGCGGTTGACTTCCGAAAGTTCATAGGCCACACTCTTCTTGCAGAGAAAGAACCCGCCGTTCGGCTGAAAGGGGAGTGCATCGTTGATCCGATAGAAAAATGCATTGACCGCCACCTTCCTGACGCCGATAACCGAGAGCGCGCCACGGACATACGCGATGAAGCGGTCGAAGCGCTGTGCCTTGCGAGGGATATAGCGGGTGACGGAAAATCCTGCCGTTTTCAGGAGCTGCTCGATACTCCAGCGATTATGCAGCCGCACATGATAGTCCGCTTCTCCCAGGAATGGCACCGTGACAAGCATTGTTCCATCATTCGTGAGATGATCGTAGACCAGCCGAAGCACACGGTAATCGTACACGAGGTGTTCCAGGATCTCTCCGAGCCGCGCATGTCGGTACATCCCCAGTTCTTCATCGAGCTGACGGATTTTTTCCGGGTCGTTGAGGTCAGTATTGAAATCGGCATCCTCCATGTCAACGGTGACGGAATCGTCATACATTCCCCGCTTCTCACCGAAGGCAAGCGAAGGAGTCTGTACACACTCCTGATACACCCGTGTATTGAAATACGCTGAAAAGTTCATGGTGGAAATATCTGCTGTGATTCATCGATATGATATGTACTCCGGCGGTTCCGATTGGTGATTTCCGCATCCGGAGGAACAGAACCGCGGTACTGGAAACGAAATGGAAACATACTCTTCCCGGGGATAAAAAAAAACCGAGCGAAATGCCCGGTATTCAGAATTCGTATGTATAACCGCGTGGTCAGCGAAGAATAAGACGAGTGTTCCAGACTCTCCCTTCCACAGTAACGACGCCAAGATACAATCCAGGCGGACAGACCTTGTTCTGATCATCGCGTCTGTCCCACACGATCGAGTAGACCCCGCTGTCCAACCAGCCTTCGGAGAGTGTTCGAACATGGCGTCCAAGCACATCGATGATCTGTACCTGGGTTGATGCCGCTTTCGCCAGACTCAGGTGGAGCCAGATATTCTGATCCGAGGGATTCGGGGATGCGGAGAGGACAAGAGTTTCCGGCATCGCAGTCGAATGATCAGCGATACGCAATGTTCGATCGCTTACATCACTGATTTCGGTTGCCCCCTGGTAACCCTGGATCTCGCCACCGATAATGAAAATCCGACCATCGGGAAGAACAGTTGCTGTGTGATTGCATCTCGCACTGTTCATCATGGGGCCAAATCGCCACGTTAATGGATTTTCCATCAGATCCAGAATTTCGCAGCTGTACTCCCCTTGTCCCGACCGCCACGCACCTGTCACCAGCACATAGCGGTCAGCGATCAGTGTCGCGGTGTGATCTTTTCTGGGCTGAATCATGGAGGCAATCCTCGTCCACTCCCCTTGTCCTCCGTTTGCCTGCGGGTCGAAAACCTCACAGGATCGGAGTTCACGGAGTCCATCGTCACCCATGCCACCATCATCCCCACCAATCGCCAATACCTTGCCGTCCGGCAGCAGCGTCAAGGTGTGCCGATCCCGTCTGAAATGCATCGACGGAGCCATGCTCCACTGCTCCGTCACTGGATCCCAGATTTCTGTGGTCGCAGTTGGAGAATTACTGGTGACGCCGCCTGAAACCAGAACCCTCCCGTCATTGAGACGCACAGCGCGATGCTTCCCCCGACCAAAGGTAAGGGAACCGGTATAGCGCCATCGCCAGAGGGCGGCGGTCTGAGCCTGATCCTTTCGAAAGACATCCAGCGGTTCAAGAATCTCACATGTTTTCAGACCGGAACGATTGACTTCCTTCGAACCGATGACCAGGATTCTCAAACCGCCCAACGGTGTGGCGGTATGTTCGAAGCGATCATCCTGCATATCCGGAAGGCTCAACCAGCTCCGCGTCGTGGGATTATAGATCTCGGCGCTGACCAGGGGGCTATACAGGATTCCACCGGTAACAACCACGGCTCCTGTCGGCAGATACGTGGATGTATGACGTTCCCGTGGCATTGACAGGGGAGAGACCTCTTCCCATGCTCCGGCACCGGCGTTCGCCTCGGGATGAAACAGTTTCGTGGAGGCCATCACATAGGCGCTCTGACGACCGCCCGTGACGAGCAGGCTGCCGTCCGGAAGCACGTCCACTGTGTGGTAATACCGTTCCGGAAACAGCGGTGCAGTCATCCTCCAGGAGAAGGATGGGAATACCTCCGCATCGAACGTCCCGGGGGAATACTGTGCGAAGAGGGGTGCGGAAAGGGAAAACATAAGCACAACAAGCAGGCCCTGCCTGAGCTCTCCGCACCGAATTGCTCGAGAAAAATGCCTCATCATGGATGTCACGTTCATCCGTACGACGAGCGGATTCATTGCGCTGTGCATGATCACTCCAGATGGTGAAGAAATATTCAATTGAGCATTGTGCGAAATATCGGGCGAAGAAGCTCTGCCAATATGCTGCGGCCTGCTTATCCTCGCAGGACTGATGCCAGTATGACGGAATGTAATGGGAATATCCACGATTGTCAATAGAAAAAGATTTACTGGTTCAGATCAATCTGTATTCCGTCCTGCCTGCGCCTGGATCACGGTGCTGAAGACAAACAGGGAGGCCGGGATTGCCCGGTGTGGTTATACAATCGGGAAAGGATACGGAGGGGGGAAATGGTAAAGGCTGGTGTACATCCCGCACACCAGCCTTTCGAAGAAAAGAATACATCTGCGGCGTTTACGCCACGCGCTTGTGGCCGCCTTTTTGATTGGGATTGCGTGCCGCGCGCACGAACACTTCCACCTTGTCGAGATCGACGCTGACCTCGGCGTTGCAGTAGGGACAATACTTCGCCGTCTGGATGTCAAAACTGATGGTGTTCTTGCACATGGGGCACTCGGTGATAACCATGCCGATCACCTTGCCGGGCTGCTTCACCCGAACGGGCTTGGGCGCGGTTTTATCTGTTGCTTTCATTCTTCACCGTTATTTTAAACAGTCTTCCATTATCTGTTCAATTTACGAATTTTCTTTGCGTGATTCAATGGATTTCTTTGTGGATTTCCTGTTTCTGCGCTTTTCCTGCAATGCGATGGCGAGCACTTCGTCCATCCTCTCGACAAGATGGAAGGTTATCTCCCTGCTCACGCTGTCGGGAATCTCCTTGAGATCGTCTTCGTTGCGTTTGGGTAGGAGCACGGACTTCAACCCTGCCCGATGAGCGGCGAGTACCTTCTCCTTGACACCGCCGATCGGCAGGACCTGACCGCGAAGGGTGATCTCCCCCGTCATTCCGAGGTCGTTTCGCACGATCCGGTCGGTCAGAAGAGATGTCAGCGCCGTAAGCATCGTGACACCAGCTGAGGGACCGTCCTTGGGCACCGCGCCAGCCGGTACATGTACGTGAATGTCAAGCGTGTCACGGAAGTCTTCAGGTACGCCAAGCTGCTTCGCGTTCGCGGAAATGTAGCTCATTGCCGCCTG
Source organism: Bacteroidota bacterium (assembly GCA_016928515.1). Lineage (GTDB taxonomy): Bacteria > Bacteroidota > Ignavibacteria > SZUA-365 > SZUA-365 > BM516. Next base: position 3,796 of record JAFGKR010000286.1, on the reverse strand, counting down.
TACGCTTTCCTTCATGACATCACGAACCTGGCCGGTGATGGTCAAACGCCCCTTCCCCTTCATCTTGGTGGCCTCGATGAACAGAATATCACCGCCTACCGGCGTCCACGCAAGTCCTGTCGCGATACCGGGGGAACAGATGCGTTCGGCGACCTCCGGATAGAATTTGCGTGACGTGATGTAATCCGGTAGCACAGCTTCCCTGATCGTCACTTTCTTTACTGTCTCCTCCGCAATCCGTCGCGCCGCGCCACGGCAGAGGTCGGCGAGCTTGCGCTCGAGATTCCGGACTCCCGCTTCGCGCGTGTAGCGATCGATCACACCACGGATCACATCGTCCCCGATGACGAGCTGCTTCTCTGTCAGACCATGCTCGGCGAGTTGCTTTGGAAGCAGGTGCCGACGCGCGATGTGCACCTTTTCGTCGAGAATATAGCTCGGGATTTCGATGATTTCCATGCGGTCACGCAACGCCGGCTGTAAGGTATCAAGTGAATTCGCCGTTGCGATGAACAAGACGTTGGAGAGATCGAAGGGTACTTCGAGATAATGATCGCTGAAATGCACGTTCTGTTCGGGGTCGAGAACCTCGAGCAGCGCGGAGGTGGGATCGCCGCGGAAATCCATCCCCACCTTGTCGATCTCGTCCAGCACCAGGACGGGATTACTGCTGCCCGCCTTCTTGATGCTCTGTATGATACGTCCCGGTAACGCACCGATGTAGGTGCGACGATGCCCGCGAATCTCCGCCTCGTCACGAACGCCGCCAAGAGAGAAACGCACGTACTTCCGTCCCATCGCCTCGGCGATGGAGCGCCCCAGCGAGGTCTTGCCGACACCCGGTGGACCGACAAAGCAGAGAATCGGACCGCGCATGTCGTTCTTCAACTTGCGCACGGCCAGAAATTCGAGGATGCGGTTCTTCACGGTCTCCAGGCCGTAATGATCCCTGTCCAGTTGTTCCTTGACCCGGCTGATGTCCAGACTGTCCTCCGTGCGTACCTGCCACGGCATTTCGAGCAGCCAATCGAGATAATTTCGCGTGACGCCGTATTCCGCGGCCGCCGGACTCATAACGCTCAGCCTGTTCAGCTCCTTCTCTGCGACAGCGCGAATCTCGTCGGGCATTTCGATCTCGTCCAACTTCTTTCGCATTTCGTCGACTTCCAGCTGATCCTTCTCCTCCCCGAGTTCCTTCTTGATGGCACGCAGCTGCTCACGCAGGAAGTACTCGCGCTGCGCCTTGTTAATGGAGTCCTGTACCTCGGCCTGGATTTTCTGACTCAGTTCCTGCCGCTGAATGATCTTGCTGAGCTGCACCACCAGCTTGTTGAGAAACTCCTTCAGATCCATGGTCTCAAGGAGGTCCTGTTTCTCTGGCACCGGGATATTCAGCATGGCCGCAACCAGAAAGGCAAAGGTCTCCATCTCATGGGTATTCATGATAAGATTGAGTTGCTCGGGATTCGACTCCGGAAGGAGTTGTTCCAATTTCTTGAGCTGCGTCCGAATGTTGGAGACAAGTGCAGCGACCTCGACGTCATCCACGGAAGGGATGCGTTCCTCCAGGAGCTGGATTTCTCCGACAAGGTATGGCTCCTCACTCGTCATACGGAGGAACTCCGCACGATACTGTCCTTGCACGACGACGCTTTTCGAGCCGTCGGGCATCGTGTAAATCTTTACGACACGTACCACCGTACCTTTGGTGTAGAGATCTCTGCTGTGTGGTACATCCACCGAAGAATCCCGCTGGGTGAGTACAAGTACCGACCGCTGCTTCTGATGCGCTTCCTCGATCAGACGTACCGAGCTCGGCCGTCCCACGAAAAGCGGCATGATCTGCCCGGGAAAAAAGACAATATTGCGGAGCGGAAGAACGGGGATATCCGCCTGGCTCTCAGTGTGTCCGGCGTTCGCCTGGGAAGTCTGTGTCTGTTGTACCTGTTCGTTATCCTGCATGAAATCCTCACTGTGCTTTGTCGACGGCTTGCGATATCTGCGAAAAATCCGTCCGGAGATGCAAATGCAACAATGGGAATTCTCCTCCCGTGTTGAACTTGCGAAGCTGTATTCGTACTTTTACAAGAACCATGCCATGAACTGACAGGAATAAAACGATCACCAAATCTGCAAATCTGGCATATCAGTCTGCCAAGAGCTCTGCCATTCTGGCAGCCGTGGTGCAATGAAACTGCAGAACATCTATATTCAGGCCTATCTCTATCGACGCCGCGAAATGGGACCGACGGAGTATCTTCTGCTCCAGCGGGCAAGAGCCGAGACGCTGTACCCGGGGATGTGGCAGATGATCACCGGACGAATCGAATCCGGTGAGGGTGCCGTAGAGGCCGCACGAAGGGAAATATATGAAGAAACCGGGATGCAACCCGATGCGATTTTTGTTGTACCTTATGTTGCCGCGTTTTACTTTGCCCAGGATGATTCCATCCATCACGTCCCTGTTTTCGCGGCCACTGTCCCGAGTGACGCCGAAGTGCTGCTGTCCACGGAACACGACGCATATGCATGGCTGGAATACGAGGAGGCATGGAAGCGGCTTGTGTTTCCCGGTCATCGTGAAGGATTGCGCATGCTGCGCGACTACGTGATCGAGAATGACCGTCCCATGGAAAGCTTGTAAGCAGGAAGGACCTCCCGTCCCTGCCCCGGTTCGCTTCACCGCATATTCCAGATACGATCCCACACATACCGGAGGCCCCAATGAATCAGCATCTGCGACTGCCGGCGCAACTCGGCCCTGCAGCATGGTTTGTTCTCTTCTTCCTTCTTGCCGCACAGGCATGTGAGTTCACGACCGCCCACATCGAGCGCGCGGTGATGGCGCGCACCGTCACGGAGGAATCCGAACCGATTGAGGAAACCGGGAGTTTTCACGGATCGGAATCCATCATGCATTGCAGCGTCCTGATGGCGAACACACCGGAAGGCACCTCTGTCAAGGCAGTATGGTATTCTCCGGATCAGGGGGAAAAGGTTGTTCTCGACTCCACCGAAATCACCATGGAGAACGACGGCTGGATAGACTTCTCCCTGACGCTCTCGCAGAACAAGCTGCCGTACGGTGCATATGCCGTCGATCTGTACGTCGGCAACACATTTGCACAAACCGTTCCGTTTACGATCGAGCCCATGTACCCGGACAGCTATATCAAAGAAGCCGTCATCGCCCGCGCCGTTTCGGAAAACTACTTCCCCACAGAGAAAACCTGGGTCTTCGATGAAGGGAGCACTGTCGTCTACGCACCGGCGTATGTCGCAGGACAGCCGGCGGGAACGGTGTTCGCCGCACAATGGTACGTGCATGATGAAGCCGGTGACCGCATGCTGATCGATACCGCGGAAGTACCATTTGATGAAGAAGGATGGATCCGATTCCTGCTCAGCTTCCCGAACGGACTCTCCGCAGGGAAGTATTCCGTCGATCTACTTGTCGACAACGCGGTGGAACACACACTCGAGTTTCGTGCGGAGTAACATCATTCCGTGCAAACCGGGAAATTCGTGATATCCCGTAACTAATATGATTGCAACAGGTTAGCACTCCAGGTCACTGAGTGCTACCTTGATTTCCACCGTGGGGCATTGTATTTTGCTGACCGCATGCGCTCCCGCGTCACTGCGTGTGTCTGAAAAACGACGCATCCGAGGCCAAAACGACGCATCCGAGGCCAAAACGACGCATCCGAGGCCAGAACGACGCATCCAAGGCCAGAACGACGCATCCAAGGCCAGAACGACGCATCCAAGGCCAGAACGACGCATCCAAGGCCAG